>JAHJTW010000324.1 GCA_018829565.1 bacterium | reverse complement strand
TCTCGGACTCGGTGACCGTGTCCATGGCCGCCGAAAGGAAGGGGATCTGCAGGTCGATGCCCACGGCCACCCGGGTGGAGGTGTCGATGTCCTTGGGAATGACCTCGGAATATCCCGGCACCAGCAGCACGTCGTCGAAGGTCAGTCCCTCGCGGAACATGCCGGATCCGCCCGCGGTTTCCCTGGAATCGATCATGATCTCAAGCCTTCATGATGCCGATGAACGGCAGGTTCCTGTACTTCTCGTCATAGTCCAGGCCGTAGCCGATGACGAACTCCTTGGGGATCTCGAAGCCCACGTAGTGCAGGGGGACTTCCTTCTTGCGGGCCGGCTTCTTGTCCAGCAGGGTGGCCACCCGGATGCTGCGCGGGTTGCGCGTGCCCAGCAACTCCATCAGGTGGGCGATGGTCAGGCCGGTGTCGATGATGTCCTCGACCAGGATGACGTCGCGGTTGGTGATGTTGGACTTCAGGTCCTTCTCGATCTTCACCACCCCCGTGCTCTGGGTGCCGCCGTCGTAGGAGCTGACGGCCATGAAGTCGACCTCGTGATCGACGGACACGCAGCGGGTCAGGTCGGCCAGGAACGGGTAGGCCCCCTTGAGGATGCAGACGAAGATGGGCGTCGACCCCTCGTAGGCCCGGCTGATCTCGTTGCCCATCTGGCGGATGCGCTTCTGGATCTCCTCGCTGGAGATGAGCACGCGGTCGATGAAGGGGTAGCGCCTCAGGTATTCCTGGTCGTCGAAGGTCACGACAGCCTCCCGCGGGATCAGGCCTGGGGCCTGGGCTGGTCATCCTGCAACGCGGCCGATCGGGCCAGACGGACCTCCCGGTCCAGGGCCCGGAGCCGGTCGCGCTCGCGGATGATGTTCAGGATCTTGGTGGCGATCAGGTCGATGGCCACCTGGTTGTGTCCCCCTTCGGGGATGATGATGTGGGCGTGGCGCTTGCTGGGCTCCACGAACTGCAGGTGCATCGGCCGCACCACGTTCAGGTACTGGTCGATCACCGACTCGACGGTCCGGCCGCGCTCGCGGGTGTCCCGCTTCAGCCTACGAAGCACCCGCTCGTCCGCATCCACGTCCACGTAGAGCCGGATGTCCATCAGATCCCGCAGCCCGGGACTTTCGAGGACCAGGATCCCCTCCACGAAGAGGATGTCGGGAGGATCGAGGAGCTTCGTCTCCCGCTTCCGGCTGTGGGTGGCGTAGTCGTACTGGGGGATCATGACGCCGCGGCCGGCCCTGAGATCCTCGATGTGGCTGACGAGCAGGGACGTCTCGAAGGCGTTGGGATGATCGTAGTTGATCTTCGCCCGCTCCTCGAGAGGCAGGTGCCCGTTGTCCAGATAGTAGGAATCGTGATGGATGATGCGGATGGTCTTCCCGGGACATTCCTCCCGCACGCGCAGGGCGACCGTCGTCTTGCCGGAGCCTGAGCCGCCGGCGATGCCGATGATCACGGGAGGAAGCGGGTTGACGTCGGATTCCAGCATGGGCGTAAGATACCCGTCGCCCGGGGGGCTGTCAATCCGCGGGCGAACCCGGTCTCCTGGGGCCTTTCCCCCTGGACCGAAAGCCGTCCTTGGCGCAGTATTGGGGATCGGCGATACGCAGGCAACCCTCCGGGAGGACCCCTTGGAAAATTCCATCTCTCTGCTCGGCATCCCCGTCCTGCTGGCGGCCGCCTGGCTGGTGAGCAGCAACCGCCGCCTCTTCCCCTGGCGCATCGTCCTGTGGGGCATCGGGCTCCAGGGTATCCTGGCCGTCACCCTGCTGCGCACCCCCTGGGGCGTGGCGATCTTCGGCGCGGCCCGCAATGTCGTCACCAGGATCCTGGGTTTCACCGACGCCGGGGCCTCGTTCATGTGGGGCAACCTCTACCGGACCAGCGAGGACATGGTCACCTTCATCGGCCCCGAGCAGGGCTACATCCAGGTCACCAACTCCGTCACCGGGCAGCTGGTGCCCCTGGGAACGATCTTCGTCATCCACATCCTGCCCACGATCATCTTCTTCTCCAGCCTCATGGCCCTGCTCTACCACATGGGCGTGATGCAGCGGCTCATCCAGGGCGTCGCCTGGGTCATGCGCAAGACCATGGGCACCAGCGGCAGCGAGACCCTCTCCTGCGCCGCCAACATCTTCGTGGGGCAGACCGAGGCTCCCTTCGTCGTGCGGCCCTATCTGCCGACCATGACCCGCAGCGAGATCAACGCCGTCATGGTGGGCGGGTTCGCCACCGTGGCCGGCGGCGTGATGGCCGCCTACGTGCGCTTCGGCATCGACGCCGGCCACCTGCTGGCCGCCAGCGTGATGAGCGCGCCGGCCGCCCTGGTGATCGCCAAGATCATCCTGCCCGAGACCGAGGAATCCTCCACCCGGGGGGCCGTCAGCCTGACCATCCCCCGCGAGTACGCCAACCTGCTGGACGCCGCCGCGGGCGGCGCCGGGGTCGGACTGAAGCTCGCCGCCAACGTCGGCGCCATGCTGCTGGCGTTCATCGCCCTGGTGGCCATGGTCAACTACGGGCTGGGATTCGCCGGACTGTCCCTGCAGCAGATCTTCGGCTGGATCTTCTCCCCGGTGGCCTTCATCATGGGCGTGCCCTGGTCCGAGGCCATGGTTTTCGGCAACCTGCTGGGGACCAAGATCGCCGTCAACGAGTTCGTGGGCTACATCGAGCTGGCGGACGCCGCCCGGAGCGGCGCGCTGTCGCCCCGCAGCGTCGTCATCGCCACCTATGCCCTGTGCGGCTTCGCCAACTTCTCCAGCATCGCCATCCAGATCGGCGGCATCGGCACCGTGGCCCCCATGCGCCGCACCGAGGTGGCCCAGCTGGGACTGCGGGCGATGTTCGGCGGGGCCCTGGCGTCCTGGCTGACCGCGACCATCGCCGGGGTGCTCATCGGCTGAACCAACCGACCAGGAGTGACCATGCCCCACCTGCGGCTCCATGACCTTGCGGCCTACCCGTTTTCCCTGCGACTGACGGTCCGGACCACGGACCTGAACTACGGCGGCCACCTGGGCAACGACCGCATCCTGACCCTCGTGCACGAGGCCAGGGTCGCCTTCCTCGCCCATCACGGGTGGACGGAACTGGATTGCGCAGGAGTGAGCCTGATCATGGGCGACGCCGCGATCGTCTTCAAGGAGGAGGCCTTCGCCGGCGACGAGCTGGACGTCGATTGCGCGGCCGGCGAACCCGGGCGCTGCGGATTCCGTCTCTTCCACCGGCTGCGCCGGACCGGCGACGGCAAGACGATCGCCCTGGTCGAGACGGGCATGGTCTGCTTCGACTACCGGCAGCGCCGGATCGTGCCCCTGCCCGCGGGGATCGCGGCGGTGTGCGGCCAGGGCGGAGCGTCATGAATCCCCCGGTCCAGAAGATCACCAGCCTGACCAACGACCGCATCAAGGAGCTGGTGAGGCTGCGCAAGCGGCGGGAGCGGGACCGCCGGGGCCTGGTCATCATCGAGGACGCCCTGGTCATCCGCCGGGCCCTCGCGGCCCGGTACCCCCTGCAGACCCTCTTCTTCTGCCCCGGGATGGTGCCCGGCTCCGACCGGGATCTGCTCGAGGCCCTGCTCGCCGATCCGGGTCTGCAACACTTCGAGGTCACCGCCCCGGTGATGGCCAAGGCCGCGTACCGCGAGGACTCGGACGGCCTGCTGGTGCTGGCCGGGCAGGTCAAGCCCGGGCTGGAGGATCTGGTTCCGGCAAGAGGCGGCCCCCCCCTGCTGGTCGTGCTCGAAGGGGTGGAGAAGCCCGGCAACCTGGGCGCGGTCCAGCGGGTCGCCGACGGGGCCGGCGCCGACGGCGTCATCGTCTGCGGCGGCGGGACGGACCCCTTCAACCCCAACGCCCTGCGGGCTTCCCGGGGCGCCTGCTTCACCATGCCCACCGTCCAGGCGACCACCGGCGAGGCCATCCGGTGGTTGAAGTCCCGGGGCATCCGCCTGATCGCCGCCTCCCCCGAAGGCGGCCGACCCTGGGACGGGGTTGATCTGGCCGGTCCGGCAGCTATTATTCTGGGGACGGAACACGACGGTCTGAGTCCGGAATCCCTCGCGGCCGCCGACCTGCGGGTCACCATCCCCATGCTCGGCCGCGGCGATTCCCTGAACGTGTCCACCTCGGCGGCGATCATCCTCTACGAGGCCGTCCGCCGGCGCCGGGCAGGCTGAAAGCGATTCCTCATGACCAATGGATTCTACAACGAATTCGACAAGGAAGAGCTCGAACCCCGGACGGCGGACTACCGCAGCCCGTTCGAGCGCGGGCGCGACCGGCTGATCCACAACGCCGCCTTCCGGCGCCTGCAGTCCAAGACCCAGGTCTTCCTGTCCGGCGAGTACGACTTCTACCGCACCCGGCTGACGCACTCCATCGAGGTGGCCCAGATCGCGGGCTCCATCGCCCGCTTCCTGAACCGCGCCAGCGGGCTGCTGACCGACGACTTCCACATCGACCTGGCCCTGGTCGAGGCCACCGCCCTGGCCCACGACATCGGGCATCCCCCCTTCGGCCACGCCGGGGAGGGAACCCTGCACCGGCTGATGCTGCCCTACGGGGGATTCGAGGGCAACGCCCAGACCCTGCGCCTGATCACCGAGATCATCTTCACCAGCGGCGGCAGCCGGCGGGGCATGAATCCCACCCGCGCCTTCATCGACGGCGTCCTGAAGTACAAGACCCTGTTCCGGGAATGGGACCGGCCGCGCAAGCACTTCCTCTACGACGAGCAGGTCCGGTACCTGGACTTCGTGTTCGGGGGACGCGGCCTGCCCGCCGAACTGACCCCCGGCAAGGTGCGCAACGGCTTCCGCAGCCTCGAGTGCCAGATCATGGACTGGGCGGACGACACCGCCTACTCCCTGAACGACCTGGTGGACAGCGCCAACGCCGGCTTCGTCACCATCGGCAGCGTCCAGCGGTGGGCGGGACGGCAGGATCTGGACGCCGACGAGCAGCGCTGGCTCGAGGATCTGACCGCCGCCATCGCCGCCGGCAACCTCGAGCGGGCCATGAACCGCAAGATCGGGACCTTCGTCGAGGCCTGCCGGCTCGTCGAGCGCGACAACTTCATGAGCGATGCGACCAACCGGTACCGGTTCGGGATGGAGATCGATCCGCAGGTGCGCCGGGAGCAGGATCTGTACGCCCGGCTGGCCAGGAACGTCGTGTTCCGCTCGCCCCAGGTCTGCCAGCTGGAGTTCAAGGGGGGCTGGATGCTCGAGCGCCTGTTCGGAGCCCTGAAGGACAACTACCTCTCCCCCGGCGCCGCTGGTCACCCCCTGCTTTCGGCCGATTTCGAGGCCGAGATGGCCGGTTGCGGCGGCGAGGCCCAGCGGGCCCGCATCATCTGCGACTACCTGGCGGGGATGACCGACGGCTTCGCCAGCCGCATCTACAAGCGCATGTTCGACCCGGACTTCGGTTCCATCGTCGATCTCGTATGACCAGGACGACGGGAATGACAACGGGGATCATCCTGGGCCTGGTCACGGCGGCCCTGCTCGGCGCGTGCGATCTCCTGGCGCAGGAGGCCCCGAACGCATCCCCGCCCCCGCCCCGGGGCTCCCTTCCCGACACCCTCGCCGGCCGACCGGGCACGTATTACTACTATCACGGACTCGACTACGGATCCCAGTCCCTCGTGCATCCCCTGCGGCTGATCCTCAACGGCGGCTTCGGCATCATGCAGATCGAGAACCGGGACAACCGGCCGGCCAAGGTCATGTACGGCCGCGGCATGCGCAACGTGGCGGACAACCTGGTCCGCCCCTGGTGGTCCATAGGCGAGGACGGGCTGTGGGACTTCCTGACCCGGGAGGTCATCCCCATCTCGGTGAACCGGGGGCAGGCGCAGTACTGGCCCAATTACATGAACCACCTGCTCGGCGGCGGGATGAGCTACCGGGTGATGGAGGAGTACTACCGCTACCACGGCCGCAGCCACAGCGGCCTGTGGGCGGGGGGCACCATCTTCGTCTACCACTTCCTCAACGAGGTGGTCGAGAACAACGACCGGCTCGGTCCCAGCGTGGATCCGGTGGCGGACTTCTGGATCTTCAACACCGCGGGCGTCTGGCTGTTCAACAAGGAATGGGTGGCCCGGTTCTTCGCCACCAAGCTCCACATGAACGACTGGTCGTACCAGCCGACCATCAATCCGGAAACCGGCGAATTCCAGAACAACGGCCAGAACTACGTCATGAAGTACCACCTGAACCGGGCCGGCAGCCGCAGCCTCTTCTACCACTGGGGCACCCACGCCGAGCTGGGCCTGTCGTTCACCGATTCCCAGGGCCGCTGTCTGTCCTTCGGGGTCGGCCTGATCGCCAAGAACCTGCTGGACATCGACGAGCTGGCCAAGACCGTGGATCTGGCCGTGTCCGGGGGCGTCTTCTACGACCGGAACAACAGCCTGCTCGTCGGCCTCCAGTTCGCCCGCACCAAGGACTACGCCTATCGCCTGAACCTCTACCCCGGCCTGGTGCGCCTGGGCCCCTTGCGGCCGGGATTCTTCGCCGCCCTGGACCAGGAAGACCACCTTTCCGGAGGCATCACCTTCGGCAGCCTGCATCACCTGCCGGTGGGACTGGGGCTGGATTTCTGAGCGAAGCCCTCAGGGCATCAGGGCGCCGAACTCATCGGCGCTCATCGGCTTCCCGAAGTAGAAACCCTGGACCTCGGGGCAGCCGAGCCGCCGCAGGAAGTCCGCCTGCTCGCGGGTCTCGACCCCCTCGGCCAGGGCGTTCATGGACAGGCTGCGGGCCATGGCGATGACCGTCTCGGCGATGGCCGCGTCGTTGGGTTCGGTCGTGATGTCGCGGATGAACTCCCGGGCGATCTTGATCCGGTTCACGGGGTAGTTCTTGAGATACAGGAGCGAGGAATAGCCGGTTCCGAAGTCGTCGATGGCCAGCTGGATGCCGTCCCGGCTCAGGCTGTTCAGGGTCCGCTGGGCCACCTGGGCGTCGCGCATCAGGACGCTCTCGGTGATCTCCAGTTCCAGGGCTTCCGGGGCCAGGCCGGTCTCGGCGAGGATCTTGCCCACCAGGTCCTGGAGCCCGGGTTCGAGGAACTGCTTGCCGGACAGGTTGACGGCCACCCGGACCGGCTGCTTGCCCTGGTCCCGCCAGCGGCGGGCCTGCAGGCAGGCCTCGCGCAGAACCCAGGCGCCGATCCCGTGGATCAGGCCCGTCTCCTCCGCCAGGGGGATGAAGGTGCCCGGCGGGACCCGGCCCAGGTCCGGCGACTCCCAGCGCAGCAGGGCCTCCACACCCACCAGCGCCCCGGATTCCAGGTTGTACTGGGGTTGCCAGACCAGCGTCAGTTCATTCCGGTCGACCGCCTGCCGCAGGCCGTTCTCCAGCCGGAGGCGGTTGAGGGTGCGGCGGTTCATGTCCTCGCTGAAGAACTGGTAGCGGTTGCGTCCCCGGCCCTTGGCCGCGTACATCGCGGTGTCGGCGTGCTTCAGGAGGGTCTGGACGTCCTTCCCGTCCTCGGGGAAGACGGCGATGCCGATGCTGGTGGAGGTGAAGACCTCGTGGCCGTTCAGCATGAAGGGTGCGGTCATGGCGTCCTTGATCTTGCGCACCACGGCCAGGATCTCGCCGTCGGTCGTCACCCAGGGCAGCAGCAGCACGAACTCGTCCCCGCCCAGGCGGCTGAGGGTGTCCCCCCGCCGGATGGAGGCGCTGAGCCGGTCGCCGATGGACTTCAGCAGCAGGTCGCCGAAGTCGTGCCCCAGGGTGTCGTTGATGTCCTTGAAGTTGTCCAGGTCGCAGAACAGGACGGCCACCCGGCGCTGGGCCCGACGGGCCGCGGCCAGGGCCCGCTCCAGCTGTTCCAGGAAGAAGCTGCGGTTGGGCAGCCTGGTCAACGAGTCGTAGTAGGCGAGCTGGCGGATCTCCTCCTCGCTGCGCTTGCGCCGGCTGATGTCCGTCACGGTGGCGATGTATCCCTCGAGACGGCCCGACTGGTCGAAGATCGGCTCGCCCTGGACGAAGACCCAGAAGGTCTTGCCGCCGTCGCTCTTGATCCGGCATTCGCCCTTGAAGCCCCGGCCCTTGGCCACGGCGGAGTTCCATCTTTCGGCGATGGCCTCCCGGTCGTCCGGATGCACGGCCTCGTACCAGAGCCGGCCCAGGGCCTGGATCGGCGTCAGGCCCGTGATCTCCCGCCACCGCTTGTTGACGTGGCAGCAGAGGCCGTCGGTGTCCACGCGGACGATGCCCACGGGGGAGGCCTCGGCCATGACCTGGTATCGGCGCTCGCTCTCCCGGAGGGCCTGTTCCATGTACCGGGACAGGGTGAGGTCCTGGACGGTGGACACCATGAGGTCGAGTTCGGGGATGGGGATGTTGCGGACCGACACGATCTTCTCGGCCCCGTCCTGGCTGGTGATCCGCAGGTCGTCCCACTGCATGGGCTCCATCCCGCCTTCCGCCAGGCCGCTGAGGATGCGCAGCCGGACCTGGGCCCGCTTGGCAGGATCGGGGAAGACCGAGGCGAAGAAGGTCTCGAGGTCGGTGCACTCCTCCTTGAGCGATCCCCCGTAGATCTCCAGGAAGGCGCGGTTGGCGTACCCGATGATGCCCTTTTCGGTCGTGTTGATGGCCACGCCGATGGGCAGGTGGTCCAGGACCGACTGGAGCACGGTGTTGGGCGTGTGGCCCGGCGGAATGCCCAGGCGCGGCAAGGGCTGGGGTTCGACGTCGCCCCCATTGCCGAAATCGTCCCTGTGATCGGAGCCCGCCATCGAGGCCACCTCTGGTTCCGGTATCAGGACCTTACGCATCCCCGACCTGTATGATACCACAGAAACAGGTTAAGTAAAATCCGGATGGGCCGGGACGGGGTGGGCCGGCGCCTCAGGACCGCAGGTAGGACGCCCCGTTCACGTCGATGATGCCGCCGGTCATGGCGTCCGCCTTGCCGGACACCGCAAGCAGGACCACCTGGGCCACCTCGTCGCAGGTCGCGGTCCGGCCCAGGGGGCTCTGGGCGCGGATGGCCTCCCCCGCCGGCCCTTCCAGGTAGGCGGTGGTCATGTCCGTGGCCACCCAGCCGGGGGCGACGGTCACGACGTGGATGCCCAGGGGGGCGAGCGCCACGGCCAGGGACTGGCCCAGGGCGTTCAGGCCGGCCTTGCTCGCACCGTAAGCGGGGGCATCCGGCTCGCCCCGGAAGGCGCCGCGGCTGCTGATGTTGACGACATGGCCCTTGCCGCGGGCGAGATGGGGCAGGGCGCCCTTGATGATCAGGGCCGGGGCGGTCAGGTTGACCGCGATGGTCCGGGACCAGGCCTCGTGCCACTCCCCGGCGTCCAGGCTTTTGATGTCGTGGGGTTCATAGATCCCGGCATTGTTCACGAGGATGTCCAGCCCTCCCAGGGCCTCCGCGGCGCGACCGGGCAGGTCGGCGGCGGCTTCGGGATCGATGAGATCGGCGCCGAGGGCGACGTGGCCGTGGCCCGCCAGCGACGCGGCCACCGCATCTGCCTTCGCCTTCGCCCCCCCGTAGTGGACGGCCACCGTGGCCCCCGCCCCGGCCAGCAGCCGGCAGATGCTCTCGCCGATGCCCCGGCTACCGCCGGTCACCAGCGCCTTGCGCCCTGAAAGATCCACCGCCACCGGGTTCATGTGCTCCTCCATATCCGTAGTGTCGGGCGCGAGCGCCCGGTCCTGGCCGCTAGTTCACGGCCCATGATACGCGGTGGCACGGGAGAGGCAAGGGAATCGGGGAATGGCCCCGGATCGGAGCCAGGGGCGACAGTCCAGGACCAAGGTGGCCAGGACCTGAATTTCCAGGACGCCACTATTCTTCGTCTCACCATGAATTTGAAGAATCAGGCCGCAGAAGGGTTCACACGAACCCCTCTGCGGCCTGTTTGATCAAAATAAAGGGCATGCCTGTTACAATTTCGTGGCGCCTTTGGGCAACGACCTCACCGTTGAGGAGGGTCCTGACCAGCCGGCCTTGAAGGTCGAAGATGTACAGGGTGAAGACCCCTTGCGGCGTCTGACAGTTCTACCTCCACATGGCCTTCAGGTTTCCCCAGGAGGCATTCTCCTTCCCTACAGGGCCACCCGCAAACGGCTCGAAAAGGACTTCGGCATGGATATTCGGATCATCGTGGACATCAAGGATTAAGGATTCAATCACAGCTGGGTCATCCGTGTCCCAGAAGTTATTCCGGAGCTCATGCTGAATAAACCCATAATCAGCACTTTGCAGACACCAAACCGAATTGGATGCTGGACCCTTGAATATATGACAATCCGACATAACGGTTGCCAGGGAGTTCTCAAAATATAGGGTGGTAAAAATTCCACCTATAAAAACCGATTGCGTCGCCTGAAAGACAGCATTAGCTACTGCCGCAGCCGCCCACCCACCAGATAACTCGCAATCCAAAATTTCACACCTTGCGGCAACGGGAGTTACGGTAACCGCATATTTTAGACAATCGAAATTACTGCTGGAAATCCTACAACCACCCCCTGCTGAAACTTGCACGCCTACGTCAATTCCAGAAAAATCACAACCCTGAACAACAATATCATCAGCCCCATTGACAAGTACTCCAAAATCGACTGGGCTTTCAAAAAAACAATTGTCAATTGTTACACCTGATCCACCAGAATAAAACCCAATATGACGATTGCCTCCAAGATATTGCGTGCTAAACTGGCAATTTGATATCACCCCACCGCCAACGTTGTCAAAAGTGGAGGACCGATCATTGTCAATAAAATGGCAATTATTTATATGAACCTCAGCCCCCCCCCCAAATAGTCCGTCAAAACCGTTTCTTAAAGTCACGCCCAAAACCTCGAGGTAAACTCCCTCAAGCATGATTAAACAATTGGGAGTATAATGGGAATAATCAATGTTTTGGGTCGCCGAACCGATGAAAGTCTGCTCGGGACCAGAGCCAATAATGGTAAGATCTCCCACCTTGATATCACCAACGACATCCACTTCCCACGGATATCCCGGATATTGCACCTTGTACATCTCGGTGTATTCCCCGGGACCAATGAGAATCGTGTCACCGTCAGCGGCAGCGTTCAGGGCTTCTTGCAGGATGATGTATTCCCCAGTGCCGTCCCGCTCCACGGTGATGGTCCGGCCCTGAGCCAATCCGCAACCAAAGACCACCAGCAGGCAGGCCAAAATCCAAGCGGGCCGATATCGATGAAATAGAAAGCTCATATCCAGGGCCTCAACAATTGCCAAGCACGCCGGGTCACTATAGAATTATACCACATCCCAGGGCCGCGAGGTCGGGGATCTCCAGACGGCTGGGGAATGCTTCGCTGAAAGGGCCGGCGGCAAGGGGCGAGGTTGGTCTCTCAGGGACGGAGTCCGTCCCGCCTCTCGTTCCCTGATATGAATTGGAATATGTCGGCAACGATTATTCCACGAAAACGCTCCCCGGGGGGCGCGCGGCGCCACCACTCCCCTGGCAGCCAATCATCACGAACCCGGGACCGAAACCAGCGTCCAGACGTTAGTTTCGCGTCTCTCGGACAAAATATCCGCCAATGATTCAATCCGGCCCCACCGCACGAGCGGAAGAGCCTGCTCAGACATTTCCGCTGTTATCCCATCATTCCCAAGGGCGCCAAAGAAACCGGTCGCCAAACCCCCTGGGCTCGGCGACCGGTTGAAGAAACCTGAATAAAGCCGCGGACTACTTCAAGAGAACCATCTTGTGGTCGACGACCTGGCCGTCAGCCATCATCCGCGCGAAGTACACGCCGCTGCCGGCATGCCGGCCGTGATCGTCAAGACCGTTCCAGACCACGCTGTGGTCGCCGGATTCCAGGCTCGCAGCCAGCAGGGTGCGGACCAGCCGCCCCTGGACGTCGTAGACCGCCAGACGGACCTCGCCGGCCCGGTCCAGCGTGAAGCTCACCTTGGTCAGGGGGTTGAAGGGATTGGGATGGTTGCCCAGCCTGGTGACGACCCCGGGAACCTCCGCGACCGGCGACAGCCCGCCCTGCAGTCCCCAGATCTCGACGTCGTCGATGTTCCAGCCGCAGTACTGCCAGCTGGTGTCGGTGGTGCCCATGACCCAGGCCAGGTAGACCGTGGGCTGGTTGTCGGCGATGGCGCTGATGTCGTACTCCACCTGGGTCCAGGCGGCGTCGGCGACCTCGCCGCCGTTGGTCCACACCGTGGTGAAGTTCACGCCGTCGGTGCTGACCTTGAAAGAGGCGTGGTCGTACGAGGGCTGCTCCACCCCCAGCCAGCGCTGGAACTTCACCGAGACCGCGGTGACGTCGGTGCAGTCGATGGGAGTCGAGACCAGCATCCGCTCGGGCAGCGAGTTGGGATAATCGCCGGCGAGGTTGTAGCCGATCACGTTGGGGCCGGTGTAGCCGCTGACGGGATCCGGCCCGCCGTACTGCCCGCCCCCGCCCAGGGGAACGCCGAATTCCCAGCCGGCATCCATGGTCCAGCCCGGATTGCCGTCGAAGTTGAAGGTGTAGACGGCCTCGGGGACGCCGACCTGCAGGTTGACCCCGCGCATGATGGCGACGCCGTTGGTCAGGTCGGTGAAGGTCACGGTCCCGGTGTAGGAGCCGATGCCCAGCCCGCCCGCCGCCGCGTTGATGGCCACGACCGCGTTCAAGGACCCGCCCGCGGGGATGATGCCCGCCGTGACCGATAGATCGACCCAGGGGACGTCCACGGAAACCGTGTAGGAGAGGGACGAGACCCCCTGGTTCTCCAGGGAGTAGGCCAGGCTGGACGGGGTGAACGGCCCGCCCTGGTTGCCGAGGGCATCGAGGTCCCCGCCGGGTGAGACCTGGAAGTCGGTGGCGTAGGGGTCCAAGGTGTCCAGGCTCTGGGGCGCGCCCCCGAGGGGATCCAGCCAGGCCGACACGTTGGGCCAGGTCACCGAGAACCGGCCGTACCAGTCGCTCAGGTCGTTGCCGCAGGCGGCGTACCCGCCGTGGAGCTGGCCGATGATCTGGTGGTCGGGATTGAACAGGGGCGACCCCGAGGAGCCGGGCTCGGTGGTGCCCAGATCCCAGTCCGTCACCCGGACGTGGGTGCCGTCGCCGGGGACCGCGTTCTGCAGGTAGGTGGTCGTGGTCACCGGGTCGTCCTCGAAGCTGATGCTCTTCTCGTCGGTGCTCGGATGGTGGATGGCGACGGCCGATCCGGGGTTCGTCGAGGCGCGGTTCCAGCCGGCGTACGTGACGCCCCAGGCCGGATCAGGGGCGGCGTTGAGCTCGACGAGGCAGAAATCCGAGGTGCTGGAACTCGCCAGGAAGGTGGCGCCGGTCTGGAAGTCGGCCAGGCTGCCGCCGCCCTGCTGGCCGCAGGTGGGGCTCTGGAAGTTCCAGTAGACGACCATGGTCTGGTCGTTGCCGGTGTTGACGCTGCAATGGTTGGCGGTCAGGAAGTACGGGGTCTGGTCCTCGGCGGTGTTGTTGATCATCGCGCCGGTGCAGGTCCAGGAACCGTTGAGGGTGTAGACGCCCACGGAGTTGATCTCGGACCACCAGTCGGCCCCCTCGGGGCAGACCACGTCGATGTTGCAGGAACCGGACTTGCCTGCCAGGTCCTCGCCGAAGAAACGGTAGCCCTTGTTGACGGACTGCAGCTGGAGCTCGTAGTCGTGCCGCGATTCCCGGGGCAGCAGGAGTTCGACGATCACGTCGGAGGCCAGCACCACGGGCGTCCACAGCTCGCCGTGGGCCTCGTTGTTACGCTCGGTGAACACCCAGGACATCCGGGGGTCGGCGGCGGTCTTCATGTCCGCAGGGTACAGGGCCAGGCGGCCGCCCTTGGGCAGGCGGTACCGGGTGAACCCCAGGTTGACGGACACCGCGCCCGGAGCCTCGATCCGCTGGCGCCACAGGACCCAGCGTTCGTCCAGATCTTCCCAGACCCCGGAGGTCTCGGGGGTCAGGTCGTGGTATTCGGGCAGGGCGAACCGGGGCGGCAGGCCGAGGGTCTCGTTCTCCGAATCCTCCTGCCGGGCCTTGTCGACGTTGACCGGTTCGGTCCGGATGACGGGGATCGTGGCCACGGGTTGGACGTCGGCGGCGAGAGCCACCGGGCCTTCGAGGCCCGCGGGGGAGAACCCCGGGCCGGCCAGGGCGGCGCCGGCCAGGAGCAGGGCGCAGGTCCCGGCAACCAGGAATCCGATCAGGCGAGTCTTGACGGCGAACATGTTTTCCCCCTTAAGGGCTGGATGATATCGGCGAATCCGGTCGGCCCTCGATCCGATGTAAAATTACCAAAAATCCAACTCTCATTGTACCGCACATCCCGGAATCAACCAAGAGGTTTTTACATTTCAAAATATCTCCACATTATAAAAAATCATATATAATTTCATCATAATTCATTATTTGATCATGAATGTTCCATCATTTCGGTTTTGGATTTTAACAGATAAGGAGCCCCGGCCGTCGCCCGATCCGGACGAGGCGGCCGGAGCCCCTGAGAGACGGTCAGAATCCGGCGGTCGCCGTGTTGTCCCTGGCGGCGCGGTTCCGTTGCAGGTTGCAGACTTCCTGGTGGATCTGGGTGAATCCCCGGCCCTTGTCCCGCATGGCCACCACGCGGTAGAGGGAGTAGTCCTGGCTCTCGGTGATGAACTTCAGGTTGGCCAGGTTCAGGAGGTCCATGTCGGTCAAGGGGGCGCTGGCCCACTGAGCCGGGTTGTCCGCGTCGAACTTGTCGAAGATGGGCTGGAAGATGGGGCTCGGCAGGAATCCCCGGATCTCCAGATGGAAGAGGTCGCACCCCAGCCCGAAATCGGCCAGGACCGTGCGCCAGTCCAGACCCTCGGCCCGCTTGGCTGCCACTGCGGCGGGGTCCGCCCCCGCGCCGGCCGCGATGGTGAAGGCGAGGGGAAGCTCGTCGATCCGCCCCAGCTGGCCCATGACCTCGTCCACCGTCTGCATCTGGGTCCCGAAGTGATTGCAGACCGCATCCTTGTAGACTCCCAGGTCCGAACCGACGACCTGGGCCCCGCTGGAACCGGCCAGGAGCAGGAAGAGCCCCGCCGTCAACATGATCTTGCGCATCGGTATCTCCTTGGATGTAACCCCGGATGTTGCAAAATGAGAGCCGTACCGCCCTCCGCAAGCTGATCGGGCAAAACCCGGACCAGACAGGGGACTCCAAGGGAGCGCCCGGTCCCTCGAGGAACCGGGCGCGGGCAAAAGGATCCTGTCAACCTGCAGGAATTACCGCTTGTTGGCGGCCTTGATCTTGTTCAGGGCCGAGCCGGCCCGGAACCACGAGATCTGCTCCTCGGTCATGGTGTGGGCCACCGAGAACGCGTCGGTGGACCCGTCGGAATGCGTCAGGACCACCTCGAGGGTCTTGCCGGGTGCAAGGCCGGCGAGGCCGCGGATGGAGATCCGGTCATCCTCCCGGATCCTGCCGTAGTCGGCAGGATCGGTGAACGTCAACGGCAGGATGCCCTGCTTCTTGAGATTGGTCTCGTGGATGCGGGCGAAGCTGCGGACGATCACGGCGGCGCAACCCAGATGCCGGGGCTCCATCGCCGCATGCTCGCGCGAGGAGCCCTCGCCGTAGTTCTCGTCGCCGACCACGACCCAGCGCAGCCCGGCGGCCTTGTAGGCCCTGGCCGTCGCAGGGACCTCTCCGTACTCGCCGGTGAGCTGGTTCTTCACGCTGTTGACACCCTCGGTGAAGGCGTTGACCGCCCCGATCAGCATGTTGTTGCTGATGTTGTCCAGGTGCCCGCGGTACTTGAGCCAGGGGCCGGCCATGGAGATGTGATCGGTCGTGCACTTGCCGAGGGCCTTGATCAGCAGGGGCAGACTCTCGTAGTCCTTGCCGTCCCAGGGGCTGAAGGGCTCGAGCAGGGCCAGCCGGTCGCTGTCCGGGTTCACGATGACCGTGATGCCGCTCGAGTCGGCCGGCGGAGCCTGGTAGCCCTTCTCGTCGAAGACGAACCCGTCCCGGGGCAGTTCGTCGGCGACGGCCGGAGCCTCGAGCTTGACCTGCTCGCCCCGGTCGTTGGTCAGGGTGTCGGTCAGGGGATCGAACTCCAGGGTTCCCGCCAGGCCGTAGGCCATGACGACTTCCGGACTGCCGATGAAGGCGTGGGTCTCGGGGTTGCCGTCGTTCCGCTTGGCGAAGTTGCGGTTGAAGGAGGTGATGATGCTGTTGGGTTCGCCCTTCTTGACGTCGTCCCGCTGCCACTGTCCGATGCAGGGGCCGCAGGCGTTGGTCAGCACGACCGCTCCTACGGACTCGAGGACTTCCAGCATCCCGTCGCGCTTGATCGTCTCGTAGATCTGATCGCTGCCCGGGGTGATCCACAGGGTCGTCTGCATCTTCAAACCCCTGGCCTGGGCCTGCCGGGCCACGTCCACCGCACGGCCGATGTCCTCGTAGCTGCTGTTCGTGCAGCTGCCGATCAGGGCGGCGGACAGCCTGGAGGGATAGCCGAGCTCCCGGGTGTCGGCGGCCATCTTCGAGACGGGCCGGGCCAGGTCCGGGGTGTGCGGCCCCACGAGGTGCGGCTCGAGGGTGGACAGGTCGATCTCCACGATCCGGTCGTAGAACTTCTCCGGAGCGGCCAGCACCTCGGGATCCGCCGTCAGCAGGTCGGCGTTCGCATCCGCCAGGGCGGCCAGATCGCCGCGGCGGGTGGCCTCGAGATACCGTTTCATGCTGGAGTCGTAGGGGAACAGGCTCGTGGTGGCGCCCAGTTCCGCCCCCATGTTGGTGATGGTGCCCTTGCCGGTGCAGCTGAGGGCCTCGGTCCCCTCGCCGAAGTACTCGACGATGGCGTTGGTGCCCCCCTTGACGGTGAGGATCTCGCACAGCTTGAGGATGACGTCCTTGGGCGCGGTCCAGCCGCTGGGCTTGCCGGTCAGCTTGACGCCGATCAGCCTGGGGTGCTTGACCTCCCAGTTCATGCCCACCATGACGTCGACGGCGTCGGCGCCGCCCACGCCGCAGGCAACCATGCCCAGGCCGCCGGCGTTGGGGGTGTGGGAGTCGGTGCCGATGATCAGGCCGCCGGGGAAGGCGTAGTTCTCCAGCACCACCTGGTGGATGATGCCCGAGCCCGGATTCCAGAAGCCCATGCCGTAACGGGCGGCCGAGGAGCTGAGGAAGTCGTAGACTTCCTTGTTGGCATCCAGGGCGTGCAGCTTGTCGTAGTCCGCCCCCTTGTGTGCGAGGAGGAGGTGGTCGCAGTGGATCGTGGTCGGCACCGCGGCCTCGTCGATTCCGGCCTGCATGAACTGGAGGATGGCCATCTGGGCGGTGGCGTCCTGCATGGCGACCCGGTCCGGACGCAGACCCAGGGTGGCCTCGCCGCGGGCCAGGACCTGCCCGCGGGGATCGTCCAGGTGTCCGAAGACGATCTTCTCCGCGAGGGTCAGGGGCCTGCCCAGCCGTTCGCGGACGATCGCCAGCCGCTCCCGGGACCGCTCGTATACCTTCTGCACCATGTCCTTGGTGGTTTCGATGGCCATGACGTTCATCCTCCTCGAACCCGCTCCCGGGCGCTGATCACCGTTCGGAAGAACGGATGCCGCCGGCGTCCGCCGGCCGGCCCGTCTCCCGCATAACGCTGCCATTTTCCAGCCCCCAATATAGGTGAACGGGGCCCGATTTTCCTCCTTTTTGCTTGCAGGAATCCGCGCCCGGACGACGGCCCCGGAGTTGACCGCAGGCGTCCGGTTGACCATATACTACGGTTGATCTTCCTTCACAGACCCCGACAGGAGCCAGGCATGGACCTCACGCTATCACGGATCGACGAGAAGACGCGGGCCCGGGCGGCCGAACGCTGCCGCGAGCGCGGGATCACCATCCCCACCCTGGCCATGATGAAGGACCCCGGACTCGTGCCCGCCGACATCAAGGCGAAGCTGCAGGGCGTCGGCCTCTGGGACATCGATCCGCTGAACCTGTACCGGATCACCTGGAAGAACGATCCGGAAACAGGCCTGTTCAACCAGGGCAACTGGGTGGAATTCCCGAGCGAGCTGACCGGGGTGTCGGCCCGGATCATCGGCCTGGTCGGCAAGTGGTTCCCCACCGGCGCCCACAAGGTCGGCGCCGCCTTCGGCTGCCTGGTCCCCCGCCTGATCACGGGCCAGTTCGATCCCACGCGGCACATGGCCGTCTGGCCCAGCACCGGCAACTACTGCCGGGGCGGAGCCTTCGATTCCAAGCTGCTGGCCTGCCACTCGGTCGCCATCCTCCCCGAGGAGATGAGCCGCGAGCGCTTCGAATGGCTGAAGAACGTGGCCACCGAGGTCATCGCCACCCCGGGCTGCGAATCGAACGTCAAGGAGATCTACGACAAGTGCTGGGAGCTGCGGGCGACGCGGCCGGAGTGCGTGATCTTCAACCAGTTCGAGGAGTTCGGCAACTCCCTGTGGCACTACCACGTCACCGGCTCCATGCTGCAGGAGGCCTTCGCGGCCGTCGCAGGGCCCGGCCAGCGCCTGGCCGCCTACGTTTCGGCCACCGGCTCGGCCGGGACCATCGCCGCAGGCGATCATCTCAAGACCCTGCACCCGGGGATGGTCGTCGCCGCCACCGAGGCCCTCCAGTGCCCCACCCTCTTCGCCTTCGGGTTCGGGGGGCACCGCATCGAGGGCATCGGCGACAAGCACGTGCCCTGGATCCACAACGTGCGCAACACCGACCTGGTGATCGCCGTCGACGACCAGCAGACCATGGACCTGCTGCGGCTGTTCAACGAGGAGGCCGGCCACCGCGCCCTGCAGGAAGCCGGAGTTTCCGCCGATCTGACCGCCAGGCTGCCCCTGCTGGGGATCAGCAGCATCTGCAACCTCGTGGCGGCTATCCAGACGGCCCGGTACTACGAGCTGGACGGTCGGGACGTGATCCTGACCGTCCTGACCGATTCGGCGGACATGTACCGCTCCCGGCTGGAAGACCTGACGGCCGAACAGGGGGCCTACGCCCGCGACCGGGCCCTGATGGACCGGGCGCGCTGGATCGAGGGCATCGGCACCGGCAACATGCGCGAACTGGGTTACCGCGACCGCAAGGAGCTGCACAACTTCAAGTACTTCACCTGGGTGGAGCAGCAGGGCCGCACGGTCGAGGAGCTGCGCGAGCTCTGGGATCCCGATTTCTGGACCCGGGTCTACGCCAGCGCCGAGCACTGGGACCCCCGCATCGAGGAGTTCAACCGCCTGATCGCCGGCTGACCCGGGTACCCGGGGATCAGCGGCTGCGGATGCTCAGGCCCTTGCGCTCGACCTCGCCGAACTCGACATCCGCCGTGTGCGGGCAGAAGACCGCCTCGAGTTCGGCCCTCCGCGGTTCGAACAGATCCGCCAGGGTTGCCGGCAGATCCCCGCCCGCGAAGGGGACCCCCTCCTCGGTGCGCGCCATGCGCCGGGATTCGGCCTCCCACAGGGCCGCCTCCTCGGAGCGCCCCGCCGCAGCGAGGTTCTCCCCGTAGCGGCGGGCCATGGACGTCAACAGATCGATCTCCGCCCCGCTCATCCCCGCGGACTCGGACCCGTCGAAGCCCGTACCGGGCTCGCGGCCGAGGTAGGAGTAGTACGCCAGGGTGTAGATCCAGACGTATTCCCCCAGACCCATGTCCTGCTCCACCAGCGCCGCGTTGCGGGCCTCGGTGTACTCGCCGAGCTTCCCGGCGATGCCGAAGGCGGCCCCCATCACGTCGCCCACGCTCTTGAGGATCAGCCCCGACGACGGGGCCTCGCCGGACTTGTCGATCTCCTCCATGGCGGTGAAGGCCTCGCCGATCTCCTCGAACCCGATGCAGAGGTCCTGGAGCGGGGCCCGGACCGCCAGGAACCGGTCCAGGCGCTCGGGCGTCATCGTCTGCGGGCCGGGAGCGTAGGCATCGCGATCGCCGTACCGGTCCGCCAGGACCTCCTGGTCCTCGATGGCCCGGTTGAAGGGCCGCATCAGCAGCAGTCCCCCTCCCACCGTCACGATGATGGTCAGCACCAGCGCCGCGGCGCAGCCGATGCCGCAGCCGATCATGATCTTCCTGCCCCTGCCCGCCATGGTCCACCCCTTTCCCGGTTCGGTTTGCCGCCACGATAACCCTCGATGACGGCCGGGACCAGGCTCAGGTTGCAGGCGTCCGCAGGTCGAGGGTGCGGCCAAAGGGGGTTATTGCTATCCTGTTTCAATTGCCGCCAAAGGCGCGGCCTTGCCGACCCGGGACCAATCTATGACAGGAGGGCGTTATGCAACTGGCCGTCAGCGATCAGATCAAGGAAAAGACCGCTCGTGGGGAGATCGACGCCGCTTCCGCCGAGCGCTTCACCCGGTTCGTCGACCGTTGCAACCGCGAGCTGATGACCCACCCGGTGATCACGGACAACCGCTACTGCACCTGGTTCGCCGAGGGCGACCTGAACCGCGACAACGTGCGGCATTTCGTGGTCCAGTTCTCGGTCTTCTCCAACCTGTTCCTCGTCGCCCAGCTCCTGAAGACCATCAATTCCGGTTCGCTGGAGGGCATGCGGGCCTCCAAGGAGATCCTGGCCAACGAGATCGGCGTGATCTTCAACAAACCCGGAGCGAGCCTCGGCGAGGTCGACGACACCGACCGCGAAGGCGATCCGGATCTGGTTTCCGTCGAGGGAACCGTGGATGGAGGAACCTTCCGTTTCCGCGCCGCCCACTTCGAATGGCTGTTGCGGCTGGGAGAGAAGCTGGACTTGGGATTCAACGACATGGGCAAGCGGCGTCACGGCACCCCCTCCACCCTGTTCTTCTGCGATCAGCTGGCCGCCATCTACGGCAACGAGGATCCCAACATCGCCGAGGGGGCCAGCTTCGCGGTGGAGAACTGGGCGGCCGCCGGCTTCTGGAAGCAGCTGGTCGCCGGACTCGACGCCTTCAAGAAGCGGGAACAGCCCGATCTGCCGCTGGCCTTCTTCACCTGGCACGACCGCATCGAGGAACAGCACGCCGACCACGTCATGGACGAGCTCGAGGAGGTCTACTTCACCGACGGCTTCGACGAGGAGAAGTTCATCAAGGGCGGCAAGGAGATGCTCGCCGGCGTGGAGGCCTTCTGGGTGGGTCTCAACGAGCAACGGATCGCCGCGGCGTTCGCCGACAGCTAGAGCCCATCAAACGGAGGGGGGACCCACGGGTCGGAGCTGCGCACTCCCCGTGGGTCCCCCCTCCGTTTGATGGCCGGTCACCCGTCCCCGCCCGCCGCGGCGACGAAAGCCGGATCAGCGGTAGCCGAACAGCACCGCGTAGATGATCAGGAAGATCAGGCCCATCCCGACCGTCAGGGCGGCGAACCCGAAGAACTTCAGGACCTTGACGAAGCCCTCGTCCAGGGGCTCGACCATGTGCTGCTCCAGCTTGCCCTCCCGGACCAGCTGCTCGTATTCCCGCGGCCGGTCCTCCTTGAACTCCTCCAGGGTCATCCGGCCGGTGAAGATCACCGGGTCCATGGGGAACCGGTCGGGCCGGAAGTGCGTGTTGAAGAAGTGGATCGTGAAGATGAACCCGGTGGCCAGCAGGGCCTCGTCCGAGTGGATGATCCCCGCCACGTTGATGAACCACCCGGGCAGCAGATAGGTGAACTTCTCGGGGAACCACAGGATCAGGCCGCTGAAGCCGATCATGGCCACGCCCCAGAACACCGCGAAGTAGTCGAACTTCTCCCAGTAGGTCCAGCGGCCGTACTGGGGCCGGTCGCCCTTGCCGACGAACCACTTGATGGTGGCGCCGGCCTCCTGCAGGTCCCTCTTGTTGAGCATCATCCCCTCGTCGTCGAAGATGAAGTCCTTCCAGGATTTGCCGGAGGCGGCGCGCCGGAAGTGAAGGTCCACGATGTGACGCGCGAAGTAGAAGAAGGTCAGGATGGCGCCCATGCGATGGAGCGTACCGGCCGACTGGAAGCCGCCCAGGACGTGGGCCAGCCACTGCGCCCACGGTTCGTAGGAGAACTTCAGGGTCATGCCCGTGACCGCCAGGGTCAGGAACGAGACGATCACCATCCCGTGGATCATCCTCTGGAGCCGGTTGAACCTCCGGAACTGCTTCTGGCCCTTGGCCTGCTTGCGGAGCTGCCGACTGTGCCGCAGCGCCTGGACGCTGCGCGGGATCCACAGCAGGGTGTGGATGCCGAAGACCACGAAGGTGCCCACCAGGAGCGAGGTCATGAACAGCCAGGTGTAGTGGATGACCGGGTACTTGTCCTTGTCGTGGTGCGTGGCGTGGGTCAGGTAGCCTGCGAACTGGCGGTGAGCACCCTCGTGACACTGGGCGCAGGTGCCGACGATGTTGTCGCGCGACAGGGTCGAGTTGGGATCGCTCGGCGGCAACACGTTGTGCTGACCGTGGCAGTCGTGGCAGGCCGCGGTCTCGGTGAAGCCGAGGGCGAACACCTTGCCGTGATAGGTCTCGAAGTAGGACTCGGTCACCTCCTCGTGACAGGTCCCGCACTGCTTGACGATCTTGAGCTTGAACGCCGAGGCGTCCGTCCGGGCGATCTCGTGGCTCGTGTGGCAGTCGTTGCACATGGGCAGGTCGTGCCCGTGCTTCTTCTCGCCGGTGAAGTGGATGCTCTGCCGGAAGGTCTGGTCGATGCCCTCGTGGCACTTGCCGCAGGTGTCGGACACCTTCGAGCGGTTGATGGAACTGTCGACGTTCTGGTGCGGCAGGATGGCGTGGGTGGTGTGGCAGTCCACGCAGGTGGCGGTGACCACCAGGCCGCTCTTGTTCAGGGCGAGCCCGTGGACCGACTGCTTGTAGTTCGCCACCATGCTGTGATCGGCGCCCTGGTAGCGCTTGTCCGCGACTCCCCCCTCGTCGTGGCAACGCCCGCAGAGGTCGGGGATGTGCCGGACGTGGGTCGGCGAGTCGGGATCGCTGTGCTTGAGCATCCCGTGGGTGCCGTGGCAGACCAGGCAGGCGGGGGCGTCGGGATCGCCCTGATCGTCGAGCTTGCCGTGGATGCTGGTCTTGTAGATCTCCACCACCTCGGCGTGGCAGATGGAGCAGTCCACCTTGGCGGGCACCGTGTCGCAGGGACGGTCGTGCGAGGGGGTGGCTCCGGTGTGGCACTGGATGCAGCGGACGGACTGGTGCGCCGAGCCCCTGATCTCCTCGTAGTCCACGGTCATGCTCACGCCCTCGTTGCCGGGCAGGGTCCCGGTCAGGTCGTGCTTCTGGTGGCAGGCGAGGCAGTCCTTGTCGCTCATCCCCTCGTCGTAGTAGACCCGGCGCAGCTTGTGGGGCTGGTGGCACTCGATGCACACCGGGACGGCGTTGGGAGCCGCTTCCCAGAGGGCGCCGTTGATGACCTTCTGATGCACCTTCTCGATGAGGCCGTGGCACTTCTGGCAGGTCCGCGCGATCTGGTTGCGATGGATGGTGCTCTGGGGGTCGGTGTGGTTCCGCACGTTGTGGGCGGTGTGGCAGTCCGAGCAGACGGCCGTCCCGGTGAGCCCGCGGACGTAGAGGCCCTCCCCGTGGATGCTCTGGGAGTAGTTCGTCAGGATGCTGTCCTGGGAAACCTCGACGATGTCGCTGACCCCCGAGCCCTCCTTGTGGCATCGCCCGCACATCAACGGGATGTTGAACTTGTTCACCCGCGAGGTGGGATCCGAGGGCGGCGTGATGTCGTGGGCGCCGTGGCAGTCCCAGCAGCGGGGCGCGAGCTTCACGCCCTGGCTCACGCCCTGGTCGTGCAGACTCCCCGCGTACATCTCGGCGACGTCGTCGTGGCACATGGAACAGTCGACCTCCTCGAGTTCCTCCTCGTGAGGGAAGTCCTCGAAGCCGTCGAGATCCAGGTGGCAGTCGATACAGGTCATGCCGTCGCGGCCGTGGATGGAGTCGCTGAACTTCCGGGCATCCACGTAGAGGGAGACGACCTTGCCGGCATCGTTCTTGGTCAGTTCCTCGTCCTCGTGACAGTCCAGGCAGTCCTGGATCGTCTGCGCCCGCGCCGTACCCGCAGCCAGGGTCCCGGCCGCCACCAGGGCGATCAGGGCCAGGAAAAAGACCAGGATCCTCTTGAAGACGTCGGTGAGCATGGTCGAGCCGCTCCTGGAACCGGTAGAAATCCGACAACCGTGATGGCCCAAGAATCATGTCCATTCCCCCACGGGTCAAATAGGTTATCTATATGGATTCGTATGAGTTGCATGGATCGACAATGAACATCAATACCCTGGTATATATTACATAATTGGTCTTATTTTAAATATCGAATATGAATAAAGTTGGTGATATGCAACGGAGAGCGATGGTCAATATTGATCATGATTCTCGTTCCTTACCAAATCCCCGCCCTGGGGGCCGGATCGTCACCCCTCCTTTCCGGGAGGGCTGGAACTCGACGCTTCCTGGTCCGCGACGCTTCCCCGCCCCCACAGGGGAATCCTGATCTCATACCGCGTCCCCTCGCCCGGACGGCTGCGGGCGTCGATCCGGCCGCCGTGTTCGGCGACGATCCGCGCATTGCCGATCATGGTCCAGTCCATCTGCATCCGCCCCGATTGGGCGCCGAAACCAGGATCGAAAAGGCGTCGCAGCTCGCCCGCATCGTACCCCCGTCCGGAGTCCTCGATGACCACCTGAACCTCGCCGCCGACCTGCCTCGTGGTCAGCGACAAGCGGCCGTCCCTGCCCGCATCCCTCAGGGATCGACGCACCAGGCTGAAGAAGAGCTGGTTCAGCTGCACGGGATGCCCCAGGACCGCCTCCACCGGGGTCAGATCCTCCGTCACCTGCGCCCTCGCTTCCGGGTCCCTGGTCAGCAGGCGCAGGCAGTTGCGCAGCACCTCGTTCAGATCGACGGACTGGACCTCGGCCCGGTCCAGCTGGGCGAAGGATTTCAGGGCGACGACGAGTTCGTCGATCCTCCGGGTGGCCATTGCGGCGCTGGACAGCCCCCGGTCCATGGCCTGCATCGCCCGGCCGAAGTCGGGATCCCCTTCCAGGTCACCGACCACGCCCTGGCGCCGGGCCTGGTCCACGAGCTTGGCCCGGCTGCGGACGACCACGTCCACCGCGGAGGTCAGGGTGCCCAGGGGGGAGTTGAGCTCATGGGCCAGACCCGCCACCAGCTGTCCCATCAGGGCCATCTTCTCGGACTGGACGATCCGGCCCTGGGCAGCCAGCAAGTCGGCCTCGGCCTTCTCCCGCCGCTCGATGTCGGCGATCAGCGATCGTTGCATTTCCCGGAAGCTGTCGGCCAGTTCCCCCAGTGCGTCATCCGAGCGGTGGTCGAGTTTCTGCTCCAGATCCCCGCCGGCGATGGCCAGGGCGACCCGGCTCATCCTGCCGACGGGGCGGACGATCGAGGCGACCACCGCGGTGGAGATCACGACCAGGGCCATGACCAGCAGGGCGCTCACCAGAGTCATGGCGCGTCGCATGACCGTGATCCTCCGTCCGGTGTCGCGGAGCATCCCGGCCAGGGCCGTGTTGGTGTCGGCCACCAGGCGGTCCAGTTCACCTTCCAGGGCGCGGTACTCGGTGTTCATGGCCTGGACCTGGTCCAGCAGGTCGCTGCTGAAATCGAGGGCCAGTTCCTGGTCGTCGGTCACCAGTTCGCGGGTGGTCCGGTGGGCCAGGCCGAAATAGGCATCGAACCGGCCCAGCACGTCCTGCAGGCTGGAGCGGAGCAGGGGAACGTCCCGGCAGTCCAGGGCAACCGACCTGAAATGAGCCGCGAGGACCTCGGCCTCGCCGATCAGGTCCTCGTTGCCGGTGATGACCGCCTCGGTCAGCAGGTGCCGGATGCGCAGCATGGTGTTCTCCAGGTCGTGGCTCAGCTGCAGGCCGTGGAAGAACTCCCCCTCGATGCGCGCGATGGTTTCCCCGCCCTCGCGCACCACCCGGTCGGTGACGATGAACAGGACCAGGAAGGTCAGACCCGCCAGCACCGGCATCATCATGATCTTGTGGTTGAACTTCATGGATCACTCGATCGTCAGGATCTTGACGCCGGATGGCGGGGTCCGTCCGGACCAGAACCCCATCGCGCCGGGGGTCGCCGCGACGAAGGCCGCCAGCTCGGCCTCCCGGTCGAAGGCCTGCGGAGGCACCCCCTTGCCGGTGAACACGGCCTGCCTCCAGTAGTTGACGAACCGGCTCAGCGACCGGTCGAGGTAGGACTCGACGAAGCGTTCCTGGACCGGACCGGACTTGAGCATGACCGGCACCACGGTCGTTCCGTCGGGCCAGCGGGACCGCTTGCCCAGGTAGACCCTCTCGACGAAACGCTCGTCGACCGCGTCCACTCCCACCCCGGGATGCGCGATGATCCGCAGGCCGCGGTCGGGCTGGGCGGACCCACGGGGGACCCCGACCGCCAGCGCCGCCCAGAGCGCCACGGCCAGGCCGATCGCCCCCGTCCTGGTCCAGATCCTACCGGTCATCGCCGTCGGCCATCCCCTCAGAAATGGAACGTGGTCTTCGCAGCCAGCATCCCCCACCTGCGGGACGAGGGCGCTTCCAGTTCGCGGGCCACGCCCAGATATTCCGCCATCGCCGTCCCGTTCAGGAAATGGTGTTCGATCTTCAGCAGCCAGTGCGAGGTCAGATCGAGGCGCAGGCTCAGGGTCCCATCGTGCTGCCAGGCGTAGTAGGCGGGCAGGCCGCGCGCCTCGTAGATCTTCCCTTCCCGGTCCTCGGTGTCGGCCCAGTACTGGGACCAGGTCGCCGCCGCGGAGACGACCTTCCCGAAACGGTAGCCGGTCTGGACGTAGTAGCCGGCGTCCTTCTGGCCTTCGATCTTCGTGCCGCCCAGTTCGGCGACGAATTGCCAGGCCCCCGTCAGATATTCCGCGGACACGCTGTATATGCGGTCGACCCTCAGGGTCTGATCGATGTCCAGGGAAAAGGACGAGAGGTGGGCCTTGTGAGCAACCGGGTCGACGAGGGCGATGTCGTAGATGATCTCGCCCCGGTAGTTGAACCGGCCCTGCATGGCCGAGGCGCCCAGCCTCAGGCCCGGCACCGGGGGGTTCCAGGTCACCGACCCGCCGTAGATCCAGGGGAAGGTGACCTCGGGATCCCGGATGAAGGCGAACGTGGCCTCGGCCGAACCCGGCTCCAGACCGAGGTCCTGTTCGGCCAGGCGGGCGATCTCCGGCTCGATCTCCCGCGCAGCTTCGGCATAGCTTTCGCCCCAGAAGCCGTGGGACGGATCGGCGACGTTCAGGGTGCCTCCGAAGAGATGGTAGTCGAGGTCCCCCGCCCCGCCCAGGGTCACGCTGCCGTAGGCGGCGGCCCCCTCGTAGGCGAGCATGAAGTCCCGCATCCGCTCGTCGTAGACGCTCTGGGGCAGGAAGACCGTGGTGCGCAGCAGGTCCACGTCCCGGCCCTCGTTGTAGAGCCCGTAGGGCATCTTGATCTTGCCGGCCCGCAGGCCCAGCTCGTCCTTCCAGCGGTAATCCCCGAAGGCCCAGTCCAGGACCACCTGGTCGTTCCCGGTGTCGCCGAAGTTGCGGCCCATGAGCTGGATGCCCACCCTCAGGCGGTCGCGGGGCACGGCGGTGACGATCAGGCCGGTCTCGTGGAATTCCGCCGTCCCGTTGACGCTGCGGGGAACCAGGTAGTTGTTGTTCGCGGTGTTCAGGTAGCCCTGGCTGACGAACCCCCGCACCAGGACCTCCTGCTCGGCGAAGATCTGGGCCGCCGCCGGGACCGCCGCCAGCAGGCAGGCGAACACCGCCGCCGCCCCCCTGGCGCGGGCCCTGCGCCCCCCCGTTCCCCTGACCGCCGTCATGAAGGATCTCCTTCCAGATTCCGTTCCGGAATGCGGAACACCTTCCGCTCAGATGAACGTCCGCAGGATATCCTCCTGCAGGCCGCTCAGGCGTCCCTGGGCCCGGTCGATCTCCGCGATCTTCTCCTGCAGGGCCTGGAAGAGGAAACGCTTCTCGAGGGCGTTCCGCAGGACCATGAGCAGGTGGTCGTTGTCCCAGGGCTTCTCGATGAACTGGAACAGGCCGACCTCGTTGATGGCCTTGATGGCCCCTTCCTTGTCGGCGTATCCGGTCAGCAGGATGCGGGGCGCATGGGGAACCAGACGGCCGAACTCGGCCAAGAGCTCGATGCCGTTCATCCCGGGCATCAGGTAGTCCGACACCACGACGTCGACCCGCCCCGACCCGGCGTACTGCACGGCCTCGGCCGGCGAGGTGAAGGTCCGGATGGTGTAGGACGTCTCCAGTTCGAGGAACGCCGCCAGGCTGCCCAGCACCATCTCCTCGTCGTCGACGATGACGACGGTCGCTCCGGCGGGATCGAATGACACCGTTCCGTCAATCAAGGCTCGACTCCCCTTTCCTGTTCCGCCGGCTCACCGTCAAGGATGCGCCGGGTCCCCGTTCCGATACTGTCCACCAGCCGGCCGGTCGTCAAGAAACCCTTTCGGCCAGACTGCGCAACCGTCCGGCCACCGTCCGGATGATGCCCTGGGCGATGCGGACGTCGTCCGCGAGCAGGTCGTTGAACTCGTTGCGTTCGATCCGCAGCAGGCGGCTGTCCTCCATCGCCGTGGCGGTCATCACGCGGGGCTCCGGATCGAAGAGGGCCCAGATGCCGAAGGTCTCCCGGGGCCCGGCCACCGAGATGGTCCGGAGTCCCTGGTGGAGCTGCACCGCCCCCTGCAGCACCATGTACAGCGCGTCCGGATGGTCGTGCTCCCGGTAGATCGTGTCCCCGGCCATGACCGACACCTCGCGGGCGATGGCCCCCAGCGCGGCCAGCTGGTCGGTGGGAATGCGGGCGAACAGTTCCACGTTCTGGAGCAGCAGGACTTTCTCGACGGTCGACAGCATCTCGTCCCCCAGCGGGATCAGGTAACAGCGGGCCGCCGGGTTGTCCGGCGTGCCCCCGGCCGCGATGGCGCAGGCCGCCAGCCACGGGTCGCAGCTGGCTCCGATGAAATCCAGGGCTTCGGCTTCCGAACGGACGCTCACGTCCAGATCGACTTCGCCGGCGACCCCCGACGCCAGCCACGCCTCGGTCACGGGCTGTTCGTCCAGCAGGGACCGCACCAGCTGCCGGTGGGACCCGGTCAACAGGTTGTCCAGGAACTCCTGGGAGTTGGCCCGCATGACCCGCCGGCCGCTCATCAGACCGTGGTAGGCGTTCAGCAGGTCCTTCGCGGGATAGAGCAGGCCCAGCAGGCGGAACACGCTTTCCAGCCGCAACTGTTGCGTCTCCCCGATGGCGCGGACCAGCAGGGCGGCCCTCTCGCCTTCCCCGGGCAGCAGGGGCGACAACCTGGCCAGCTGCAGGTACCGGGCCGCCTCGATGGCCACTTCCCGGGTGACGATCTTCCCGTCGAAGAAAAGGCCCGGGTACCGCGCCCGCAGCTTGCCCAGGGCCTTCAGCACCTCGTACCTCAGCTCGGGCTTGTGGGTCGCCAGGTGTCCCAGGAGCAGGTCCACGCC
>JAHJTW010000323.1 GCA_018829565.1 bacterium | reverse complement strand
GGCGGTGCGGCCCTCGAGCAGTTCGTCCCCGACGGCGATGATGCGGACCCGGGCCAGGTCGGCCATCACAGCCCGATTCCCAGGGAGCCGAGCAGGAACAGGGTGCCGTGCGTCGCCGCACAGGCGAGCGCGCCCGCCCCCACGTCGTCGGCCATGATGCCCAGCCCGCCGCCGCCTCGCAGCATCTCCAGTCGCCGTACGCCGAAGGGCTTGAGGATGTCGAAGAACCGGAACCAGAAGAAGCCGGCCACGAAGCCCCAGGGACTCGCGGTCACCCCCAGGAAGGTCACCAGCATGCCGGCGATCTCGTCTATGACCACCAGGGAAGGATCCTGCCCGTGGATCTTCTCCAGGGCCGAGGCGATGGGGATGCCCACCAGGGTGACCACGACCGCCAGCGCGGCGGTCACCCCCAGGGGGATGGGTCCCGCCACCGTCCAGATCAGCCACCAGGCCGCCGCGAACGCGAAGCTGGCGACGGTGGCCGGGGCGATGGGCGCGAACCCCGTCCAGAAGAAGGTTCCCAGAGCGTAGAGCAGGGGGCGAGGCATGGGTCTCCTCAACTTCCCGCCGACGCCGAGGACCCGTCCTCAGCGCCGACCGAGGGGGACTTCTTCGCGACCCCGGTGACGATCAGGATCACGCCGACAAGGGTGACGACCAGCTGGGCGGCCATCACGGAGCGGTCGACGTCGATCCCGCCCGCGACGGCCAGGGCCGGTCCCAGGAGCACGAGGTAGATCCCCAGAGTGGCCCGGGGTTTCAAGGTCAGGTCCAGACGCGGCGCAATCAAGTGGATCATGCCCGAGATCAAGCCCACGATCACGTTCCCCAGGAGGATGCCCCAGCTGCTGTCCTTCATCACTGCCTCCAGAAGAAAAAGATCCCCCGGCTCCATGCCGGGGGATCGGATCATACCAAGGCGGCCGCGCGGCCGCCCCCATTTTTTCCAGGGTCAGGTCGTCTGCAGCTGGCGCAGCACGAGCTTGGCCACGCACTTCAAGGTGTCGAAGACGCCCACCCCGTTGACCGCCACCGCTTCGAAGTTCTCGAAGCCCTCGGGGTTCAGCTCCTCGTTCAGCTCGGCGACGGGGATGGCGTCCGGCATGTCGCGCTTGTTCCACTGGATGACGAAGGGGATCTGCTCGAGGTTCAGGTCGTATTCCTTCAGGTTCTCGTGGAGGTTGTAGAGCGCCTCGATGTTCGCATCGAAGCGGGCTTCGCTGCTGTCGGCCACGAAGACGATCCCGTCCACGCCGCGCAGGATCAGCTTGCGGCTGGCGTTGTAGTAGACCTGGCCGGGCACGGTGTACAGGTGGAAGCGGGTCTTGAACCCCTTGACCTCACCCAGTTCCAACGGCAGGAAGTCGAAGAACAGGGTCCGATCCATCTCCGTGGCAAGAGTCACCAGCTTGCCCTTGGTCTCGGGCGCCAGCTTCTCGTACACGTACTGGATGTTGGAGGTCTTGCCGCCCAGACCCGGTCCGTAATAGACGATCTTGCAGTTGATCTCGCGGGATGAGTAGTTGATCAGCGACACGGCGAATCCCCTTTGGCCTGCCGGGGTTCAGGGACTGGGTCCCCCTCATCAATCTGCGAACAGATTGTCGATCTCCGCCTCCACCTCGCGGGTGAAGGTCTCGTCCAGGGCGTCGTATTCCTCGTTGCGGTACTGCAGCTTCTCGTAGAGCGTCTCGATGATCCGGTTGAGCTCGTCGACCGCCCGCTTGACCCGGAGCCGCACCAGGCCGAGCGTCGTGGTCTTGTCGAACAGCACCACCAGGATCACGCCCTTGTGGATCTTGCCGAGGAACATGCTGTCCTTCGCACCCTGGTGGTACAGGGTGCTGAAATCCTTTTCGCCGATCAGCTTGGCCAGCTGGTAGTTGGCCTCGAAATCGGCGGCGCACAGGGAGGCGAAGCTGGTCAGGTCGAAATCCACGTCCGGACCGCAATGGCTGACCAGCTGACCGGTGCGGTCGATCAGCATGACGTTGCCGGCCTTGCTGCTCTTCAGCAGGTCGTCCAGGACGTTGTTGATGGCCCAGAAATCTTCATCGAAGATGGCCCATTCCGCTCTGACCATGAAAATCCTCTCCCGCAGCGCCGAGTTGACGCCGTCTGGAATTGGGACTGGTACCTCGACCCTGATATCGGCCGGGATCCCCGGGGCTTGAACGGCAATTTCACGGGCCGGGAGACCGGCAAGGGGGTCAGAAGGGGCGGCGGAACTGGAAGGCGCGCTGCAGGGTCACCTCGTCGGTGTACGCCAGGGCGCCCCCCACGGGGATGCCCGTGGCCAGCCGGCTGAGGTTCAGGGACCGGTCCTCCAGCAGACGCTGGATGAACAGGGCGGTGGTCTCCCCCTCGACGCTGGCGTCCAGGGCGATGATGACCTCGGTCACCCCGTCCTGCTCGATCCTGGCCTGCAGCCGTGCGAAGGGCAGATCCTGGGCGCGCACCCCGTCCAGGGGGGACAGCAGCCCCCCGAGCACGAAATACCGGCCCTGGAAGAAGCCCCCCTTCTCGAACGGCAGCACGTCGATCGGGCTGGAGACGATGCAGAGCTGGGAGGGATCCCGCCGCTGCGAGGTGCAGATGCGGCAGGGGTCGGTCTCGGTGATGGCCCCGCAGCGCGAACAGTTGCGCACCAGGCGGCGCGCCTCGTCGACCGCCTCGGTCAGCTCGGCGGCTCCGCCGTTCTCGGCCACCAGGTGCAGAGCGATGCGCGTGGCGGACTTGCGCCCCAGGCCGGGCAGCCGCCCCAGGCTCCTCACCAGGCGTTCCAGGGCGGGGGACTGGAACTCCCCGCCGTCGTTCAACGGGTCGATGCGGGCCACGGCCTAGCCCATGCCCGGCAGCTTCATGCCGGGGATGTTCAGACCGCCGGTCACCGAGCCCATCTCCTGCTCGACCAGTTCGTCCACCTTCTTGACGGCCTCGTTGACCGCGGCCAGAACCAGGTCCTGAAGGAACTCGGCGTCCTCGGGATCCATGGCCTCCGGGGCGATGCTGATGGACTTGAGGTTGTGCTTGCCGTCCATGACGACCTTGACCTGGCCTCCGGCCACCTCGGCGGTGACCTCCTTGGCTGCCAGTTCCTCCTGGGCCTTGGCCATCTTGGCCTGCATCTGCTGGGCCTGTTTCATGAGCATCCGGATGTCCACGTTGCCTCCCGTCGTTACGGATATCTGGTCAGGACCCCTGGGGGTCCCAGCGTTCCTTGTCGCTATCGGGCAGCGGCGTGCCGCCGATCAGATCCACCAGATCGCCCAGGGCGGGATCCTCGGCGCAGGCCTTCTTCAGTTCCTCGCTGTGGGTGGGAGCCACCTCCTGGCGGATCTCCTCGTGCACCTCGGCCGCCTGCCCCCTCTCGCCCAGGACCATCTCCACCTTCACCGCCCGGTTCCACAGCTTCGCGGCGCAGGCTGCGATGGCCGGCCCCTCGTCGTTGATGGTCCGCACCTGGAACGACTTCTCGGCGGCGAAGGCGATGGTGAGCAGCCCGCGGTCGGCGTCGAAGGACGGCAGACCGTTCATCAGGCAGGCCGCCACCCGCGGCGACTGCCGCATGAGCACGTCCAGCAGCTGGGTCCAGCCGGGCACCGTCTCGCCGGCCGCCCCCCGGGGAGCGGCGCCGGACAAGGGAGACGCGGCGCCGGAAACGGCGGAGCTGGAGGAACCGGTGACCGGCGCGCCGGATTGGGGCCGCATCGGCCGGGACGGAGCCGACCTGGGGCCGGCCGGCGCGGCGGACCGCGAGCGGGTCGCACCCGAAGCTCCTCCGCCGGCGGTCATCCCCCCTGCCGCGAGATCCTCCAGCTTCCGCGCCAGGTCGGCCAGCAGGACGCGGGATTCGAACCGGGCATACTCCACCACCGCGGCCTCCAGCAGGATGCGCGGCTGGGTGCTGCGGTGGATCCGCTCGAAGTGGCGGCTGGCCCGCTCGATGAGCGCCAGCAGGTCCTGCTCGCTGAAGTGGGCGGCCTGTTCCCCGAGGCGCTGCAGCTGGTCGGCCGGGACGTCCACCATCCGGGCCAGTTCGGGGTCGATCTTCAGCAGCATCAGGTTGCGGAAGTCGGTCACGATGCCGCGGGCGAAGATGCCCAGGCTCTGGCCCGTGCGGGCCAGCTCGTCGACCAGGTCCAGGGCGGCGGCGGCGTCCTGGGCGATGATCGCGTCGTTGAGGCGCAGGTACAGCTCGCTGCGGATCAGGCCGAAGGCCGCGACCACCGCGTCCTCGTCGATGGTCCTCTCGCAGGAGGCGATGACCTGGTCCAGCAGGCTCAGACCGTCGCGCATGCTGCCCTCGGCCAGGGACACCAGCAGGCGCAGCCCCGTGTCGTCGACGGTGACGCCCTCGGCGGCCGCCACCTCCTTCAGGCGGGCGGCCAGCTCGTCCTGGCTCAGCAGGCGGAAGTCGAAGCGCTGGCAGCGGGACAGGATCGTCCGCGGAATCTTGTGCACCTCGGTGGTGGCGAAGAAGAAGAACACCCGCGCCGGGGGCTCCTCGAGGATCTTCAGCAGGGCGTTGAAGGCCCCCTTGGAAAGCATGTGGACTTCGTCGATGATGAAGACCCGGCTGTTGCCCTCGCTGGGCGAATACTGCGCCATGTCCCGCAGATCACGGATGTTGTCGACGCCGGTGTTGCTCGCCGCATCGATCTCCAGGACGTCGAGGTAGTTGCCCCGGGCGATGGCGGTGCAGGCGGGGCAGACGCCGCAGGGGTCGCCCCGGTCGGGCCGCTCGCAGTTGATGGCCTTGGCCAGCAGCCGGGCGACGGTGGTCTTCCCGCAGCCGCGCGGCCCGCTGAACAGATAGGCGTGGCTGAGCTTGTCCCTGCGGACGGCGGCCTTCAGGGTGCCGGTCACGTGGGACTGCCCGACGACCTGGGCGAAGGTCTCGGGGCGGTACTTCCTGGCGATGGCTTCGTAAGACATGGCGCTCCACGGTCCTGGTGCCGGACGGGACGGGCGCGGCGGCGGCCGGCCGGTCCACGAGGATGACGACCCCGGAAAACTAGCAGATCACCGTCGGTGAGGCCATGAAGTTTCCCGGAGGAGCGGGCCCGGGTCGGCCCGGGCGGGGAAGGGAGAGGGCCAGGCTGGCGGCGCACACGTCGAAGGGAACGTACCGCTGCTACTTTCCAGTCCTGACGGGGTTGGTGCTCCGGCGTCACACCGGGCCTGGCCCATCATGTCGGCGGCCGGGGGACGCCGTGCGCCCCCGGCCGGATGATCTGGTGGAGATGATCGGGTTCGAACCGACGACCCCTACGTTGCGAACGTAGTGCTCTCCCAGCTGAGCTACATCCCCACCCGATACGGTGTCCCGTGAGGGACAATATATGCCAATTCCGCCGGCGGTCAAAAGGCGCCGGCCATCTGGATTCCTGGCGGAGAGGCAGGGATTC
>JAHJTW010000032.1 GCA_018829565.1 bacterium | reverse complement strand
GCGCCGTTGGGGCCGACGACGCCCACGATGGCGCCCGGCGGCAGGTGGAAGCTCAGGTCGTCGAAGAGCAGCCTGTCCCCGTAACCCTTGCGCAGCTTCTCGGCGCGAACCACCACCCCGCCCAGCCGCGGGCCGTCGGGGATGCGGATCTGGGCCGCGCTGCGGCGCATCTCGCGCTCCTGGCTGACCAGCTGTTCGTACTGGCTGACGCGGGCCTTGCTCTTCTTCTGGCGGGCCTTGGGGCTGGCGCTGATCCACTCGAGCTCGCGCTCGATGGTCTTAAGCCGCTTGCTGTCCTTCTTCTCCTCCTCGAGGATGCGGGCCTGCTTCTGCTTCAACCAGGAGGAGTAGTTGCCCTCCCAGGGGATGCCCTTGCCCATGTCCAGCTCGAGGATCCAGCCGGTGACGTTGTCCAGGAAGTACCGGTCGTGGGTCACCAGCACCACGGTGCCTTCGTACTCGCGCAGGTGGCGCTCGAGCCAGGCCACCGACTCGGCGTCCAGATGGTTGGTGGGCTCGTCCAGCAGCAGCAGGTCGGGCTTCTCGAGCAGCAGGCGGCACAGGGCCACGCGCCGGACCTCGCCGCCGGACAGGGTGGCGACGTCCTGGTCCCCCGGGGGGCAGCGCAGGGCGTCCATGGCGATCTCCAGGTGCCGGTCCAGGTCCCAGCCGCCGGCGGCGTCGATCTGGTCCTGCAGCTTGCCCATCTCCTCCATGAGCTTGTTCATCTCGTCGTCGTCCATGGGCTCGCACATCTTCATGCTGATCTCGTTGAAGCGTTCGAGCTTGCCCTTCAGGCCGGCCACAGCCAGCTCGATGTTGCCCTTGACGTCAAGGGAGGAGTCGAGGGAGGGTTCCTGGGGCAGGTAACCGACCTTGATGGACGGGTCGGGTTTGGCCTCGCCGATGAAGTCCTGGTCGACGCCGGCCATGATCTTCAGGAGCGTGCTCTTGCCGGCCCCGTTCAGGCCGATGACGCCGATCTTGGCCCCGGGAAAGAAGGAAAGCCAGATGCCCTTGAGGATTTCCCGGTTGGGGGGGACGACCTTCTTCAGGCCCTGCATGGTAAAGATGTACTGCTGCGCCATGGGTACGGACACCCGCCTTTCGCGGATCGGTTGTTCCAGTCCTGGATTCGTCACGATATATTCGGTGCTACCGCCGACTTCGGCAACCCGAATCCCCGGAAACCGTACAACGGGGATGGGGCGGAACCCACACGAACGGGAGACGGGCGCATGTCCAGCACCACCAGGAAATGGCTCACCGGTTGCGGCATCGGCTGCGGTCTGATCCTCATCGTTCTCGGCGCCGTGGGCACCTGCGGTTACTTCGGGGTCAGGAAGATCATCGACAAGGCCGATTCGCTGGAGGCCGAATTCGCCACCCTGAACGAGGAATTCGGGCGACCCGGCGATTTCGTACCTGATCCATCCGGGCGGATCCCTCCCGACCGCATGGAAGCCTTCCTGGAGATCCGCGACAGGATGACGCCCCTGCGGGAGGAGGTCTCGGCCATCTTCCTCGCCCTGGACGGGAAGGACGGCCCGAGCTTCCTGGAAAAGACCAAGGCCGGTTTCATGCTCGTGCCGTCGATCATGGACTACATGGCCGAGCGCAACCGGGCCGTGCTGGATGCGGGGATGGGCGTGGGCGAGTACCAGTACATCTACTGTCTCGCCTACTTCGGGTTGCTGGGGAAGGATCCGGCCGACGGCCCGGGGTTCGCCATCCACTCCGATGACGAGGGGGACCGGGAGGTGCAGTTCGGCTGGAAGGGTACCGGGGGCGGGAAGGACGAGGAGGAGGTCAGGCGGGAACGCGCCCGCGACCTGCGCCGGATGGTCAACCGGGTCCAGCGGGAGATCCTCGGCAACCAGCTGGCCGCACTCGAGGCCCGGGGTGCGCTCACCCCCGACGAGGCGGACTGGCGCGACCGGCTGGCCGCCGAGGCCGACGCCATGCGGACGGAATACCTGCGCCTGCCCTGGGAAACCGCGCTGCCCGACCGCATCCGCGAGTCCCTCGAACCCTACCGGTCCGACCTCGAGGCCACCTACGATCCCATGACCAGCATCCTGGAGATGGGGCTCGTGGACCAGGACTAGGCGGACCGGAATGCGGCTAACCGGGTCGGATCGTCCTCAGGCCGGACGAGGAAGCCGGACCGCGAACGTGCGGACGTGGTGGGGCCGGCCCGTCCGGACGGGGAAGTCGAGGGGAGGCCGCAGGTCGATCACCTCGCCGAAGCAGGCCTCCAGGGCGCGGCGGTAGACGGCGTGGTCGCCGCCGCGGTGGTTGTTGGCGAAGAAGGCGGTTCCGGAGGGCGCCAGGATCGCGGCGACCGCGGCAGCCAGCAGGGGCCACTCGTCCTCCAGGGAAAACTTCCCACCGTCCCTGCTCGATGCGAAGACCGGGGGATCGCAGACAACCAGGTCGAAGGCGGGATAGGCATCGCCCAGTTCGGCCTTCCTGCGCAGCTGACGCTTCAGCCACTTGCGGGCGTCCTCCTGGATGAACTTCCCGATTCCGCTTTCCTCCAGGCCGTTCAGCTTGAAGTTGGCCTTGCCGGTGTTGAGGCAGGGACGGGCCGTGTCCACGGAGAAGACCACCTCGGCCCGCTCGGCGGCGGCCATCACCGAGAACGAGCAGGTGAACGCGAAGAGGTTGGCGACCCGCTTGCCGGCCGCGGCCAGGGCCAGCCGCCGCCGGGTGTCGCGCTGGTCCAGGAACAACCCGGTGTGCTGGGTCTTCAGCAGGTCGATCCGGAAGGCCAGGCCGTGCTCAGTCACCTGGAAGACCGGCGGCGGCGGATCCCCGATCACCAGGCGTTCGGCAGCCAGGCCCTCCCCGTGGGGATTGCGGCTGTGGGCGCGCAGGACCCCGCCGCGCATCGCCCAGATGGCGGAGATCTCGTCGAGCAGGGGGCCGAGCCGGCTGTGCGCCTCGGCGAGGGGCTGCGCCTCGTCGTACCAGACGGCGTTGAACCAGGGTCCGAAGATCTCGACCGAAGCGGGCAGCCCTGAGATCTCATCCCGGTGCACGATCCGGTGGGCGTCGGTCACCGAGGCCGGCCAGACCCCCCGGCGGTCCCGGCAGAGGGCCAGGTCCAGACTCCCGGATCCCCCCTCGAACAGCAGGCTCAGGGCCGGGGGCAGGGGCGCGACGACGGGTGCAGGGATGCCCGGCCATTCCACCTGGAGGCAATGCAGGCAGAGGCGGGGAAAGGGCTCGCCGCCGTATTCCTGATCCCCCAGCAGGGGCACCCCGGAGGCGGCGGCGTGGCGGCGGATCTGGTGCCTGCGGCCGCGGGTGATCTCCGCCCGGTAGCGGATGGGAGGGGCTGCTCCGGATCCGGCGGCCCTGGCGGCGGGACCCAGCCGGAAGAAGCGGGTCGCAGCCGCCTTGCTGTCCAGGGGATCGTCCCGGGTCCAGGCATCCGGCAGGCCGAGGTCGCGGGAGTCGGCCGCCGCCAGGAATTCGTACACTTTGCGGGCTTCGCCCCGCTCGTGGATGGCCTGGGCCTCGGCCGAGGCGGCGCCGTCCAGGGCCAGCAGCAGGGCCCCGCTGGTCTCGCGGTCCAGTCTGGAGACGACCTGGGCCGCGATTCCCAGATGAAGTTCCAGCCATTCGACCACGCCGAGTTCCCCGGGGCTCGCGGCGTGGGTGGCCATGCCGCACGGCTTGTTCACCACCAGCCAGCGGGGATCCCTGTGCAGGATGCAGGTGGCGCCGGCGCCCTGGAACATGGTCAGCCCTTCCCCGCCAGGCCGGACAGGATGGTGATGAACTCGTCCTCCAGGGCCCGCCCGCGGTTCCTGCCGTAGAACAGGTGGAGCTTCTCCAGGATGGCCGGTTTCTCCAGCCCCTCGGCCTTGGCGGCGGCGAAGACCTCCTGGGCGGCGGCCGGCCGCGGTCCCCACCGGAAGATGACCCCGCCGCGGTCATCGAGGGCGATCAGGACGGGGATGCTGCGCTTGCCGTCGGTGAGGAACAGGTCCATGACGTCGAGGTTGTCGTCCCGCGGCAGGATCGACAGGGTGACGCCGGGGTTCAGGGCGGCCAGGGCCGCGATGTGGGGCAGGCACTGGGCCGAATCCCCGCACCAGGGCTCCGTCAGGACCAGCCAGGTCTGGGGGGTGGGCAGGCCGGCCACCAGTCCGGCGAGCCGGGGCGAGGGCTTCCAGGTGCGCTCGATCCGCAGGGACCGGTGCAGATTCAGCCGCGTGTATTCCACCCTTTCCGCGTCCTCGGGAGCGAGGCCCTCGGTGGGGGCGGCGGCCCGTTCGGCCAGCAGTTCCAGGTAGCGGGCGTGGTCCAGGCCCGTCCCGGCACGCGCGAGGATGTCGATCGGCAGGTTCAAGAGGCCGACCTCCTTTCTGGACGGGATTATTCCCGAAGCATGGGTGGATCACAAGCGGTGGTTGAAAGGGTCACCGCTTGTCCGTACATTCCAACCCGTCCCATCCATCCCTGGCGCCGGAAGGATCCATGAACCGTCCCCGGAATTTCGCACCGTCCTTTCGCGTGGACGGCCGGCTCGTCCAGCCGGATCTGAACCGCATCTGCGGTCCGGAGGGGGAGGTCCAGGTGGAACCGCGGGTCATGCAGGTGCTGCTGGCCCTGTCCCGCACTCCGGGCCGGGTGGTGTCCCGCAACGACATCCTGGATGAGGTCTGGGGCGACCAGATCGTGGGCGAAGAGAACCTGACCCGGGCCATTTCGGAACTTCGCCGGATCTTCGGCGACCAGGCGCGCGAACCCCGGTACATCGAGACCATCCGCCATCACGGCTACCGGCTGATCGCCCCGGTGACGGCCGCGGGGAACGATGCCGCAAGCGATCCACCCGAAGCGTCGGGTGACGAGGCCGGGAACGCCCCGGACATTCCGAACGCCCCCGCCCTGGACGCCCCGGTCATTCCCTCCTCCCCGGTCGGGGGGGAGCCCCCACCTCCCCGGAGAAGACGCCCGGGGCCGATTCCCCTCGGCGCGGTGATCATCGTGGTGATCACGGCCGTGGCGGTGAACTGGTGGCTGGGTGGCCGGAGGGAGGACACGGGCGATCCCGTCCCCGCCTCTTCCCCCGAGGATGTCCGGCCCCTGACCGCCTACACCGGGCGGGAGCGCCACCCGGCCCTGTCCCCGGACGGGCTCAGGGTGGCCTTCGCCTGGTCGGGACCCGAGACCGAGGGTCCGGCGACCAGCCTGTTCATCAAGCAGCAGAACTCGGAGACCCCGCTCCGGTTGACCGATGAGGAGGGATGGGTGGCCTGGCCGGCCTGGTCACCCGACGGGCAGACCATCGCCTACGTCCAGGGGGGAGGGGGCCGCAGGGCGACCCTGTGCACCATCCCCTCCCTGGGCGGACCGGTGCGGGAATTGACGGATTCGGCCGGCCTGATCGAGGGGTTGGACTGGAGTTCCGACGGGCACGGTCTGGTGTACTCCGCCCTGGACACGCTGGAGGGGATTCCCGTCCTGACGACCCTGGACCTGCCATCCCTGACCACGACCGTGCTCGATCCCGAACGCTTCGGCCCCGGACGGGCCACCATGCCTCGGGTGTCTCCCGACGGGTCGAAGCTGGCCTGGGTCGCTTCCGACCCCGGCGGCGGGGGCGTCCTGATGGGGTCGTCCTGGCCGGATCCCGAGGGACCCCCCAGGCGGCTGGCCGAGGGGCTGGGCGTCCTGGGCGGGCTGGCCTGGAGTCCCGACGGCCGGTCCATCGTCTTCGGCGCGGCCCCTGCGGGAGAATTCTCCCTGTGGACCGTGTCCTGGGAACGCGGCGAGCCCCTGCCCCTGACGGTCGGGGAGGGGATGGCCTGGAATCCCCACCTGAGCCGCAGCTCGGGGGATCTGGTCTTCGAACAGCTGGTCATGGACCGCGACCTGTGGTGCGTCAAGGTGCTGGAATCATCCCCCTGGCGCCTGGAAAGCCGGCCTTTCGCCCCTTCGACCCGCTGGGAGTTCGAGGCCGACTTCAGCCCCGACGGCGGCCGGGTGGCCTTCGTTTCCGCCCGGTCGGGCGCTCCGGAGATCTGGCTGGCCGATTCCACCGGCGCCGACCTGACCAGACTGACCGACCTCGCCGCCGAGGCGGTCACCCGTCCCCGCTGGTCTCCCGACGGGACCCGCATCGGCTGCAACCTCCTGCGCGGCGGCCGGTTGCAGGCGGCCGTCTGCGACGCCCGCGGAGGCGCCCCGCGCGAACTCACCGCAGCCGGCGCCAACCTCCGGTTTTCGGCCTGGACGCCTGACGGCCGAGGCGTTCTGCTCGCCGGGCCCACGGACCGCGGCTGGCGCCTGCTGCGGGCGTCCCTCGAAAACGCGCCAGGAGAGGCGGGCCCGGTGGACTTCCTGCCACCCGGACTCGCCGCGGTCCAGGGGGAGTTCTCCCCCGACGGCCGTCATCTCTACTTCAGCCGACCGGGGGTCCGCGGCCTGTGGCGGGTGGCCCTCGGGCCCGGCGGCGATCCCGAAGGGGATCCGCAGCTGGTCATTCCGGAGATCGATGCGGCCCGCCGGGACAGCTGGCGGATCAGCGGCGGCCAGGTGGTCTGGGTCATGAGGGCCTCGGGCCTGGCCTACCTGGCCCTGACGGACACCGAAACGCTGGCATCCACCCTGGTGACGGATTTGCCGGGATGGGCAGGCGAAGGCATCGCCGCGGCCCCCACAGGGAGGGCCTTCCTGTATCCCCATACCCGGAAAGTGGAGGCCGATCTGATGTGGATTCCGGGTTTCGCCCGCTGAAAGGGCGGTCCGCCCTGATTTTTCCGGTTTTTTAATTCATTGATACCAAACAGTTTGGAAACATCCTGGCCGTCTTAAGGTTTTCTTAACCTGTCCCTCAGGCGGCAGGGCGGGGATTATCGTTTCATTCCTTTCGAACTGTCGACAATCCCGTCGGCTGGTTCGTGGTAAAGGGCCGGTCTCGGTCGTGTCTTGGACTGGAACTGCGAGAGGGATTCCTTATTCACCTGGTCGCCAAGTGGATCCCGGCTCAGACCAAGACCGGTGGGGCCATGCTGATGGAGCGGGTAACATGCCCCCCCGCCCAGCAGGTGGTCGCTCCGGAAACGACCGACCGGCCTTTTGCCCCTTTCGCATGTTGGCCCCGTAAGAGTACAACCTGCCGGCGCATGTCCAGCGATGTTCCGATCCCCCTCGTGACGAGCCAAGGACACCCGGCAGGTTTTTTCCCCCACTCCGCCTGCCCTCACCCCCTCGCCAGCTCTCCCAGGATCTCCCCCCGCGTCCCTTCCCTCAGCTTTCGCATGGCCCGGTTGCGGATCTGGCGCACCCGCTCCCGTGACAGGCGCAACCTCTGCCCGATCGACTCCAGGGACTGTGAGGGTTCCTGGCCCAGCCCGAAGTAGCTCGCCAGGACTCCCCGTTCCCGCTGGTCCAGCTCGGCCATGGCGGCAGCCAGGTGCTCTTCCAGGCCCTGGTTCTCCAGCTCGGTCAGGGGGACGGCGGCGCCGGGGTCGGCCAGAGTCTCGGCGAGGGTGGGGCTCTCGCCGTCGCCCTGGTCGTCCAGGGAGAGGTTGGGCCGTCCGGCCGCCCGGATCCTGCCGATGACCAGGGGGTCGAGGCCCAGTTCACGGGCGAGATCGAGGTCCTGGGTTTCGCCCATGGCGGACTGGTTCATCCGCCTTTCGAGCGCGGCGATCTTCACGGCGTCGCGAGCCCGGTTGGCGGGGAGCCGCACCGTGCGGGTCTTCTCCTGCAGGGCGGTGAGGATGGCCTGGCGGACCCACCAGACCGCGTAGGTGATGAACCGCGAATCGCGCCGCTCGTCGAACCTGCGGGCTGCGGTGATCAGGCCGACGTTTCCCTCGGCGATCAGGTCCATGGTGCTCAGGCCCCGGCCCAGGTACCGCTTCGCCACGCTGACCACGAACCGCAGGTTGGCGTTGACCATGGCGTCGAGGGCCTCGCCGTCGCCACCGCGGATGCGCCTCGCCAGGTCCTGCTCCTGCTCGCGGCTCAGCAGGGGATACCGTCCGATGGTGCGGAGATAATGTTTCAGGGCCGGATCGGTCCGGCGCTCGAGGTTGCTCTCGTATTCGTGCATGACACCCTCCCGTCGGTGCGATCCGGTTTCATGGCAGGCTTACGAGGGAGACGTCTGCGGTGTGACCACGAATTCATCGCTTTCCAGGCCCTGGACCAGGTCGTAGGTTTCAATGGTCTTGACACCGGGATGATCTCCGCGGTAGGGGTATTTCCCGTCGGCGGACGCCGTCGCCACGAGGGCGACAAGCAGGACCCCGGCGAGCATGGCGAGGAGGAATTCCATGGATGTTGTGCGCAGGGGGAGAACGGGCGGGACCATGCTGCTCATGGCCCTGGTCCTGGTGGCGATCGGCGCCCTGGCCCTGGGGGCCGGGGAGAAGATGAGCGTCCAGGTCAAGACCGGCCAGCTCCGGGCCAAGGCCTCGTTCCTGGGGGCGCTGACCGGCGAGGTCGCGTACGGGACACGGGTGGACGTGGTGGCCCGGCAGGGGGCCTGGGTCAAGGTGTCCGGGTCGGGCAAGGAAGGCTGGATCCACGAATCGGCCCTGACCCCCAAGGTCGTGGTCATGAAGGCGGGGGACGCACCGGTCGGGACGGGCGCCGGCGGCGACGAGGTCGCCCTCGCCGGCAAGGGATTCAACTCCCAGGTCGAGGAGGAATACCGCAAGGAGAACAGGGAAGTCGACTTCACCTGGGTCGACCGCATGGAGAAGTTCGTGATCAGCCCCCAGCAGGCAGCCGCCTTCCTCGCCGAAGGCTCCGTCGGAACCGAAGGGGGGAACTGACATGAAGACCTTCGGCACGACGATCCGGACCGTCCTTCTGATCCTGGCCCTGGCCGCCCTGGCGGCCGGCTGCGCCTCGGTGGCCAAGATGGCCACCCAGGTGGGCCAGGGGACCGGGGCCATCACCGAGGACCAGGCCCAGTCCCTGAACCGCAGCATCGACGCGGTGGAGAAGACCTTCACCGACATCACGCCCGAGCAGGAGTACTACCTGGGCCGCGCCGTGGCCGCCAACCTGCTGACCGACCAGCGGGCCCTGGACGATGCAGCGGCCAACGCCTACCTGAACCGCCTGGGCCAGACCCTGGCCATGGCTTCGGACCGCCCGGAGACCTTCGGCGGGTACCACTTCCTGCTGCTGGATTCGGACGAGATCAACGCCTTCGCCGCGCCCGGCGGCCTGATCCTGGTCACCCGGGGCATGGTCCGGCTGTGCGGGACCGAGGACGAACTGGCCGCGGTCCTTGCCCACGAGATCGGGCACATCCAGGGCAAGCACGGCCTGCGGGCCATCAAGAACAGCCGGCTGACCGGCACCTTGACGGTCCTGGCGGCCGAGGGTGCGCGCCAGTTCGGCGGGCAGGACCTCAAGAACCTGGTCGAGGCCTACGAGGGCAGCATCAGCGACATCACCGGGACCCTGGTCACCAGCGGGTACTCCCGCGGCCTGGAACAGGAAGCCGACCGGGCGGCGGTGGCCATCCTGGAGCGGGTGGGCTACGACCCGCGCGCGTTGGTCACGATGCTGACCCGCATGAAGGAGCGGCTCGAGCCCGGCGGGCTCGATTTCGCCAAGACCCATCCCGACCCGGGCGACCGGATCGCCGACATCCAGCCCCTGATGACCAAGGCGCCGGCGGCGGCCGAACCGGCTGCGCGTCACCAGAGGTTCATCGGGGCGGTGGGCGGACTGCTCGCCGGGTCATGACCCCCCTGCGGAGCAAGGCGGGCCAGGGGGCGCTCCTGGGTCTGGGAGCGACGGCCCTGGCCTGCCTGCTGTGGTGGTCCGGGGCGCTGGAGCGGGCCGAGAACGTGACCTGGGACTGGCGGGTCCGCCTCACCGCGGGGACCGATTCGCGGACGGCCGAGTTCGCAGCGGATTCCCTGGCGGTCATCCTGCTCGACCAGGCGAGCCTGGACTGGGGCCAGGAGACAAGCGGCTGGTCCTGGCCGTGGCCGCGCGAGGTCTACGGGGCGGTCATCGGGTTCTGCAAGCAGGCGGGCGCCGCCACCCTGGCCTTCGACGTCCTGTTCACCGAACCTTCGGTCTACGGCATGGCCGACGACGAGGCCCTGGCCGAGGCCATGGCCGACTTCGGTCCCTTCGTCGGAGCCCTGTTCGTTCACGAGGCATCGGCGAGGACCGCCCTCGACCGGGCCGGCGGCGACGGACCTGCGCCGTCGCCCATCACCCTGCCCATCCCCGAGGTGGCGGCGGCCGCCGCCGTGCTGGGCAACGTGTCGGACGTTCCGGACGCCGACGGGATCTTCCGACGCGCTTCCCTTTTCCGCCTCTCTCCGGATCCCGATCTCCTCGATCGCCGCATCCCCTCGCTGGGTTTCGCCCAGTTCGAGCTCGCGCGGCCCGGGGGGGCGGCCGGTCTGACGTCGGTCGCCGCCGAGGGGGATCCGGTTCTCGGCTTCAGGCCGCCCCGGCCGGTCCTGCGGTACGTGGCGCCCGACCGGGCCTGGCCCCAGTACGGCGCCGCGGCGGTGATCCAGTCCTACCTGCAGATGATGGAGGGAGCCGAGCCTACTCTCGACCCTGCGTCGCTGCGGGGGCGGCACGTGCTGTTCGGGTTCAGCGCGCCGGGGCTCCTGGATCTGAGGCCGACACCCCTCAGTCGCGTGGCCCCGGGGGTGACCGTCCACGCCACGGTGCTGGCCGACCTGATGACCGACGGGTTCATCGCCGGGACCCCGCCGGCCGCGGCGGCCCTGGTGCACGCGCTGCTGGCCGCGCTCGCGGCCTGGCTGTTGCTCAGCGCCCGCAGGTCGTGGCAGACCGGCCTGGTTCTGCTGGGAGGTGTGGCGATCCTGCTGGTCTGGGCCTGGGCGCAGGCGGCGGCCGGGCGGTGGTGGCCGGTGGTTCCGGGGCTCGGGGGACAGGTCCTGGCCATGGCCGGGGCCCTGGTCCTGGCCTGGTCCACCGAGGGCCGCAAGAAGCGCTTCATCAGCCAGGCCTTCGGACACTACCTCAGCCCCGCGGTCATCGCGGCGATCATGGAGGATCCCGACAAGCTGCAACTCGGCGGCGAGAGGCGCGAGCTGACCATCTTCTTCTCCGACCTGGCCGGGTTCACCGGCATCAGCGAGAAGCTCGACCCGAAGGATCTGGTGGTCCTGCTGAACGAGTACCTGTCCGACATGACCGACATCATCCTGCAGGAGCAGGGCACGCTGGACAAATACGAGGGGGATGCGATCATCGCCTTCTGGAACGCGCCGCTGGACCAGCCGGACCATGCCGCGCGGGCCTGCCGCACGGCGGTTCTCTGCCAGCGCCGGCTGGCCGATCGCCGCGCCGGGTTCAAGGTGCGCTTCGGGGTCGACCTCCACATGCGCATCGGCCTGCACACCGGGCCGGTGACCGTGGGCAACATGGGCTCGCAGGACCGGTTCGACTACACCGTGCTGGGCGACGCGGCCAACCTGGCCTCCCGGCTGGAAGGCGCCAACAAGGTGTTCGGGACCGCGGTGATGGCGTCGCAGGCGACGGTCGCGGCGGCCGCCGGGGCCGTCATCTCGCGCGAACTCGGCGACCTGCAGGTCGTCGGCCGCCAGACCGCGGTGACGGTCGCCGAGATCACCGGCCTTGCCGGCGATCAGGCCCCGGGTCACTGGCCCGAGTACGCCCGGGCCCTGGAGCTGTGCCGCGGGGGCCGTCCTCAGGACGCCTTGCCGTTGTTCGCCGGGCTTGGCTCCGGCCCGGCTGCGGATCCTGCAGCGGCCGCCTGGGCCGAACGCCTGCAGTCGGAGGCGGACGAGCCGGAAGCCTTCGCTGCGGTCTGGAGCCTCAAGGGGAAGTAGGTCCGATGAAGCTGTTCCTCGCAGGAGTGCGCGGGTCGCGCCCGGTCACCGGACCGCAGGTGGCGCGCTACGGCGGCGACACCACCAGCGTCCTGGTCACGGGCCGGGCGGGCGAAGCCGTGGTCATCGACGCCGGATCGGGACTGGCGGCCATCGAGCCGCGCCTCGGGGGACCCGGCCAGGACGTCCTGCTGCTGCTGACGCACCTGCACCTCGACCACCTGCAGGGCCTGCCCGGCTTCGGGCCGCTCTGGCAGGCGGGGCGCAGGATCGCGGTCCTCGGCCCGCCCGGCAGCCGGGAGGCGGCGTGCGGTCTCGTCGGCCCGCCCTACTGGCCCCTGAGCCTCGTGGACGCCCCTGCGGACGTCGCCTTCACCGAGGGCGACCCGGCGCCGATCGTCTGGGGCGGCCTGCGGATCAGCAGCTTTCCGGTGGCGCATCCGGGGGGGAGCCTGGCGTATCGCATCGATGAGCCGGCCACGAAGTGGTCCCTCGTGTTCGCCACGGACGTCGAGTGGGCTGCGATGGACGCGTCCGCCCGGAGGGATTTCGCGGCCTTCTGCCGGACCCCGGCGGCGGTGGATCTGCTGTTGATGGACGGGCACCTGACGCCCCGGAACGCCCCCGACCGCAGGGGCTGGGGACACAGTTCGTACGAGGAGGTGGCGGCCGCGGGCGAGGCGGCCGGGGCGGGCCGAGTGCTCGTCATCCACCACGATCCGGATCATGACGACGAGCGGCTCGACCGCCTGGCGGCCGATCTGCAGGACCACGTGGCGCAGAGGGGGTACGCCTTCACGGCCGCCCTCGCAAGGCAAGGGGACGAGGAGGATCTCGGCGGATGAACCAGTATGCACCGTTGATCATCGAGCTGGGAATCATGGCGGCCGTGTGGCTGCTCGGGGCGGGGTTCGCCTCGGTGTTCCACCGGAAGTCGCGCACCGAACACGGGAGCCGGGGTCGACCCCGCAACCTGGGGACACTGCTGGCCTACCTGACCCTGCCCGTCTTCGTGCTGGTCCTGTCCTTCGGGGCCGAACGGGCCGCCGGGCTGTTCCCGCAGGCTGCGGCCTGGCTGGACGGCCACGGCAACCACGTCTCGGCCTGGCTGCTGTTCTGGCTGGGAGTGGGGCTGATCCTGCTGGTCGAGGGCATCCTCCACCTGGTCTACGCCTCCCGCGGGCGGAACTTCCCGGTCCCGGATCTGCTGCTGGACATCCTGAGGCTCCTGCTGATCCTGGCCCTGGCCTTCGGAGTCCTGAGCATCGAGCTCGGGCTGAACATCGGGCCCCTGCTGGCATCCACCGCCCTGATCACGGCCGTGGTCGGCTTCGCCTTGCAGGGCGTGCTGGGGAACCTGCTGGCGGGCATGTCACTGCACATCTCGCGGTCCATGGTCCCGGGCGACTGGATCGACCTGGGCGAGACCATGGGCAAGGTCGTCGAGACCAACTGGCGTGAGACCCGGGTGCGGACCAACGACGGCCACATGATCATCGTGCCCAACAGCAAGGTGGCCGACGCCGTCATCCACAACATGGTGCGGCCCAATTCCACCCGCCGCCATCAGGTCAACGTGGGGGCCAGCTACGCCGATGCCCCCGATGCGGTGATCGCCGCCCTGGTCGAGGCGGCGCTCGAGGTGCCCGAGGTCCTGCGCAATCCCCCCCCGGACGCCTTCGTCACCGCCTACCAGGATTACGGCATCAACTACGTGCTGCGGTTCTGGTCGAAGGAGTACCACCGCAGGCTGGTCATCGAGGGTCACGTCAACCGGATGATCTGGTACAAGTTCAAGCGGCGGGGCATCGAGATCCCCTTCCCCATGTCCGACAAGCTGCTGTACGACTTCATGGAGGTGGTCCAGACGCAGGGACGCAAGCCCGCGCCGGCTGCCGAGCTGAGCCGCATCACCGAGCTGCTGGCCGGCAGCGACCTCGTCCGCACCCTGGTGACCGATCTCCAGGGCGCGCCGCTGTTGACGCGGGAGCATCTGGGGGAACTCGCCCCTCACGTGCGCCGAGTCCTGTACACCCGGGGGGAGACCCTGTGCCGCCAGGGGGATCCGGGCGATTCCTGCTTCCTGGTGGTGAGTGGGCAGCTTTCCGGGCGGGTCCGCAACGATCAGGGCCAGGAGATCGCCGCCTTCGATCTGGGGCCGGGGGCCCTGGTGGGCGAGATGAGCCTGATGCTGGGAGTTCCCCGCTCGGCGGAGATCACCCTGCCCGAGGGGGCCGAGTTGATCGAGATCGGCCCTGAGGCCTTCAAGGTCCTCCTGGGCTTGCATCCGGAGGTCCCCGAATCCCTGGCCAGGCTGGCCGAGGACCGGGCCAAGGCCAACCGGGCGGCCCTGGAGGCCTGGGCCGGCGCCCAGAGCGGAAATGAGGGGATCGAGTTGAACGCCAAGGGATTCCTGCATCGGTTCCTGAAGATCCTGGGCCACTGAAACGGGTTTTCAATAAATTTCCCACAAGGGTATGGACAATTCCGGAACCAATACTATAGTATTTTGGTATGACTTGAATCCGTAGCCACCGACACGGAGAACCAACGGGACCGTTCCCTTGATTTCATCGCCCGGCGCTCTCGTTGCCGGGCTGAAAGGAAACTGCAATGAAGCGCACCACGACCACCCTGATCGCCATGCTGGCCATCCTCGCCCTGTCCGCCACCCTGGCCATGGCGGGGGACGACTGCGGAGCCAAGAAGGCCGCCGCCAAGGGCGCCTGCGCCGACAAGGCCAAGGCCTCGGCCATGGAAGCTTCGGCCAAGGGCGCCTGCGCCGACAAGGCTGCCGCCTGCGCGGACAAGGCCGGTGCGACCGCCATGGAAGCCTCCGCCACGGGCGCCTGTGCCGACAAGGCCGCTGCCTGTGCCACCAAGGCTGCCGCCTGCCCTGACAAGGCTGCCTGTGACGCCGTCAAGGCCGCCATGCACGAGTGTTGCTCCGAGGCCATGGCCGCCGGCAACGGCTGCTGCGGCAAGGACGCCGCCGGTCTGAAGGCCGACTTCGCCCAGAAGGTCGCCGGCCACAAGGCCGCCGTCGCCGTGAAGGCCGACATGCACAAGTGCTGCGCCGAGGCCCTCGACGCCGGCAAGGGCTGCTGCGGCAAGGACGCCGCCGGTCTGAAGGCCGACTTCGACAAGAAGGTCGCCAGCGCCGAGAAGAAGGTCGCCTCGATGTAATGCCCCGGTACCAGCCTGACCACACACCGGGACGGACCCCGGCTCCCTGCGAGCCGGGGTCTTTTCCTTGTCACCGGCATCCGCCCCCTGCGTATTCTACCCTGTCGCCACCGGGCCGGGCATCTGCGCCGGCCCGGAGCGGGCAAGCGATCGGCGCCGATTTTCTTGCGAGGACGTGTCATTGAACCTGAGAACCGCGTGGCGTGACCGCAGGCACGGGATCCTGCTCCGGCTGGCCCGGCGCGGTCACGAGGACTCCTTCACCAGGCTCTACCAGGAGCTGTACGCCCCGGTGACGGCTTACGTCACCGGCCGGGTCAGGAATCGCGAGGACGCCGAGGACGTCGTGTCCCTTGTCTTCCAGCGCTTCCTGGCGGGCATGGACCGGTTCGACGGCCGGCGCGGGAGCGTGCTCGGCTGGACCCTGGCCCTGGCCCGAAACGCGGTCATCGACCGCGCCCGGCGCCAGGCCGCCCACGGGGGCGCCCGGCGGTCGGTGGGGGACGTGGACGGCATGGCGGAGGTGCTGCCGTCCCCGGTCCCGGATGCCCTTTCGGTCCTGGTGGCGGACGAGGATCTGGCCAGGCTGGCCCGGCTGCTGGAGATGCAGCCGGCGGAGATCCGGGAGATGTTCGAGCTGCGCTACGGCCAGGGCCTGGCCCTGAAGGACGTGGCCGGGGTGCTGGACCTGAGCGAGGACGCCGTCAAGCAGCGTTTCGCCCGGGCCACGCGGAAGCTGAGGGAACAATGGCGAGGCGACGTGAATCCGGCGGGCAAGGGAGGCAAGACATGCACGGCGACGGACTAGAACGCAGGCTGCAGGATCTTCACCGGGGCTCCGCGAGGGGCGGCGGGGGATCCGGTCTGTCCGACCACCATCGCGTCGCGCTGCAGTCCGAGCTCACCGCCCGCTATCGTCAACGGTATCCCCGCCATCGGAGGTGGCTCATGCTGCTCAGTCCCTACACGCGCACCGGTCGTTTCGCCATGGCCATGCTGGCCATGGCCATCCTCAGCGTCGGCGCCTGCTCGACGTCCACGAAAACCCAGCTCGAGATGGGCCAGAAGGTCAGCATCGGCCTGACGGACAAGGCCGCATCCGTTGCCGAGATCGACGCCCAGCTCGGCGAGTTCTTCGCCACGGTGCCCGGCATCGAGAATCTCAACATCAACATCCAGGAGTTCACGGACGGCCGCACCGCCTTCGATCTGATGATCTGGGGCCAGGATCTCGAGGGCGAGCAGCTGATCGCCGACCTGCGCCGGGAGATTCCCGCCCTGGCCGACGCTGCGATCACCGCCGAGGCCCTGACCGGCACCATCGAGGAATCCCTGGTGGACAAGTGGAAGCGGGAGATCTTCCAGATGGAAGTGGACGGGGCCACCGAGGAGGAGATCCGGGACCAGATCCTCGCCCAGCTGGCGGAGCAGGGCGCGGACGACGCCGAGGTCGAGGTCCGCATGGAGGACGGCAAGACGGAGATCAAGGTGATGGTGACGGAGGACGTGGAGGATTAGTCCGGCTCCATCCCGGGATGAGGGAACAGCCCCCCGCGCAAGGGGGGCTGTTCTTTGTTGCCGTTGCGAGTTATCCTCCGGAAAGGAGCCGCTTCAGGAGAGGAATCGATGATCTGCAGCAATGTCCTCGAACTCGTCCGCCCCCGCGGCCGCACCATCGTGGTCGGCGACATCCACGGCTGCTGGGACGAGTTCGCCGCGCTCCTGGATCGCCTGGGCTTCGGCGCCGACGACCTGGTGCTGTGCGTCGGGGACCTCGTCGATCGCGGCCCCGACACCTGGCGAGTCGCCCGCTTTTTCCGCGAGACCCCGAACGCACACAGCGCCCTGGGCAACCATGAGCGGCTGCTGGCCTGCCACGTGCTGGAGAACGGTCCGGCCGCCTGGTCGCAGCAGCACGCCCTGTCGCAGTTGCCCCGCGAACAGTGGAAGGATTGGGCCCGCTGGCTCCTCGACCGTCCCGCGGTGATCGCCACGCCCGACGTGGTGGTGACGCACGCGCGGCTGGATCCGGCCGTTTCCCTCGCTGAACAGGATCCCATCCACACCTGCGCCGTGGGAGGCCCCGACGACTGGATCGAGCAGGATCCCGCCGGTGTCCCCCTGTGGATCAACGAGTGGAGCGACCCGCGTCCGGTCTGCATGGGCCACCTCGTCTACCCGCAGGTCGAGCTCGTACCCCGCCGACTGTTCGCCCTGGACACCGGTTGCTGCCGCGGGGGAACGCTGACCGCCCTGGTCATGCCGGACTTCGAAATCGTCGCCGAACCCGCGCGCGCCAACCACGCGCTCCAATCCCGCAAGGCCTGGGAGGCCATGGCGCCCGACGAACCGGGGACGGGGCAGTCCGGGTCTCCGGGTGGAACCGCCTAGCCCGGTACCTCGAAGACACGACGGTTGCAGAACCGTCAGCCATCCTGGATGATATGGCCCGATCTCCATGACCAGCGAAGGGATCCCCTCATGCAACTGACCTTCCACGGCGCCGCCGGCACCGTCACCGGATCGCGGCACCTCCTGGAAGCCGCCGGACAGCGCGTCCTCATCGATTGCGGACTGTTCCAGGGTCTGAAACAGCTGCGGCGAATGAACTGGGACGACCCGGGCTTCGAACCGGGCTTCCTCGACCGGGTGGTCCTGACCCACGCCCACATCGACCACACCGGTTACACGCCGCGCCTTCTGCAGTACGGGTTCAAGGGACCGGTTCACTGCACCGAGCCCACCGCCGAGCTGCTGGAACTGATGCTCATGGATTCGGCGCACCTGCAGGAGGAAGACGCGGCCTGGGCCAACAAGAAGGGGTTCTCCAAGCACGATCCCGCCGAACCGCTCTACACGTCGGTGGATGCCCTGAAGGCGCTGAAACTGGTCCGCCCCGAGCCGTTCCAGCGCTGGATCACGTGTTCGGATGGGATGCGGATGCGCTACCACAACTCCGGGCACATCCTCGGCGCCGGTTTCGTGGAGTTCCGTATCAAGACAGACCGGCCCGACACCGTGAATCCGGGCGAGTTGACGGTGGTCTTCAGCGGGGACGTGGGCCGCTACAACGTGCCTCTGCACCTGGATCCCGAACCGTTGCCCGCCTGCGACGTCCTGATCATCGAATCGACCTACGGCAACCGCACCCATGACCACGAACCGGTCCTCGAGCAGATCGGCGAGGAGTTCAGGCGGACGGTGCACAAGCGGGGGGTCATCCTCATTCCCGCGTTCGCGGTCGGACGCACCCAGCTGGTCGGGCTGATCCTGCGCCGCCTGATGACCCAGGGCGATCTGGCGGAAATCCCCATCCACATCGACAGCCCCATGGCCATCGACGCGACGCAGATCTACTCGCGCCACCTCTACGACGACAACCTGGACGAGGACGTCACCGCCGACGACCGCAGCCGCCTGTTCCCCCGCAACGTGAAGCTGCACCGCACTGTCCACGAATCCAAGCAGCTCAACACCCTGAAGGGGCCGCGGGTGATCATCGCGGCCAGCGGCATGATGACCGGCGGGCGTATCCTCCACCACCTGATCCGGCGCCTGCCCGACCACCACAACCTGATCCTGCTGTCGGGCTATCAGGCGCAGGGCACGCGCGGCCGGTCGCTGCAGGACGGCGCCGCCCACCTGCGCATGCACGGCCAGAACGTGCCGGTCCACGCCAAGGTGGCCACCATCGAGGGGCTCAGCAGCCACGCCGACATGAACGAGCTGATGCGCTGGGTGGGGACGGCGCCCCGGCCTCCGAAACGGGTCTTCATCGTCCACGGGGAACAGGAGCAGTCGAGCCACCTGGCGGGGCTCATTCGCCAGGCGACGGGGGCGGAGGTAACCGTTCCGGGCCTGAAGGATTCCTTCGCCTTGTGACCGGATCCGGGATGGGGGTCATACCTGATCCCGTCGGCTTTGCCCTTTGACCTTCGGGGGCCTGGTGCATGCGTGAAACGGCTTTGCCCTTTGACCTTCGGGGGCCTGGTGCATGCGTGATCCCGTCGCTCCGAAAGGCAGGTAGTCGCTCCGGAATCACGCATGCACCAGGCCCGCCCCAGCCCAATGGGCAAGCGCCGTCGCGACCCGGAGGGCCACCTCCGCTCGAATCGCCCTGACAGGGGGCCTTCGTTTGTATCTCCGGGGATCCTGTCAGGCATCCCCCGCGGCCTCAGTCCTGGTTCACATCGGAGTAGGCGTTCTTCAACTCATACCGCGAAACCCCGCGCTTCTTGTCCGGATCCCCCTCGTACCCCAGCGCCTGCCAGTCCATCCGCCCGGTCCCTTCCCTGGGATGGCAGTCGACGCACTTCAGGGCATACTGGGCGGGAGCGACCATGTGGTTGATCTTCCAGTAGGCCGAGGTCTCGGCGAAGCCGTACTCGCCGCCGTACTCCAGGCCGACAGCCTCCATGCCCTGCTTCATGGCGCTGTCCCAGTCCCATCCGTTCTTCCAGTAGCCGGTCTTGCCGAAGAGCTTGGGCACGGCCAGGATCCGGGCCTGCTTGTCGTAGGGCTGCTTGCCGCGCATGACCTTGAACGGGTAGATCTTGGCCTTGGGGTCGAGGCGGTTGCCCTGGAGCCAGTTCAGGTGGGTCACGCCGTCGGGGTTCATGGCGTCGCCCAGGATGTACTGGCCGCTGACGCCGTTGTACCACGCGTAGGTGGGAACGACGTTCTTCTCCCACTTGAAGGAGCCCTTCTTGATGTCGTAGGTGGGCATCCCGAATTCATCCTCGGTCGCTTCGATGTTCTGTCCGGCGGTGGACCAGTCCCACCAGGTCTTGGTAGGGTTGGCGCGGGCGAACTGGGGGATGTGGCAGGTCTGGCAGGCCACGGTCTTGTTGTGCCAGTTCAGGATCCGCTTGGCGTGCAGATCCTCGCCGTGGCAGCTGGTGCACTCCAGGTGGTTGCTGCCTCCGGGCGAATCGAACATGGCGTTGCCGGCGATGTCGTGGTCGGTGGTGGTGTGGCACTCCTGGCAGGTGAAGTCCTGGCCTTCGGGGCTCATGTGGACGTCGATGGCCAGCGGGGGTTCGCCCAGGGCTTTTTCCAGGTCGCCGTGCTTGACGTTGTTGCCGCCGCCGCCGTAGAAGTGGCAGGCGCCGCAGTTCTCGCGGCTGGGCATTCCGGCGCTGCGGGCGATGCTGGCCAGGTCCAGGGGCTCCCAGATCTTGCCCTCCCACTCGGTGGGCTCGTAGACGGGATGGCCGGCGCCGGTGGGGAACTTCCGGTAGGAGCCGGTCTGGTCATGGCAGACCAGGCAGTCGATGTTCTCCGGATTGTCGAAGTCGAAGGATGCGTCCTTCCAGCCGTAACCCGCATGGCAGCTGGTGCACCGCGGCCAGTTGGAATCCAGGGCGATGCAGAAATTGTTCAGGGCGTTCTTCTTGCCGAGGGGGACCTGGCCCTTGCCCACGACGTCCTGCAGGGGCATCCAGGTCCAGTGGGACGTCTTCATGAAGTCGTGGGCGGCGTCGTCATGGCATTCCAGGCAGACCGCGGTCACGGCGGGGCCGTTTTCGAAGGGGCCTTCGATGTCCTGGTGGTCGGGGACCACGTTCAGGGCGAGGGCCTGACCGCAGGCGGCGGCCAGGACCAGGGCCAGGATGGTCTGGAGAATCGAAACTCGGCGCATGGACGTTGCCTCCGTGTGAAGCCCCCGATCCGTCGCTTTCCCCCTGCCAGGGCCCGGGTCGGGGCGCTGTGAAATCATTAACCCTGCCTCAAAATTCACCCAGCCCGAGAGTATAATCAAGAAATTTCGTGACAAATTGATGACATATAGAAGATTAAAAGCATCCGATTTTCGTTCTGGAAGGTAAATCAAGGAAGCATTCTGCCGACAAAGGGGGCAGGAGGTCACCATGTTGCAGGGATTCTGCCCCCACCTCGAGGAATACGGGGTCCAGTTCACGAAGACAGCCGCATCGTACGAGGCGTTCAACGCCCACATGGACCGGTTCATCGAGAAGGGTCGCCCGCCGGAGCTGGTCGAGGTCCTGAAGAAGGCGCTCGAGGATTGGCGCCGGGAGAACAGGACCCTGCGGGCCATGTTCCTGGAACTGTACGAAAGCGGCAGGATCCTGCTGCCCAAGGGGGCTCTGCGGCAGGCGCGCCGGCACGACCATCAGGTCCACGGGAAGGCCAAGTGCAGCGATTGCTTCTGCGAGGTCCCCCGCCTGGTCTTCGGCGAATGGCAGCTGGCCCACAACGGGATGGTCAACTTCCGCGGCCGGGAACTGCCCCAGGGGACGGGTGCGGGAGTCTGATCCTCAGGCTCCGAAGAAATTGGTCTTGCCCAGGTTGTCGACGTCCTCGCCGAAGGCCATGACCTCGTCCTCGCTGATCACGAAGGTCGCATGCTGGCCGTAGACCCGGCTGAACTCCACGAACTTGTTCTTGGCTCCCGGGACCACCAGGGTCAACCGCGCGAAGTTCTTGTTGCTGGGGGAGGTCAGATCCTCGTGGCAGACCGGGCAACTGAACTTCACGGCCTCGCCGGTCTTCAGGCAATCCTCGATCTTCTCGTCGCAGATGAACTTGAAGTTGCCGGGCTGGGGACTGAGCAGGATGAGCCCCCTGTTCTTCCTGCACCCGATGGTGAGGAGGATCTTCACGCTCGGGTTGAGGACGGCGTCGCAGTGGGGGCAGATGTAGACTTTCTTCATTTCCCTACCTCTGGGCACGGAAGAATCGGGTATCCGGTGCGAGCATCGCAAGCCCGGATCCTACCACATCAGGAACGCGAATCATCGCTCTTTTCCTCTCCGCCGGAGAGGAGGCTCCAGCCGAAGGCCCCGCCCATCAGGACCATCAGGACCGGGTTGGAGGTGAGGCTTCAGCCGCCCCCGTTGCAGGCGATCCAGCGGTTGGCGAGGAAGCCTGCTGCGGCGCCCAGCCCGGCTCCCAGGAAAGGCCTCGATCGTTTCCAGTTCATGCGGTCCTCCCTTGGACTCCCCCAATATCCCACGCGGAAGGGATATTGCCAGGATCAAATGTCGGATTCCGATGATGCCCCTGAATATAATTGACCTTTCTGGTGAATTTTTATTATGCTCAAAGTCATTCCGGATGGGAAAACCCGGTTGACATTCCATCGTTTTTTCGGTAAACTGATTGCATTGAATGTATTCGCAGCGCCAGGGGACGCAGAGCAATCCACCAGGAAAAATTCCTGATAACATTTCCCGGTCAAGCCCATGAAAATCGGGTAAGACCCGGGGAATTCCGGAAACAATTCGCAAGGCACCGGTTTGTGATCGCGCAAAGCGGACACGAATCATCGGAATTGAACACCAAAATCTTCTGGGGGTCACACCATGGTAAGTTTGATCAAGAAGGGAATGTCCCTGGGGTTGGTCCTGGCAGCGGTGCTGTCCGTGCCGGCTTTCGCCCAGGTCGCGTCCATCGATTACATCGGGTTCGGGTACGAGACCGGAGGCATCTTCCCCAGCGATCCGGGGGATGAACTGGTGGTCGCCGCCATCGCCGACTGGGTCGATGCGGAGTTCGGGGTCGATCTCGGCGCGGATGAGCTGACCTTCCACGTCTACGGCCTGATCAGCACCGGTCAGTTCAGCTCCGGCGGCAACACCGTGGTGGCCTATACCGGCGGTTTCCTCGAGATCTACCAGGATGCCAGCAAGAACGCCGACTGGGGCGTCAATCCTCCCAACGCCACCTCGCCGGGGACCTTCTCCGACGGGAGCCTCTTCTTCCAGGGCTCGTTCAACGACTTCACGCTCTTCTTCACGCCCGACGGCAACGGGGCCTTCGAGGGCTCCCTGGACGCCCTGGGCGGGACGATGATCGACGGCAGCTGTGCCGATTGCGTCTATTCCTGGGGGGGATCGTTCACCCGCGACGCCGGGGCCCAGATTCCCGGCGGTTATCACCTCCAGATCGACGGCGTGTTCCAGATCGACGCCGCCGTTTCCAGCGACACCAGCAACTGGGGATCCGTCAAGGCCCTGTTCAACAACTAGGAAGATCAGCCTGGGCCGTGACAGGCCTGGGAGATTCCGGGAGGAATAAAGCATGAAGACGAGGATCTTGGTTCTGCTGGTCGCCGCTGCCTCGGTCGTGGTTCCCATGACCGCCCAGGCCCAGCAGCTGTTCGATTTCAACGGCCAGACCGACCTGCCCGACATGGTGGGATCCGACCTGACCATGTACAGCCGGATGTTCGACGCTTCTCCGGCCGTTCCGCCCATCCCCCTGGATTTCGCCAACTTCGAGTTCACCCTGGTGGTGACCGGGCTCGAACTGGTGACCGACGGGAATCCCCAGGCCTACGCCGGGGGCACCGTGATCATCTACCAGGATGACGCCACGGCGGCGGATTACGCCAACACCGGGACCTTCACCGACGGCACCGCCATCCTGGTGGGCAGCCTGGTCAGCCTGAATCGGACCATGTTCACGTCGTCCCTGGGCTCCGTCCTGGGCACCGTGGACTGGACCGGCGGGACCCGTCTGGACGACATCGCCCCCGAGGACCAGGACGGCTGGGCCTTCCTGTCGGGAACGATCAACCGGGCCGATTCGGTGGAACCCGGCTTCGATGAGGCCTGGGATGGGAAGGTCGAACCGCAGGAGCCCATCGTCGATGACGAGGCCACCAGCTGGGGATCCGTGAAGGCTCTCTTCAGTCGCTAGCCGCCCGGCGAGGCTTGAAGCGCAGGGGCCCCGACCAGGTTCGGGGCCCCTTTTTGATATGTGGCGTCATTTTCCAGTCCATGTCATTTAGGAAAAGTTCCTAATATTGTTGAAATCGTTCTGGAAATGGCGTAGGATTCTTCACAGACGATTCAAAATTGATGGCAAGGGTGCCGGAGATGATGGGAATCACAACGGACGATCCCGGCCCATGATGCGGCCTGGATCCTGGGGGTACGACGATGAAAAGAGCCTTTGTTCCTAAGGTGCTGGTGGGCGCCTTGCTTCCGGCCCTGTTTGCGGTTCCTGCGCTGGGACAGGTCTATTCGGTCGATTACCTGGGCTATGCCTGGGAAACCGGCGGGATCCTGCCGAGCGATGCGGGCGACGAACTGGTCATCGTCAGCGTCGCCGACTACGTCGATCCCGCCTTCGGGGTCGATCTCGGCACCGATGAACTGACCTTCCACGTCTACGGCCTGGTCAGCGGCGGCGAGGCCGATTTCTTCGGCAACACCATGATCAACTATGCCGGCGGCTACCTGGAGATCTACCAGGATCCCACCCGGAACGCCGATTGGGGCGTCAACCCCCCCAATGCGACCGCGCCCGGTTCCTTCACCGAGGGCAGCCTGTTCTTCCGTGGCGCGTTCACGGCCTTCACCCTCTTCTTCGATCCCAGCGGCAGCTACGGTTCCTTCGAGGGAACCCTCGACGGCCTGGCGGGATCGATCATCGACGATGTCTGCTCCGACTGCGTGTACACGTGGGGCGGGGCCTTCACCCTGGATGCCGGCGCCCAGATTCCGCAGGGCTATGACCTCCAGATCGACGGCGTCTTCGAGATCGACGCGGCCGTGTCCTCGGAATCCGCAAGCTGGGGTTCGGTCAAGGCGCTCTTCAACAATTGAGGTTTGCATCGCTCCGCGGGGGGCTTGTGACATCTGGAGGTTGCAACATGAGATTCACGGTAAAGATCCTGCTGGCCGTCCTGGCGCTGGCTTCGCTTCCGGTGGCCGTCCAGGCCCAGCAGCTGTTCGATTTCAACGGTCAGGCCCTCCTGCCCGCCGGAACGGGCGGGACCCTGACCATGCACAGCATCGTGTACGACGCTGCGCCCGCGACGCCGCCGATTCCCCTGGATTTCGCGAACTACGAGTTCACGATCGTCGTGGAGAACCTGATCCTGG
>JAHJTW010000322.1 GCA_018829565.1 bacterium | reverse complement strand
GCCCTGTCAAGACTCCGGGATGGAAACCGGCGTTTCGTTTCGGGCGCACCGAAACACCGGTCGCCCGCCACTCCTGCCCGCCGGGACGAGCTCCTGGACGGCCAGGAACCCTTCGCCATCATCCTGGGCTGCTCCGATTCGCGCGTACCCGCCGAGCTGGTGTTCGACCAGGGCCTCGGCGACCTGTTCGTGATCCGGGTGGCGGGCAACATCGTCGCCCCCTCCCAGGTCGGCAGCATCGAGTTCGCGGCCGCCCGCTACGGCACCCGGCTGGTGGTGGTCCTCGGCCACACCCGCTGCGGGGCCGTCCAGGCGACCCTCGAGGAAATCGGCCGGCCCACCGAGACCCGTTCCCCCAACCTCCGCTCCATCGTCAGCCGCATCATGCCGGTGGTGGAATCCATCCCCATGGCCGACCTCGGGGATGACCCCGACCGGATCGCCGACCTCGTCATCCGGGCCAACGTGCGCGCCTCGGCCGATCACCTGCGGCACGGCTCGGCGATCCTCGAACAGTTGATCCGCGACGAGGGCCTGGTGGTCGTCGGGGCGGAATACTCCCTCGAAACCGGAATGGTGGATTTTTTCGACGGCCTGCCGGCCGCCCCTGACGGAGGTTCGACTGCATGAAGAAGGTCCTGCTCTACTCCATCCTGCTGTTCGTGGGGCTGGCCCTGTCCCAGGCCTTGCCCTCCCTGCTGGGCGGGGCGCATGACGGCTTCGCCTTCGTGGTCCGCGTGCTGACCATGACCGGGCTCGCCTTCATCATGATCCACGTGGGCTTCGAGTTCCACATCGACAAGAGCAGGCTCGGTTCCTACGGCTGGGATTACGTCGTGGCCTTCACCGCAGCCTCGTTCCCCTGGATCCTGGTCACCGGCTACTTCGTGCTGGTCATGCTCCCTCAGGGGTTATGGGGGAATGCCGACGCCTGGAAGGAGACCCTGCTGGCTGGCCGTTTCGCCGCTCCCACCTCGGCCGGCGTGCTGTTCAGCATGCTGGCGGCCGCGGGCCTGGGCGCCACCTGGCTGTTCCGCAAGGCCCGGGTCCTGGCCATCTTCGACGACCTGGATACGGTCCTGCTGATGATCCCCCTGAAGATGATGATGGTGGGGCTGGCGTGGCAGCTGGGCTTCATCGCGGTCATCATGGCCGTCCAGCTGGCCGTGGCCTACGTCTGGCTGCACCGGGTCCGGATGCCCGTCACCTGGGGCTGGGTGCTGGGCTACGCCGGGGCGATCGTCGCCGTCAGCGAGATCCTCTACGCCGGCAGCAAGGTCATCGACCCTTCCGTGCCCATCCACATCGAGGTGCTGTTGCCCGCCTTCGTGATCGGCTGCCTTGCCCGCCCGCGCGGGTCGGCTCCCGGCGCGGACATCGCGGCCGTCGAACACGCCCTCCATCACGTCCTGGAGCGTCCCGGAGAGCAGCGGGCGGCGACCGTCATCTCCGCCGCCTTCATGGTGCTGGTGGGATTGAGCATGCCCGCCATCTTCAGCGGTCCGGACGCCCAGCATCCGGCTCCGGACCTCCCGTCCCTGCACGCCGCCGCACCCGGCGCCGCCGTCGACGACCCGACCATCCACGGCGGCAAGCCGGAGGACAGGTACGTGCGGACCATCACCGCCTCCCAGCCCAACCTGGGCTGGGGCATGATCGCCGTCCACGTGCTCCTGGTCACGCTGCTGAGCAACCTGGGCAAGATGTTCCCGGCTTTCTGCTATCGCCGGGAGGCCCACTGGCGGCACCGTCTGGCCCTGGCCATCGGGATGTGGCCCCGCGGAGAGGTCGGCGCCGGGGTGCTGGTGCTGAGCCTGAGCTACGGGATCGGCGGCCCCGTCGTCACCGTGGCCATGCTCTCCCTGGCGCTGAACCTGGCCCTGACGGGAGTCTTCATCCTGATGGTCCGACGCCTGCTCCACGGGATTCCCGAAGGGGCGGCCTCCTGAATGGGTGAGGCCGCCCCCCTCGGGCCGGATCAGTGACTGTGCGGATTCCGGTTGCGGTGGTCGGTGTGGCTGTGGTCCTCGATCCACTGGAGGATGGGCTCCCAGACCAGGGCGGGGGCCACGTCGGCCACCCACAGGTCGATGTGGCCGAAGTCGTACAGCGCCTGATCGTCGGGCAGCAGCTGGATCGTCAGGTCCGTGACGTCGTCGCTGCCCAGCAGGCCCAGGCAGTACTGCGAGACCGGCGTGATGCCCCCGGCTCCCCCCACGTTGAGGACGGGGATCTCGATCTCCCCGAAGTGGTCGTCCCAGGGCACGTCCTCCTCCATGCAGCCCCACACGCAGTAGTCGAGCATGAACTTCACCGGTTCCCAGGGCGCGCCGGCGATCATGAAGTCCAGCCACTGCTCCACCGTCAGGTGGACCAGATCCACGGGCAGACCGTCCTCCCACACACCCGCCAGGTAGTGGATGTCACCGACGCCGAAGATGGGTCCGGCGCCCAGATACAGGGCCGCCTGCAGGTTGGTGAACCCCGGGAACACCGGCGATTCCCCGTCCGGATCGTCCCGGGCCAGCACTCCCATGAAGTCGAAACCGACGAAGTATCCGAATTCGCCGGCGTCGATCATGTCCCGGTAGTACTGGACGTAGGAGCAGTTCTGGATCTCGGTCCAATCCGGATCGTCGCTGAACGGGGCGTAATCCACGGAGATCCAGCCCCCCACCTGGCGCAGGCCCGGCGGCAGCTGGGTCTCGGCGTTGATCAGGGCGTACCCGGTGCCCGATCCGCTGCTGTAGCCGCTGAGGATCATCTTGTCGTAGCCGTTGCCCGAGAACAGGCGGGTCATGCGGGCGATGGCGACGGCCGCGCCCAGATCCCGGTACTGCTTGTCGATCCCCCAGTGCTCCATGAAGCCGAACTCCATGGTCTCGGCCGGCACCAGGTTCCAGGCCTGGTCGATGCCCCAGACGTCGACGTCGGCGCGGGCCCAGTACACCGCCGCCCCGAAGTCGTCGGGCGTACTCGCCGAGAGCGTACCCGGCAGGAACATGCCCACGAAGTCCTTGGCGTCCCCGTGCTGCATGAAGACCGCCTTGCGGGTGCGGATGGGCTGGTTCGGCCGGCCTTCCTTCACCACGCGGTGCAGGCCGATCCTGTCCTCCGGGGCCGGCCCCACCTGGACCGTCCATAAGTAATGGGCGATGCCGGGCGCGACCTCCTCGCGATCGATGAAGACCACGGCACCGGCGCACTTGTCCAGGGCCCCGTCGGGCAGTTCCTGGTCCTCGGCGACCGTCCAGCCCGTCTGGACCATGATGGCCGCAGCCGCCAGGTCGGCCTGGATGCGTGTCGCCTCTGCAACCTGGCCTGGATCCGGAGCGGTCACGCGATCCGTACTGCATCCGATCGGGATCATGAGGATAAGGAGGAGTAGAATGCTGGATAGTGTCCGTTTCATTGTTTACCCCACTTTCTGCATTGGAAGGACTTTGCGAAATGGGTGCAAGAGCACGGATGCAATCCCTGGAGCTTACGCACACCCCCTTCTGGCTCGGCTATTCAGGGCCAGCCGCGAGCCGGAGATACGGGTTTACAGGGACAGGCGTCGTCCAAAATGATCGGGCGGGGCAAGAACGCCGAGGTTGACCTGCAGTCCCCCGACTGCAAGGCCCTGACCATAAGATATTTGATGACACGTTTTCAATGATTTTCTCCAAAATCCCTGGCGACGGGAAGATGGTCGTTTGCATCCCCGCTCCAGGTTCCCCTATCCTGATCGACAATCAAGGGGGCTGCCGATGAAGATCCGATTTCTCGTACTATCCCTGGGTATCATCCTCTGTTTTCCAGGCTGCGCCCCCACCGGACCCGACCCGGTCAACCTGGCCATGATCGAGCCCCAGAAGATCGAAGCCGCCGCCGTGCGCGACAGCCTGGCCTTCCAGCGCACCCTGCAACAGACTCTCGAACACTCGGCAGCCCGTCGCGAGGCCCGCAGGCGACAGGCCGAGGAGATCATTTCCTACTGGCGGGATTTCGAACAGCTGGCGGCCATGCGGCGCACCCGGAGTGATCTGCCCCTGTTCCTCGCGTCGATGCGCCCGGACAACCGGGGTCTCCACATCGGTCTGGCCAAGAGCGTCAAGCTGCTCGAAAACGCCGTGGCCCTCGACTCCACCTTCGCCGAGGCCTGGGCGGGTCTGGGTCATCTGCGCCTGGAGATCGGGGACCGCACGGGCGCTCTGGCCGACCTGGAGAAGGCCCTGGCGTCAGCAAAGGTCGAGGCAACCTCCGGCCGGCCCCTTGACCACGACACCCTGCTCCAGGCCCATCGCGACCGCTGCTGGGCCCTGAGGGAGCTGGCCCGCTGGGACGAAGGGCTCGCTGCCGCAAATGCCGGGCTCACCTTCCATCACGGCGATCCCGACCTTCTGCTGGTCAAGGGATTGCTGCTGGCCGGGGCCGGCCGGTATTCCGAAGCCACGGCCCTGGCGGTGCGTCTGCCGGCTTTCGAGATCCGCAGGTACGGATCGATCAACAACCCGGGCGACTTCAGGGCAGGCCAGGAATTGGTCCCCTCGGACTACGCCAGCCGCTGGATCCGTTCGCAGGCCAGCCTCGCCGAGGACGGACCCCGCCAGGCCCTGCAGACCCTGGGGCGCACCCTGAACGACGAGGGCGGACAATCCCCCCGCCCGAACTTCCTCAAGAACCTGCTCGGATCGGCCCGCATGCCTCACCATTCCAGATTCTGGAACGATGTCGGTCTGGTGGGGGAACTGGCCGGGGATCCCGATTTCGCCCTTTATTACGCCGAGGCCTTCCATGTCCGTGACTACCGGGGCTATTATCCCGATTCCATCCACCTGATGGGCCCCCTGGTCCTGGGCATCCCCCTTGCCGAAGCTCCCTGCTATCTCAGCTACGGATCCGGTTTCCATCTGGGCGGGTCTCCCTTCGCCTACGTTGCAGCCCAGATGGACATCATGTCACTGGCCCTGTTTCCCGACCGCAAGCTGGCTGCCGCGCGCCAGGCGCTCAACTGCCTCGAAATCCTCGATCGCCGCGGATTGATGCCCGACCTCTGCCATGCCCTGCGGGGTCGCATCTTCTATAGACAGGGGAAACTCGCCGCCGCCCGCAAGGAGCTGGAAACAGCCCGCGACGCCTTCCGCACCAGGGACAAGATCGATGCCCGGACCAGTCTCCTGCTTGGGGTCCTGGCTCTGGACAGGGAAGAGTACGGCCGCGCGTTGACCTACCTGACCGAATCGGCCCAAGCGGACAGTTCCGCGGCAGTGACCTGGCGGTCGCGTGGCATCGCCCTGGCCCAGCTCGGCCGCACCGACCAGGCCTTGCGGGACATGACCCGGGCGCTGTTCATCGAACCCGGGTCCCTCGTCGGGCACTACAACCGCGGACTCCTTTACCTCCAGATGAAACGGTACGAAGAAGCGGTCGCCGACCTTGATCGGGCCTGGCGCCTGGATCCCGAAAACCAGGACACCCGCCGTCTGCTCCAGACCGCCGCGGCCGCCCTGCGCGAGGAAGGCGCCTCCCCCCTGGAACACGATGCCCTGGCCCTGGCCGACGATCCGCGGGCCTCGCTGCCCCCCGGCGTGGTGGCCGAGATCCCGTCGGACCTGCTGCTCGATCATCTCGAAAGGGAGCTGGAGGGATTCCTCGGCAAGGGGGCTGCGGGCTTCACCGAACCGGACCAGCTCGGAGTGCTGTGCAATTCCTGGGAGCTGGCCTACCGCGAAAACCCCTCACCCTACCTGCGCAAGCTGGTGGCCCTGGCCAGGCTCGACCTGGGGAACATCGACGGTACCCGGGAAATCCTGGGAGGGTTCTGGGGAAAAGGTCTCGAACCGGACGAGGAACTCATGCTCCTCTTCGCGGATCAACAGGCCGGGCAAACCGACCGTGCCCGCGAGCTGGCGGAGCGCATCCTCGCAGGAGACGAAAAGGTGGACAGCCCCTACGCCGCGGCCCTGGCCGCCATGGCGGTCGCTGCACCGGACAACGAGGGGGGAACGGCAACGGACCAGGCGGTCATCGCCCGCTGGATCGACCACAACGGGGAGACTGCGGGCCATTCCTTGCGCCAGTGGGCAGCGCTCATGGACCGGGGTTTCACCCGGGTACGGCAGAACTACACCGCCCCCCTGGACGACCGTCCCAGCAAGGCCTCCAGGTAACGGGACTGCAGCTGCTTGTTCGCCATGGCGCGCTTGACCGGCGGCAGCTTGAGGACCGAACCCAGCAGGGCGGCCAGCAGGCGATGGCTCGCCATCACCTGGTTGTCGAAGATCAGGTCCTGCAGCTTGCCACGCTCGACGGCCATCATCACGTAGCGGTGGGCGTTGGTCAGCGGGGTGATCACCCGGGCCTCCCGCGGCTTCAGTTCGATGCAATCGGTGGGGCAGGCCCTCACGCAGACCCCGCAGCCCAGGCACAGGTCCGGATCCAGCTTCGCCGCCCTGGCCTTCGGCTTGTGGGGATCGTTGGTGGACACCAGCGCCAGGGCTTCCACCGGACAGGCGCTGACGCACTTGCCGCAGCCGTTGCAGTCGGCGGCGGCCACCTCCGGCAGGAAGTTGCTGGTGTGGATCGGATGCAGGTGGGAGAAGCGCCGCTGCGCGATCATCGCCTCGCAGCAGCATCCGCAACAGTTGCAGATGAAGCTCACCCTCCTCTGGACGTTCTCCCCGAACTGGACCAGCCCTCGCTCGCAGGCAAGATCCAGCAGGTCCAGGCACTCGGCGGCATCGATGCGGCGGGCGTGACCGTGCCTGGTCAAGGACTCGGCCGAACCGTTGAACGTCATGCAGATGTCCATCGGGGCATCGCACGCCGTTCCCAGGTGCTGCATCTTGTGCCGGCAATAGCACATGCCCACGCCGATGTGGGATGCGGTCCGGATGACCTCCGTCGCTCTCTCGTAGTCGAGGACGTGGGCGGCGTTCTCGCTGGTGAGCACCGGCTCCTGGAAGAAGACCCGGCCGAGCTGGGTCTCCCCCTCGGTGAACAACGCTTTGACGAAGTCCTCCTCCACGTTCAGGTACTCGTGGAAGAGCTCGCTGAGGACCTTCTGGTCGATGTCCCCGCGGGTGCGCATGAGGCTGAACTCGAAGAAGCCCGCCATGGGCGGCGGCAGGGCATAGACGGATTCGCCCCGCTTCTCGATGTCCACCAGGAGGGCGCGGCCGGCCAGGGTGTCGAGGATGGTGCGCGCTTCGGCCTCGGGCAGCTTCCAGGCGCGGGCGGCCTGGGCAGCCCGGAACGGCTTGATGGGCAGCAGGGCCAGCAGGCCGGCCTCCCGCTCGCTCATCAGCATCGCCAGGATCCGGTTCAGGAGGTGGGACGGAGGCGCACCCTGGGGCGCCTTGTTCAGGCGCTCGACGAAGCTGTCGTAGCCGGATTTCACGGTGCGGTGGGCCATGATCCTCCCTCGCATGGTGGTCTAAGGGGAGAATACCAGCACCCGGTCCTGCGATCCAGCCGCAACCGCGATCACTGCATCCCCGATCATTCGGGCGTGTTCACCAGCCGGTGCCGGGACGCCAGCTTGTCCCAGTCGACGGGTTTCCTTTCACCGAGGTCGAGGTCCCGCATCCCGGCCGGGGGCCCCAGGGGGAACCGGGCGAAGGCGGCCAGGTCCTCCCAGGATTTCCTGGGATGGTCCAGGCTGCATTCCCGTTCGTACGCGCCGGAGCTCGACGTTCCGACAATGAGCCACAGGGGGAGGCTGAGGATCAGGCCGAAACCGTGGGACAAGGTCGAGGTCGTTCCCAGCGCCGTCCAGCTGGACAATCCCCCGTCCCGGGCGAAACCTTTCACCCTGGCCTTGCGCACCCCGTCCCTGGCCATCGCCTGCAGACCCCATCCGTTCAGGACGTAGACGCTGTCCCGGTCGACGGCGATGAGCTCCCCGACCAGACGGCCGCGGCTTTCCAGAGGCACGATGCTGATCCAGCCGCCGTAGACGTCGGTCGCGGCCGATGGCGGCGGCGGAAGCCAGTCGCGGGGCGGATCGGTGAACGAGGACCCGCAACCGCCGGATCCTGTGATCGCCCCGAGCACGAGAACCAGGCCGAAGAATCTAGCGCGCATAGCGGCTCCCCCAGAACTGGGCTTCCATGCCGGGTTCCATCTCCTTGAATTCCGGAGCGAGCGCCCGGAGGGCCGCACCCGGAGCGAGAAACAGCATGGCCGCCCGGGCCGGATCCTCCTCGGCCAGCCATTCCCGCCGCATCCACTCCAGGTAATACCCGCGGCTGTGCAGGAAGAGTTCGTGGCCGGATTCGCCCTCCGGCAGGTCGTAGACCAGTTCGTATGCGGCGCCGGGGAAGGTGACCAGGCTGGATGCGGGATCCAGGAGTTCCTCCAGGGCGACCGGATCGCGATGGCCCTCGACCAGGACCTCGCGGGGGCTGATCCTGACCGGCTCCACCTCCGGTCCGAGATCCACGAGCAGGACCTGATCGATCCGCCAGTGGCCCCTTGCGAGTTCGAGGCGGACCGCCAGCTCCCCCGGCTCCTGTTCGCCCAGATCCACCAGGTGGACGTTGGCGGCCAGCGGCCCCGTCTCTCCCGCCGACCCGGCGGGCCACCAGGAGCCGTCGGCCCGGCGGGTGGCCACCTCGATCCTGCCCAGGAGCCCCCCGATGGTATTCCTGCCCGGTTCGGGTTCCAGCACCTGTTCGGCCTTGACCAGGGCTCCGGCCGCCTTTTCGCCCAGGAACGCCAGCCCCTGGTAGAACAGGTAGGTGCTCAGGAGGGTTTGGCGCGAGACGATCACCAGTCCCTTGGGACCGGGGTCGGCCACCTGGAAGGCCAGATCCAGCGACTCCCGCCCCGCAAGGTCCACCGGATCGGCGGCGCTGAATCTCTCGGCTCCATCGAAGGAGGCGAGCTTGTCGAGGCAATCGCCTTCCGGCCCGGTCGCCCGCAGCGGCCGGGCCAGGCCGATCGCGGACACGAACCGGTTCCTTCCCGCCTGATAGACCCGTCCTCCCTCGGGACGCGGCGCAACCAGGAGATCGGCCTGCCGGACCACGTGGGTCTCCAGGGCCTCGTTGGTCATGCGCAGGACGAACCTGCGGCCGTCCGCGCGCGCCCGGTAGAGGGCGTCGACGTCGTCATCCTCCAGTGTGGGCGCCACGCTGGCGGAAAAACCCTCGGCCTGCAGCAACGGCCCGTCCTCGCCCTCCGCATGGAAGGTGGGGCAGGAGCCGAAACACGCCTTGGGATTGGCCAGGCAGTAGATCGAGAGGGATGCCGAGGCGACGGTGAGGATCGCCAGGGGGGCGATCGACCCGGAACTCTGGATCACGTTGGATTCGAAGATGGCCACCGAATCCACCGGGACGGTCATGGGCCCTTCGGTGATCACCTGGCGGGAAAGACCATAAAGGATTCCCCGGCCCGTGACCGTGCGCGCTTCGTCCTGGACGGTCCAGTCCTCCATGACGATGACCCGTCCGCCGTGCAGGTGGGCCTTGAGGAAAGGTGCTCGACCATCCAGGGAATGGAGGTCCTCGAAGGGAATCCATTGACGCTTGACGACCCGGGCGGTACATCCGGTCAGCAACAGGGTCAGGGCAAGGATGGCCCACCGCCGGCCGCGAAAACGGGAGAGCTGCTCGATCATGGCATCCCCTTCTGATTGACTGACCCTTGCCGGAATCCTAGCACGACACCCGATCCGTGTGGATATCTTCCGCATGCTCCCATGCGCCTGGACCGGCCTCATGCAACATCCCCCCCGGGAATCCGTATCCAGAGATGCCCTGTTTCCGGGAAGCCGTTTCCGGTTCCACCTCGCGGAGCTGTCGAATTGTTCAAGGCCCTTAAATTTCTGGCACTTGCGGTTTCGATCCTCCTCCTCGGATGGGGCATCGCCGCCGGCAGACGCATCCCCCTGAGCACCTCCAGCGCCGAGGCGTATTCCCTGTACCGGCAGGGCGACGACCACCTGACGGCCTTCCAGTTCGCCGCCGGGGTCGCCAAGCTCGAACAGGCCCTGACCCTGGATCCCGGATTCGCCATGGCCGCCGCCGCCCTCTCCGAGGGGTACGCCAAGCTGGGCCGCAAGGCGGATGCCGATTCCCTCGCCGACCTGGCTTCGGCCATGGTTCCGGACGTGCCCCATCCCGTCGAGCGCATGACCATCCAGCTACGCCTGGCGGACAACGGATGCAAGCGGTGGATCGCCGCCAGGGACTCGCTGCTGGAGTCCCTGCAGAAGGCCGCGCCCGACAACCTGATCCTGCTGACGGGTCTGGCGAACCAGGCCAAGCGCGCCGACGATCCCGAGGCTGCCGCCCGCCACTACCGCCGGATCCTCCGGGACCATCCCAACTTCGCCCTGGCCTACAACGAGCTGGGCTACCTCCACTTCTACCGCGGGGAGTTCACCGAGGCCCTGGACATGCTGCAGCGGTACGCCTTCCTGACCCCGGATGCGGCCAATCCCTACGACTCCCTGGGCGAGGTCCTGACCGAGCTGGGACGGTATCCCGAGGCCGAGGAACAGCTGGTGAAAGCCCTGTCGCTTCAGTCGGACTACCTGCCGTCCCTGCTGAACCTGACCCGGGTGTACCTGGCCCAGGGCCAGGTCGCCAAGGGGACCGGCCTGCTCGCGGAGATCGGCCGGCAGATGGCCGGAACCGCCTTCGAGACCCGGGTGAGGGAATTCGCGGTGGGGTCCTACTACGCCCATCAGCTCTGGGACGACCTCGACCACGCCACGGCCGAGTTCATCGTGCTCTATCCCCGCCACCCCAAGGCCCTGCTTTTCCGCGGCATGAGGCTCGCCGTCTCGTCCGACCCCGGCCTGGCGGTCGCGGTCGTGGATTCCTTCCTCGGCGACTGGCGGCAGCAGACCCGGTACCGGGACAAGCCCGCCGACCTGGCCCGGTTCGAAGCCCTCGAATGCGAGTTCCGCGCCCTGATCTCCACCAACCTCGGCCGGTACGACGAGGCCGCCGCCCACTGGAGCCGCGCCCTCGGCCTCCACGCCGGGCGGCAACACCCCCACGATCTGGTCCCGCTGAGGGAACAGTTCGGCATCTGCCTGCTGGCCGCCGGCCGCCCCGAGGAGGCCCTCGGGCAGGCCGGGGAGATCTTCGCCCTGAATCCCAACCATCCTCGGGCCCTGGTCACCGCGGCGGAGGCCTGCCTGATGCTGGACCGGTTCCAGGATGCCGCCGGATTCCTGGATCGGGCCGCAGCCGTGCTGGCCAGGGCCGATCCCGACTTCCCCCTGCTGCTCCAGGTCCAGGGGCTTCAGCACCGATTGGCCGACCTGGCCGGCAGCTGACCCTTCCCACATCCCCAGGGGATAGATGGCCGCCGGACCCTCGCGGATCCGGCGGCCTTTCATCCAGTCATCCTCACGGGCGGGTGATCACTTGATCATCGTCATCCGCCTGGTCATCAGCTTGCCGTCGGCTTCCAGACGGTAGAAGTAGACGCCCGAAGGAGCCTGCTTGCCGTGATCGTCCTTGCCGCGCCAGACCGAGGTGTGATAGCCGGCCTCGAGGTGGCCCGAGACCAGGGTCCGCACCAGGGCCCCGCGCACGTCGTAGACCTTCAGCTCGACGTGGGCGGCCTGAGGCAGGGCGAACTTGATGTTCGTCCGGGGATTGAACGGGTTGGGCGCGTTCTGGTCGAGCACCGTCGCCCGCGGCAGATCCCCCTGCTCCACGCCGGACAGGTCGACGACCTCCATGGTCACCGGCACCTGGACCTCGGGAGTCAGCGGATCGTCGGTCTGGACCACGAGCAGTCCGTCGTGGAAGCCCAGGTCCATGTCGGCGGCGTCGAAGTTCACGTCGACGTCGACGCTGCCGCCGGCGGGCACGATCCCCGAGGACGGGCTGCAGGAGAGCCAGTTCAGGGCCCCGCGGATCTCGATCGCCATGGCGTCGTGCAGGTACGGGGTGTTGTAGGCGATGTTCAGACCCACGGTCCGGGTCCCGTCCTGGATGCCCACGGTGTAGCTCGCAGGGGAACCCACCAGGGTCAGGTACTGCAGGGTGATCTTGCCCGAAGGCGACAGGATCACCTCGTAGGTGAACGGGCCGGTGCCGCTGCTGCTGCCGTAAGGCATGACCTCGTCGAACATCACGACCAGGTTCCCGCCCACGACCTCGTAATAGATCGTCCCCCCGCTGGTGAGGTTCAGGTCGTCCCAGAAGGGCGCGATCAGGTTGGTCGGCCCGCTGGCGTAGGGCAACGGCTGGTTCGTGTAGGCGGTCAGGGTGCTGTCGAAGGTCAGGAACCCGTTGGAGCACACCCTGAAGGTCGTGAAGTCGGCGCCGTAGAAGTTGAAGGTGAACCCGATGGGGAACGGCCCCAGATTCGAGTCGTCCCCGCTGGACATGGCCACGGTCCCGGTCGCGCTGATGTCGACCCAGTCGAAGACGGGCCCGCCGGTCTCGTCGCTGTCCATCCACTGGTAGCCGTAGGCGTCGGGGCCGCCGCTGCCCAGGGGCGCGACGCCGAATTCATCGTCGGCCTTGTCCTTGGGCTGCTCCACGAAGGGCGGAGGCGTCAGATCGCCCATCTCGGCCACCAGCTTGTTGTACATCACCGGCGAGGGGATGCTGAAGTCGAGATCGCCGCCGCCGCTGTTGCTGATCGTCATGACGGCGGTCCTGGTCCCGCCGACCTGCACCCGCTCCTCCATGGGCACCGGAGTGACGCTGACCTGGCCGATGGCCTGGCCGACGCCCAGCAGGGTCACGGTCTGGACCGGTTCCAGCGGATCGTTGGTGGTCAGGGTCATCACGCCCCAGGCCGAGTCGGTGTCCGCGGGCGTGAAGGTCACGTTCAGGGTCGCGCCCGAACCGGGCGTCACGGTGAACGGAGCAGCCGCATCCACGGTGAACACGGGATTATCGATGACCACGTCGGTGACTTCGAGGCTGGCGCACCCGTTGTTGGCAAGCACCGCTGCCAGCACACTCGACTGCGTCAGCTGCACGGCGCCGAAATCCAGGCTGACCGGAGCCAGCACGGCTTCGGGTTCGCCCAGCAGGTTCAGCGTCACGGGCACCACTGCGTCCGGAGTGTCGGGGTCGTTGCTCAGGATATGCAGGTTGGCCAGATATGCGTCGCCGCACAGGCCGGAAGCATCGAAATCGACCGAGACTTCCACGCTGGCGCCCGGAGCCACCGTGCCGGAGGCCGGCGTGGCGGACAGCCAGGGATCCTGGGCCTGGAAGCGGATGGCCATGGCGTCGTGAACGTAGAGGGCGTTGAAGGCCACGGTCAGGCCGTCGGTGCCGTCGCCGTTCTGGATGCCGATGGTGGCCTCGTCCAGACGTCCGGTCTGCATGGTCTGGTAGTGGTACTCGATCCGCCCGCTCGGATACAGGTGGACCTGCATGGTGTACAGCTCGAGGGTGCCGTAGCGGGGGACGCCCTGGTACTCGACGATCAGCCGCTGGCCGTCGTAGTAGTAGCCCACCCAGCCGCTGCTGGACGGGTTCAGGTCGTCGTGGAACAGCGCGAGCTGGTTTTCCGGCGCGCTGGTGCTCGGCAGCTCGTAGTTGGTCAGGCTAGTCGACGTGCTGGTGAAGCTGATCCAGCCGTTGGAGCAGACGTTGAACGTCGTGAAATCATTGCCGTAGTACGGGAAGGTGAACCCGATGGGCAGGCCCGCCTCGTTGTCGTCGTCGGTGAGGACGACCTGCGTACCCAGACCGTTGATCTCGACCCAGTCGTAGGTGGGACCGCCGGGCTCGTCGCTGTCCTTCCACTGGTAGCCGAAAAGGTCCGGCCCGCCGGCGCCGAACAGGACGGGAGCGCCCACACGGGGATCGACCGCGTTCTTGGCCAGTTCGATCGTCTTGCTGTTGTCCGAGACGTGGACGTTCCGCTTGGCGGCCGTCAGGTACTCGGGCTCGGGGATCGTGAAGTTCAGATCACCCAGACCGTTGTTGGTGATCGTCAGGGTCTGGGAGGCCGTCCCACCGGTGGGCAGGGTCTCGGTCAACGAGTCCGGAGCCACCGCGATGTCGGGAAAGTCCAGGCCCACGCCGGACAGGGGCACCACCAGGACGGGCGTGTCCGCGTCGTCGCTGGCGATCGACAGGTTGCCGCCGATGGCGCCGGCCGCGGTGGGGGCGAAGGACACCGTCACGACCGCAGAGCTGCCGGCGGTCAGGACGAGGGGCGTCACGGCGTCGGTCGTGAAGTCGCCATGGTCGCCGGTCACGCCGGACACCGTCAGGTCGGCGCAGCCGTTGTTCATGATCGTCAGTCCCAGGTCGGCCTGGGCGGTGATGTAGACCGGGCCGAAGTCCAGCGCCGCATAGTCGACCGCGATGTCGGGGGTCCCGATCAGGTCAAGACCCACCGGCACAACCACGTCGGAATTCAGGGCGTCGTTGCTCAGGACGTGCAGGTTGGCGTCGAAGTGGCTGCCGCACAGCCCGCCGGCCGAGAAGATCACATCGACGTCGACGCTGGCCCCGGCGGCCACGCTGCCGCCTCCCGGGCTGGTGGACAGCCAGGGGGTCACCGCGGCGAACCGAACGGCCATGTTGTCGTGCACATAGGCGGTGTTGAAGGCCACCGTCAGGCCGTCCGTACCGTCACCGTTCTGGATGCCGACGGTCCCGCTGTCGCTGGGGGGGCTCATGGTGAGGTAGTGGTACTCGATGGCCCCGTTGGGATAGAGGTGGGCTTGCATGGTGTAGATTCCGCCGCTGTCGTAATGGGGGACGGCGGAGAATTCCACGATCATCCTGGTACCGTCGTTGTAGTAGTAGACGTTGCCGCCGGCGGAGGGATCCAGGTCGTCCCAGAACAGGGCGAGCATGTTCACCGGTGCGCCCGTGGACGGGAGCGGTCCGTTGCTCATGTCGGTTCCGGTGTCGCCGAAGCTGATCCACCCATTGGAGCAGACCTGGAATTCCGTGTAGTCGGTCCCGTAGTAGGAGAACGGGAAGCCGATGGCGAACGGGCCGCTGTTGGCGTCGTCGGCCAGGCTCACCGGCGTGCCGAGGGTCGAGATCTCGATCCAGTTGAACGCCGGACCGCCCGGCTCGTCGCTGTCGCGCCAGTTGTAGCCGAAGGCGTCGGGGCCGCCCAGGCCCTTGGCCGCGACCCGAGGCAGGACGGAAGCATCAGCGCCCTTGGCCATCGGCGAATAGTCGAAACCGCGCACCGGAGCGAAGCGGGCCTTGGCCGGCAGGATGTACTCGGCCGTGGGAATGGTGAAGTCCAGCACGCCGTCGCCCACGTTGCTGATGGTCAGCGTCTGGGTGTCCGTGCCGCCGGTTTCCAGCGTCGTCGACAGGGACGCGGGGGCCACCGCGATGCTCGGGGGGCCGAGGGTGGTGGCTGCCGGCGAGTTGGACAGGCCGCCCAGGTTGCCGTACTCGTCCTTGGCGCGGACGATGAAGTAGTAGGTGGTCAGGACGTCCAGTCCGTTCACCTGCATGGTCTCGATGGTCCCATAGACGGAGGGATCGGGTTCGCCCGTCACCGTGGTGGCTGCGTCCCAGTCGGTCTCGGTCAGGATGGGAGTCAGCGCATAGCGCATGTCGTAGCTGCTGGAGGTCCCGGTGGCGCCGTCGTCCCCGGGGGCCGTCCACTGCAGCAGCACCCAGTTGGAAGCCACGTCCGCAGCGGCCAGGTCGATCACGTCGCTGGGCGGGATGGTGTCCGGCTCGGCGATCAGCTTGAGCAGGTTCAAGCGGGCGCCGGTGACGCACAGGCCGCTCAGGGAGGGCAGCGGGTCGTTGCCGATGTTCATCAGCAGGTTCTTGCCGTCGTCCACGGAGATGCCGGGGAACCGGCCGCGCAGCATGGCCATGGCGCCAGAGACGTGGGGCGTGGCCATGGAGGTGCCCGAGAAATCCTGGTAGGTGTTGCCCGGGGTGGTCGACCAGATGTGCAGACCCGGCGCGGCGATGTCGACGGTGGTCGCGCCGTAGCAGGTCGACCACCAGCCCGGCTCGTTGACCGGGCTGTCCGTGCAGTCGGTGGCCATGACCGAGATGACGTTCCCGTTGGTGTAGTTGCTCGGATAGTGGGGGGTGACGTCGTTGTCGGTGCCGTCGTTCCCGGCGGCGGCGACGAAGAAGATGTCGGCCAGGTAGGCGGCCTCGATGGCGGCCTCCATGGCGGCGTCGTAGGGGCCCCCGCCCCAGCTGTTGCTCATGACGTC
>JAHJTW010000321.1 GCA_018829565.1 bacterium | reverse complement strand
GGGGATGAGACGGGGGACGGAGCGTCCCTCCTGGAGATCGTGGGCGGCCTGCTCCCTCCCGGCATCGGCAGCGGGCTGTGGGCGGCCATGGAAGAAGTGGGCCGGGACCTCAAGGCCGGGAAGTGACATGGAAAGCACCGGGGGCAACATTCATCATACCCTCGCACGCTGGCGAGGTCTCCAGGACACCCGGCCCCAGGGCAAGGGTTTCGCCCGGCTGGCCGAACTTCTTCACCGCTGTGGACGCCACGACGAAGCTTTGACCGTGCTCCAGGAAGGCCTGCAGCGCCACCCCGGATTCCAGGCCGGGCTGGTCGTGCTGGGCCGGGTGCTTCTCGATCTCGGGCGGCCGGACGACGCCGTGGCGGCGCTGGACAGGGTCCTGGACGAGGACCCGGAGAACTGCTCGGCCCTGGGCATGCTCGTCGAGGAAGCCGGCCTCCGCCGGGACTGGGACGCGGCCAGCCGCCACCTGGAAGCCCTGGTGGTCCTGCAACCCGAACACAAGGTCTGGCGGGACAAGCTTCAGGACGTGAGGGAGATGTCCAGGTTGGCCGCGGACGGAAGGAGGGAAGGCCCCTCCCCGCTGCCCGAACCCGATCCGGTGGTTCACCCCGGAGGCGACCTGGCGACCATGACCCTGGTGGACATCTATCTTGCCCAGGGCTACACCGACAAGGCCCTTGCGGTCCTGCGCCGGATGGCCGCCGCCGCTCCCCACCGGGATGACGTGAGACGCCGGCTGGTCGAGCTCGAAGGGGCCGGAGCGGATCCCGACGCCGCGGCCGGGGGGCCTGGAGAATCCGGTCCGGCCGGGGATCCCGATCCCGACCGCCTCGCCGTCGCCCGCCGCCGGTCCCAGGATCGCCGGGCCGCGGACAAGGCCCAGTTCCAGACCTGGCTGGCCAACATCAACAAGGGCCGGGAGCGTACGCCATGACGGCGCGGATCAGCATCCTCGGGGGCCCCAACCTCGATCGCCTGGGCGTTCGGGAGCCCTCGCTCTACGGTTCGGTCAGCTGGAAGGAACTCGAGGTCCTCTGCCGGGAGTGGGCGGCGGACCTCGGTTTCGTGATCGATTTCCGCCAGACGAACGGGGAGGGGGATCTGGTAGGGATGATCCAGGCGGCCCGGGAGAGCTGCGCGGGGTTGATCCTCAACGCCGCAGCCTACACCCACACCTCCGTTGCGGTCAGGGACGCTGTCCTGACCCTGGATATCCCCGTGATCGAACTTCACTTGACCAACCCCGCGGCCCGGGAGGAATTCCGCCGCCGCAACTTCCTGGCCGACGTGGTGACCGCCAGCATTGCGGGGTTCGGGCCCCGCGGTTACCGTCTGGCACTGGAAGGGATGGCGGCCCTGCTGGAGCGGAAGGCCGGCTCCTGAACCCTCCCCTCCCCGCCTTCATTGATTGCCAAGGGCACCGCTGCGTGTTATCAATGGGCGAGTTTTTCCAGTCCGGGGGCCGGGGGGCCGCCGGTGAAATCCTGGTTTTGGCTCCAAGGAGAGGGTCAAGTGGCCGACACAAGCGATTTCCGGACGGGGTACACCATCCGGCACAAGGGTGGCCTGTGGTCCATCATGGAATTCCAGCACGTCAAGCCCGGCAAAGGCGGGGCGTTCGTGCGGACGCGAATGAAGAACATCGAGAACGGGAAGGTCGTCGAGCACACGTTCCGCGCGGGGGAAAAGGTCGAGGAGGTCCGGCTCGAGCGCCGGTCCTACCAATATCTGTATCCCGAGGGCGATTATTATGTTTTCATGAACATGGAGAACTACGAGCAGATCCAGCTCCACGAGGACACCCTGGGCGACGTGCCGCTCTACATCAAGGAAAGCGACACGTGCAGCCTGCTGTTGCTCGAGGGCAAGCCGCTCTCGGTGGAACCGCCCCTGACGGTCGAACTGGCCGTCAAGCAGACCGATCCCGGGGTGCGTGGCGACACCGCCCAGGGCGGGTCGAAGCCTGCTACCATGGAGACCGGCCTCGTCGTTCAGGTTCCGCTCTTCATCGAGGAAGGGGAGGTCCTGAAGATCGACTCCCGGACCGGAAAATACCTGGGGAGGGTTTGAGATGGCCAACGCAAGGCGAAGCGGAGAGGATCAGATGGATATCAAGAAGGTCCGGGAACTCGTCAAGCTTGTCGAAGAAAGTGGAATCGAGGAACTCGAGGTGTCGCACAAGGACACGACCATTCGGATCCAGAAGTCGGCCCGCCTTGCCCAGGGTCATGCGACCTTTCACCATGCTCCGGCCATGATGGCGGCTGCAGCACCGGTTGCCGAGCCGGCGTCGGATCCTGCAGCCGATCCTGCTCCCGCGGCGGATCCCATCCGGGCGAAGTGGCGCGACGTCCGGTCGCCCATCGTCGGCACGTTCTACCGCTCCCCGTCTCCGGACACGGACCCCTTCATCAAGGTGGGGGACGTGGTCCGTCCCGGCCAGACCCTCTGCATCGTCGAGGCCATGAAGGTCATGAACGAGATCGAGGCGGAATTCGGGGGGACGGTGAAGGAAATTCTCGTGGAAAACGGGCAACCCGTTGAAGCTGAAGCAATTCTGTTTCTGGTGGATCCGTCCTGAGGGGTGACCGTTCGTCTCCCGATGGTTCATGGAGCCCGGCCCCGGCCGGGCTTCTTGCTTCGTACCCCCAAGGGTTTCCCTCAAGTTGTGCCGTCGAGATTGTGCCCGGTCCGGGCCTTGCCCCGGGCCGGACATGGACAGCCCCAATTCCACCCCCGAATCATGGGCCCCTCCCTTCTGCCCAAACCCTAAGTGCCCACACCACAACCTCTCAGGCCTCCCCTTCCCCTACAAACGCATCGGCTACTTCTGGAGACACCAGCCCCCTTTCCGTATCCAGAGGTTTGCATGTCG
>JAHJTW010000320.1 GCA_018829565.1 bacterium | reverse complement strand
GACTTGACCTGGGCCGAGGGCACGGGCAGGTCGTGGCGCAGGCCTTTCAGGTCCGAACCGGTGATCCTCACCGGCAGCCGGCCCGGCTCGCCGAGGCAGTCGATCCGGGCCCCCATCGCCCTGAGCGGATCGATCACCCGGGCCATGGGACGGGCGCTCAGTGAGGCGTCTCCCTCCAGCATCACGGCCGGCCCCCCGGGGGGCAGCCAGCCGGCCAGCAAGCCCATGAGCAGCCTCGCGGTGGTGCCGCTGTTGCCGCAATCGAGATGGAGGTGGGGACCAGCCGGAAGGGGGCGGACCGGCGGGGTGACCGTCAGGGTCCCATCCGCCAGTCCGGTCCGGCAGCCGAGGGTCTCGACGGCCGCCAGGCTGCTGCGGGTGTCCGCCGCGTCCAGCCAGCCAGCGGCGGTGCAGGGACCCGAGGCGAACAGCCCGAACAGGGCGGCCCGGTGGGAGACGGACTTGTCGCCAGGGACCCGGAGGGATCCCGCAAGCGAACCGGCGGCGGCTTTGAGCAACGGGGGCAAGGCGGCTCCTCGGCGGAGGATGCGGAGGTTGTCGGTTCACCTTTTCCTGCGACGCCCCACAATGTACTTTACGCATCGCCACATGGGTACCCCGAATGGGAAGGTCATGCAGTCCACCAGCAGCGCATCCAGCCCCCGGCCCGGCCGGTTCCGGATCCCGGACCTGCTTCGCGTCCACCACGGCCGCGAGATCATGGCCCTGGCCACGCCGACCATCGTGACCATGCTGTCCCAGACCCTGATGTGGACCGTCGACACGGCCATGCTCGGCAGGGTCAGCAGCGTGGCCCTGGGCGCGGCCGGCCTGGGCGGCATGCTGACCTGGGCGTCCTACTCCCTGTTCAACAACCTCAGCCGCATCACCGGGACCTTCGTCTCCCAGGCGCACGGACGTGGCGACGCCGGCGAGGTCTCCCGCTACACCTGGCAGGGCCTCTACATCGCGATCGCCTCGGGCCTGGTCCTGCAGGCGCTGGGCTACTACAGCTACCTGGTCCTGCCCTGGACCCGCAACCCCGCCGATGTCCAGGAACTCACCTACGTCTACATCAAGTGGCGCAGCATGAGCGCCGTCTTCACCCAGCTGAGCTTCGCCCTGATGGGGTTCTTCCTCGGCCGCCGGGACGTCCGCGCGCCCATGGTCGCGGGGATCGCGGCCAACGCCGTGAACGTCGTGCTCGACGTCTGGCTGATCTTCGGCTGGTCGGGAGTGTCGCTGGGCGGGCGGACCTGGCTGGCCGCCCCCGCCATGGGCATCGAGGGGGCCGCCATCGGCACCAGCGTCTCGGCCGCCCTGAACGCGGTGATCCTGGCCGGGTGGGCCCTGGCGCCCTGGCTGCGGGACAGGTACGCCCTGCACCGCGCGCGGCGGCCCGACCTGCCCGCCATCCGGAACATGGTGCGGGTGGGGCTGCCGTCCGCCTGGGAAGGGTTCCTGGACATGAGCGGGTTCCTGATGTTCACCGTGTTCGTCGGCACGGCCGGGGCGGTCCCTCTGGCCGCCAGCCAGATCACGATCCAGCTGCTCTCCTTCAGCTTCATGCCGCTGTGGGGCCTGACCACCGCGGCCTCGGTGCTGACGGGCAACTGGATCGGCTCGGGCAAGCCGGACACCGCCGCCCACTACGGGCGCCAGACCTACAAGCTGGGCCTCTACTACTCGCTGATCGTGGCGGCGGTGGTCGTGGCGCTGAGGCACCACATCTTCCGGGTCTTCACCGACGACCCCGAGGTCCTGGCCCTGGGGGCGGGGCTGTCCCTGGTGGCGGCGTTCTTCCAGTACTTCGACGGGGTGAGGATGCTCAGCAGTGGCATCCTCTCGGGCGCCGGCGACACCCGCTACACCATGCTGGTCACCCTGCTCTTCATGTGGGGGCTGTTCATCCCCCTGACCTGGTTCCTCGTGGTGTACCGGGGCGGGAACGTCCATGCCGCCTGGCTGGGCGCGTCCCTGGCTTACGCCCTGCAGGGCTGGTTCATGTGGCGGCGCTTCGTCTCGGGCAGGTGGCGGTCCATCGAGATCTTCCGGTGAAGGCGGCGGGGACCGGTGATCCGGGCTCGAACTCTAGGATGTTCAGGCAGGTCCAGGCATGAGGTGGGGCCTTCTCCAGGATTTGAAGAATTATGAATCAGAAGGGTTCGTTCGAACCCTCCTGGTGTCCAATTGATCAAAATGAAGGGTGTGACTGCCTGGCTGTGGTCATATTTTTTTAATTTTTTTAAATTCAATAGTTTACAGTAATTTCCGCCAACGCCGTCGTCCCCGCCATGAAGATCCCCGGCACCTCCTGATAGCGGCGATCCAGCAGGTTCATGACCGATAGACGCGCCGATTTTCCCGCGGCGAAGTCCCACCGGACCATTCCGTCCAGGACGAAGGCGTACCGGAAGGGATCGGGTCCCCCGGTGTGCTCCAGGTAGCGGGCCGTCAGGCCGGCGCCCAGGCTCGGGGAGAGCACCAGGTAGCCCCGGCCGGTCACCACGTGCCGGGGGGCGAGCAGGGCGTACTTCCCCTCGTAGGCCTCGGGCATGGCCGACTCCTTCTCGAGCCAGGTCCACCCCAGGCCCACCGCATGCCCCCGGCCCGTGATCCAGTCCCAGCCGGTCTCGATCCCGCGGACCGTGGCCTCGGCGACGTTGAGCACCTGCCAGGGCGGAGCCGCTTCGGTGGTCCATTCCCGCGGACGCGCCCAGTCGATGAGGTCGCGCTCGTAACGCTCGAAATAGCTGGTTCGGGCTGACCAGGCGTCCCCGCGCAGATCGAGTCCCCCTTCCCAGGCCCAGCCCTTCTCCGGGCGCAGGTCCGGGTTGCCCAGGTTGGCGGCCGAGACGTAGTAGAGTTCGGTGAAGGTGGGCACCCGGAACATGCTGCCCAGGCTCCCCCGGATCGCCAGCCGGCCGGTGAGGTCCACGGCGGCCGCCGCCGTCCCCGAATAGCGCGGCAGGAAGCCCTCGCGGCCGTCGATGCGGCCGCCCAGCTGCCAGCGCACCGGTTCCCCGTGCCGATCGACTTCCAGGGCGACCGAAACGCGCCGGCGGACGTGGCTGCCCAGGGCGTCCTGCCAGGTTCCTGCGCGCAGGCCCCGGCTGTCGATGTCCTCGTACGCGCTCTCGAGGGACAGGGCCGCCGCATGGCGCCTGCCCAGGTCCACCAGGGTGCGCAGCTCCAGGCCGGTGCGGCGGGTCAGATGGTCGTTGGTGAAGACCTCGGGATCGCTGCGCAACAGGACGAACCGGTCGGTGTGCCGGCGCAGGTACAGGCGGGGCTCGACCGCCACCCGGCGGGACAGGGAGCGGTTGTGGCGGACGCCCAGGAAGAGGGTCCGGGTCTCCTCCCAGGACGGATAGGGTGCGTAGAAGTCCAGGGCGCCGAACCTGCGGTCGGCGAGGCCCGCGAAGACGTCGGTCCTCCCTCCCAACCCGTCGTGGACCATCCGGCCCGTCAGGAAGCGGCTGCGGGCGTCGTTGCCGCCCCAGGTTTCGCCGCCGTCGTCCTGGGGGACCTGGTAGCCGTCGGTTCCCGAGGCTTCGGCGCTGATCCTGACCCCCGTCGCGGCGGCGGGGCGCCAGTCGAGCGCCGATCCCAGCCCCCAGGTCCCCAGGGATCCGCCCCGCACGGCCGCCGTCCCCCCCGTCGCTTCGGCCGGGTCGCGGGTGACAACGTTGACCGTTCCCCCGAAGGCGCCCGAACCGTAGAGGGCCGAACCGTGACCGGGCAGGACCTCGAGACGGGCGACATCCTGCCCGGAGATCGGCAGGTCGAGCAGGTGGTGGCCGGTCTGGGCATCGCCGAGGTCGTAGCCGTCCATCAGCACCTGGACCTGTTCGAAGGTGGAGCCGCGGATGCTCAGGTCGGACTGGACCCCGTGGGGCTGGCGCCGGCCGGACACGACCCCGGGCACGGTCTGGAGCCATTCGGAGGGGGACAGGCCCGGAGACCGGCCGAGGGCGTCCTCGCCGAGCACGCCCACCGGGCGCAGCAGGCCGGGCAGGGCGGCGGG
>JAHJTW010000319.1 GCA_018829565.1 bacterium | reverse complement strand
GCTGATAACTATCAGGGTCGTTTCGTGGGGCTGTAGCTCAGCTGGGAGAGCGCATGACTGGCAGTCATGAGGTCCGGGGTTCGATCCCCCGTAGCTCCACCAGGATTCCCGGTAGTTAGACACTCCCTCCAAGTCAGCCGGGCCACACATATGGGGCGCACACGCCACGCAGTCGCCCCCTCTTTGGACTGGTTGACCGCCCGCGCCCGCGGTTGAGTGCGTCATCTCGCGCGGTTCAAGCGCGCGAGCAGGGCGTGTGTGTGCTTTCGGTGCGGCGCCGCGATGTCGTTTGGGTCGTTCTCCACCTGCAGCGCCAGAGCTCGGGCCGCATCAACGCCCTCCGCGTTCGCTTGCGCGGACAATAGCCACGCTCGGGCCAGTTGGAGCGTCCGCACTTCGAACATGGACGACAGGCCTTCCCCGGAGCCCGACGACCACGTCCCGATTTCCCATTGCCACTGTTCAGCGCTGGCCAAGTGCGCCGCCGCCTCCGCAGCTCTGTCTGGCGCGAGCCCGGATTCGACGCTGGCGCGCAGATGCGACACCAGCTTGTCCTGCGAACCCAGGCCCAAGAGCGCGCGTGTCCAGTCTTCGTGCAGCGCGCGCAGTCGCGCCACGGCCACTTGACGGTTCTGCGTGAGGGCCGCTTCCAGCTCCCGCGCTTCGTCCGCGAAGTTTCGTTCGGGCGTGTGCATCTCTTCTGGCCGAAGATATGATGCCATCATTGATGGCGTGGCGCAGCCAATCGTGAGAAACATCGACGAAGAAGTGGACGCGAGATCGCCGCGTCCCTTGTGATGCGCCCCGACCCATGATTCCATGGATCATTCAAACACCGCGAAGGAGGGACCCATGAGGGGCACCACCTGTAGGAAGCTGGCGACGCTCGTCCTGTGCGGCGCGGTCTTTGGCGCCTGTGGCGACGAGGCCACCAAGGAGGACACGTCCAATGTCGTCCAGTATGACGCGACGGTCGACACTGCCCCCCCCGACACCGGTCCAGATGCAGCTGTCGATCTCGCCGTCGATCTTGCCGTCGATCTGCAGGCCGATCTCGGCCTCGATCTGAAGGAGACGCCGCCGGACGCGCCCCCCGATCTCGGCATTGACTTGCCGCCCAAGCCTGACTCGGACGTCACCGGGCCGGCGGTCAAGTCGACCGACCCCACATCCAACCAGACCCAGGTCGTGCTCTCGACCAAGGTCAGCGCGGTCTTCACCGAGCCCATCGCGCCGGCGACGATCACCACCGCCTCCTTTCTTCTCGACCTGGGCAGCGTCTCGATCCCCGGCGCCACGAGCGCCGTCGGCGACACTGCGACCTTCACGCCGACCTGGCCGCTCTGTCCGCTGCGCAAGTACGACGCGACGCTGAAGAAGACGATCACCGATCTCGCGTCGAACCCGCTGGCCGCCGACTATGCGTGGAGCTTCACCACCGGCGACGGGAGCTGGTCCACGCCCACGAAGGCGCCGACCGACAGCTACGGCGCGCGCGTCGCCATCGCTGAAAACGGCGACGTCTTCGTGATCTGGGAGGCCTCGACGCCGACCGACCTCTACGCCCGTCGGTACGACTCGGCCACCGGGCAGTGGGATGCCGCCACGCCCATCGACGGCGCGACCACCGACGTCTCCAGCGGGGATATCGCCGCCGACGCTGCGGGCAACGCCATCGCTGTCTGGCGACAGGCGTCGAGCGCCGACCTGTACGGGGCGCGCTTCGACGCGAGCACGAAGACCTGGAGCACGCCGGTGGCGCTGGAGACCGCCGCGGGCTCGATCGGCTCCCCCAGGGTCGCCATGAGCCCCACCGGCACCGCGATGGTCGTGTTCACCCAGAACATCACGACGACCACCAGCGCCGCGTACTACAACTACTTCAACGGCGCGACCTGGAGCGGGCGCACGCCGATCCCCGTCTCCGGGGTGAGGCCCTACCTCTACGTACGTGTGGCGGGGGACGGCCTGGGCAGCTTCTTCGCCACCTGGACCGATCGGATCGCCAGCGGCAACTACACCCTGAGAGCCAATCGCTTCGACAAGACGTCCACGTCCTGGGGTACGACCATCGCGCTGGCCGCGAACCTCTCCTCCGATTATCACCAGCTCACCGCCGGCCCGGCGGGAGCCTTCGCGATCTGGCGCTACCGGCCGCAGACGACCTACATCATCGCGGCTGCGCGCTTTTCGGGGACGACGTGGGGGACCCCTGCGGCGCTGTCGAGCGCGCTGTCCACCTACCCATACGGTCCTGTGATCGCGATGGACCTGGCGGGCAACGCCCTGGCCGCCTGGAGTGAGAACGCGGTGCGGTACAGCCACTACGCGGTGGGGACGTCGACCTGGAGCGCCTCGGCGACCGCCTCGGCCACCGGCGACGATCCCGGCGTCACCATGGACGCCGCCGGGAACGGCTTCCTGCTCTGGGGCGAGAACGTGACCGGCGGCGAACGCTTGCAGGGGGCGCGCTGGCTGGGCGCGACGAAGACGCTGCAGACGGCGGCCTGGGTGGCGCCCGCACGTCAGGGCTACCTGTGGGACGGGATCCCCATCGCCGCCAACGCGTGCGGGCAGGCGGCGCTGGTCTGCGTCTACGCCAACGAGGGGCCCTACGATCCGCCCGACATCGTCCTCTTCCGTTGACCTTGACGACTACCTGGAGCGGCTCTGTATCGCGACGCCCAGCCGGCGGAAGCCGACGCTCTTGGCCGTGTCCATCACCTTGACCACGTTGCCGTGGTAGGCCTTGCGGTCGGCCTGGATCAGCACGCGGGCGTTGGGGCGCTCCTTGTGCACCTGCTTCAGGCTCTGCATCAGCGCGGCCTGGGACATGGTCTTGCCCTCGTACTGGATCTCGCCCTTGCGCGTGACCACCACGATCAGGTCGCGCTGCTGGGTGGTCGACGCCTTGGCCGAGGCCTTGGGCAGCTCCACGCCGAGGTTGGGGGTGGTGATGAAGGAGGCGGTGAGCAGGAAGAAGATCAGCAGCTGGAAGATGCAGTCGATGAGCGGCGTGAGGTCGAGAACGACCGTCGGCTTGTGCTCCTGGAATCCGCCGCTGCGAAACCTCATTTCGGGTCCTGCTCCTGCTCCTTCTTGGCCCGGGCCTTCTCGGCGGCAGGCGAATCCTGCTTGCTGTCGGCGATGCGGTCAGCCAGCTCCAGCGAGTCCTCCTCCAGCTCGACCACCAGGGCGGCGACCCGCGCCTGCAGGTAGCGGTACCCCAGGTAGGCCGGGATCGCGACGATCAGGCCGGCCGCGGTGGTGATCAGCGCCTCCCAGATGCCGGCGGCCAGCGCGCCCGGGCTGACCCCACCCCCCTTGTCCGCCAGCGCCTCCACCCGCTGGAAGGCCCGGATCAGGCCGGTGACGGTGCCGAGCAGACCCATCAGAGGCTCCACCGCGGCGATGGTGCCGAGGAGCTCGACGTAGCGTTCCAGCGTCGACACCTCGCGTCGCCCCACGTCGCTGACCACCTCCTTGATCTCGCCGCGGGCCCTGTCTGACTCCCTGAGGGCCGCGCCGACGATGTTGGCCAGCGAAGACGCGTTCTCCTGGCACAGGACCTCGGCCTCGGAGAGCTTGTTCTCCCGCACGAGGGAACGAACCCTCCCCCGAAAGGCCGGCGGAATGACCCGCTCCCGCCGCATGGACCAGATGCGCTCGAGGAACAGGGCCAGGGCGAAGATGGAGCCCAGGACGATCGGGTACATCACCGGACCGCCCTTGACGAACAGGAAGTGGTAGATGTCGTACATGTGAAGTCCCGGCGACGAGGAGCAATGACCTCGCGTAACACTTACCCGAGGGGTATGCCTTGTCAAGCGAGGCCGGCGTTACAGCCGCGTGCCAGACGCTCGAGCGCCTCCCCCTCGATGCGAAACGGCAGCCATTGCCCGGTGGCGCGTGCGCCCAGCCCCTCGTAGAGTTCGATCGCCGGGGCTACAGGGTGTCGGGCTTCAGGCTGGTGCAGGGCACGTAGGTCGGCAGGGGGGGCTCGCCCTTCGGCGTCGCGTAGCCCGGGGTGACCAGCGCGCCGGGGTTGATGGCGATGTCCTTGTTCTTGTAGGCAGCCTCGCAGCGCTGGAAGGCGTAGGCGG
>JAHJTW010000318.1 GCA_018829565.1 bacterium | reverse complement strand
TCGTGGAGCAGGGCCGGCATCAGGTCCAGCACGTCCAGATGATGGCAGGCGGCCAGGCTTTCCGGCGGCAGGTCGGGGGCGGCGACCGCCCGCCCCTCACGGGTCCAGGACACCTCGCCGACTCCCCGGTACCCGGCCCGCAGGACGTCGGTCCCGACCTGGAAGTCCGCGTGCACGGCCAGGTCGGTCGAAGGGTCGCCCCGCCGGGGCCACAGCAGGAAGTGCAGGGCGCGGGCGACCGAGCTCTTGCCGATCCCGTTGGGGCCGACCACGAGGTTCAGGCCGGGTCCGGCGGTGAATCCGAAGGGGGTGGGGATGCCCGGCAGACGATCGGACCGGAATTCAAGCAGGCGCATCGTCGCCCCTCCTTCCGGACATGATCGCGTCCAGGGCCTTGCGGCCGGCCTCGACCAGCTTCAGCCGCAGGGTCGCCCTGACCTCTTCCCTTCCCTCCGGCTCGAGGCCGAGCTGGCGGAAGGCCGCTTGCCTGACGACGGTTTCCCAGCGTCCCTCCGCCTCGTCCAGCAGGGACGCGGCGAGCCGGTCGGAATCAGGGACCAGGGCGGCGGCGGCTCCGGGATCCTCCAGGACCAGGACCTGCCGGGCCAGCAGGCCGATGGGATCGTCGGTCCTGGCCAGGGCGGCCAGGTCGTAGGCAGCGGTCACGGCGCACTCGACCCTGTCGGCGAAGAGGGAGACAGGCCCGTGGGCGGCCACGAGCTCCTGGCCCTCCAGCTTCTCCACGGCCAGGCTCTGGGCATGGGGATCGTGGCTGGTCCCGGTCAGCCGGATGCGGAATCCCAGCGCGCGAAGGGACCCCTGATCCTCGGCCTGCCCGCGGGCGTGCTCCACCATGGCGCCCAGGACGGTGGCGGACGTGTCCGCGGGATCCGGGCTGGAGGCGACGTCGAGGTGCGCCCAGCGGAGGGGGGCCAGCGGGATCCTCTCCCGCGCGATCGAGCCGTCCGGGCCGACCTCCACCAGCACGGGGCCGTGCACCCCGGTTTCACTGGGGTCGAGCGGAGAGGCGGATCCCAGGTAGAAGGGGGTCCCGTCGGCAGCCGGGGGATCGGGCCGATGGACGTGCCCGAGAAACCAGGCCTGGTAGCCCACGGCCCTCAGATCGCCGGGGCTCACCGGAGCGTAGCGGCTCGTCCCGCCCGCGAGGTCGGCGTGCAACAGGCCCAAGGTCGTCACGCCCGGGAGCGGGGTGGGAGGCCGCGTCTCCAGGGGGCTCCGGTCCCAGTGATCCCGGGGGAACGACCAGCCGACCAGGCGCACGGGGGGACTGCCCTCGGGGGCGACGACGTGTTCGGACCAGGTGCCTTTGGGCCCCAGCAGATGGAAACCCCGGGTGAGCACGTGGGCCAGCTTGGGCAGGGTCTGGGTGTCGTGGTTGCCTGCGACCGCACACACCTCGATGCCGGCCCCGATGAGGTCTCCGATACCCCTTTCCAGGGGGCCGTAAGCCTCGAAGAGGGCGTTGTCCCCATCCACCACGTCCCCGGCCAGGGCGACCGCGTGGATCCCGTGGTCGGGATCGCAGGCCCAGCGGACGATGCGGTTCCAGGCGGCCTCGGGCCCGAGGGTGTGGGCGTCCAGGCCGACAGGGACGTGGGAAGGCAGCCTGCCCAGATGCAGATCGCCGACGAACAGGATGCGGGTGGATGCGGTCGGGGGCAAGATCGGGTTCTCCATTGCTGATCACCGGTGGCGGCGGTCAGTATGGAGCAGGGAAGCGGTCCTGTCCAGATCAGGCTGGCACGGGCTCCAGGAGCTTGAGGATCTCCATGGCCTGCAGGATCTCCTCGGTCACCGCCGGCAGGAACCGGCGGCACTCGTCCAGGGTGGTGCCCAGGGTCCTGAGGGCCAGCGGATCGCATTCCTTGGGAGGCCAGGCGCCCGGGGCCCCGTAATCCAGTTCGTAGGACAGGAAATCCGCGACGTGCACCAGGGCGGTCAGGTGGGGCGCCCTGGTGGCCGTGGACGGGTCATGGTGATGCTGAACGGCCTCGACAACGCCGGGAGGGAACTGCCATTCCCGGAACACCGTCTTGCCGATTCCCGCGTGGTTGGTCTGGAAGAGGGCCTTCTCGCAGTCGTACCAGGACAGGTGCAGCTCCTGGGCGGCCTTGCAGACCTCGTCGAAGTCCGTGCTGAAGTACTGCTTCTCGATGAGCTTGCCCACGTCGTGGAGCAGCCCCACCACGAAGGCCTCCTCGGCCTGGTTGATGTTCAGTCTGGGGGCCAGGGCCTTGCAGATACTGGCCGTGGCGATGCTGTGCTCCCAGAACTTCTTCAACTGGCAGGTCTGGCCGTCCTCTTCCTTGAAGAAATCGAAAACGCTGGTCGCCAGGGCGGCGCTGCGCACGGCCTGGAACCCCAGGATCACCACGGCGCGGCTGATCGTGTTGATCTGCCTGGCGTAGCCGTAGAAGGCGGAGTTGACCAGGTGCAGCACCTTGGCGGCAAGGGCCTGGTCCTGCGTGATGATCTCCGCGATGGCCGGAACCGAGACGTCGGGATCCTGCATCTTGCGGAACAGCTCCTGATAGATCACCGGCAGGGTCGGGATGTCCTTGATGACACCCTTGAGCTCCCGCGGATGCAGATCCATCAGGGATTTCGAAAAAGCTCTGGCCACAGCGGCTCCCGGGACGGGGGTTCTGCTCCTCCGATCCCTCACCCTATCGTCCAGCATCATCATGGGTTTAAAGAAAACTGCTAGTGGAAGATCAGGAAGGGATCGCCCGGAGAGCGGGTCCGGACCCGGCCGATGACGGCCGTGGCGAGGGCTCCATCCTGCTTGAGGGCGGTCACCAGATCGCCCGAGCGGTCGGCGGGGATGGAGATCAGCAGCCCGCCGCTGGTCTGGGGGTCGTTGAGCAGACCGATCACGTCCGGGCCGATTCCGTCGGCGTATCTTATCCGGTCCCCGGTGAACCGGTTGTTCGAACTGGTGCCCCCGCAGGTGAAGCCCATGCCGCAGAGTTCGACGGCCCTCGGCAGCAGCGGCAGGTCCGCGCAGGCGATCTCGAGGGTGACCCCGGACCCGAGGGCCATCTCCAGGGCGTGGCCGGTCAGGCCGAAGCCGGTGACGTCTGTGCAGGCGGTGGCGCCGGCCTCCCAGAGGCGCAGCCCGCTGCGGTTCAGGGTGGTCATGCAGGCCACCAGGGCCTCGAATTCAACGCCGTCGAGTTCTTCCGCCTTCATGGCGGCCACCAGGGCTCCGGTGCCCAGGGGTTTGGTCAGGACCAGGACGTCGCCGGGCCTGGC
>JAHJTW010000317.1 GCA_018829565.1 bacterium | reverse complement strand
CGTCCGAACCCGATCAGGGCGTAGGGCCGGCCCTCGGCGACCAGGGTCCGGTTGAACCCGGCGACCTCCTCGGCGATGGCCATGGTCCGGGCGGCGTCGAAGGCCTCCGGCTTGAGGTAGACCACGTCCAGCAGATCCTCCCGGGAACCGTGTCCCAGGGCGCGATCGGCGGCGACGATGACCTTGCTGTCCCCCAGCTCGGCCGGGACCAGGCGGGACTCGCCCTCGGGCACGGCCATGGGCCTCATCTGGAGCAGACAGAGCCGGTAATCTGATCCTTCGGCCCCGTCCCGGTCGAGGGCGAATTCGATCTCCACGGGGCAGCCTGCCGTCCGCTCGGCCAGAGGGAACAGCCGCCGCAACAAGCCGTTCAGGGCGATGGTCTCGCCCACCAGGATGGGGGCGAAGTCCAGCACCACCGGACCGGTGCGCCCGTAGCCCATGCGCAGGCGGTCGCTGCGGGGATCGTAGGTCGACACCAGGTGGTCCAGCACCCCGTCCTCGGCACCCTGCTCGAGCCCGACCTGGACCAGGTATTCGGTCTCCTTCATGGGATCGGGCACCGGGGCCGGCCCCATGTTCACCGCCCAGAACCCGTTCTGGGTGCTGCGCATGCGGTCGCCGAGGTTGTTGAACGGCGGGGGAGCCGCGGGATAGGCGGGGCAGTAGCACCAGGACAGTCCGCCGTCGACGATCTGGCGGCCGAGCCCCAGGGCCAGGTTCACCACCCCGTCGGTGGGACGGGCCGCGCCGCTGGGGTAGTAGTTGAAGCTGCGCGCCACGCCCGACATCAGGGGATAGAACCGATCGCCGTGGCGGTTCCCGACCACCTCCTGCAGGACGATGGCCATCTTCTCCTTGTCGTGATCCAGCCCTGCGGCCTTGAAGTAGTCCCGCGCCTCGCTCAGGAAGGTCGAGGCGTAGACGAAACGGATGGCGTTGCTCAGGGCCTGGAAACGGCTGTCGGCGTCGGGCTGGTTGTTGGGGATCATCTTGGTGGCGAACACCCCGGCGAAGGGATGCTCCAGGGCGTCCTCCATCAGGCTGGACGACCGCACGGCCAGGGGAGCGTGGACCTGGCCGATGAAGTCGCGCAGGTCGCCCAGGATCTCCGGCGGCAGGGTGGCCTTCCCGAAGGCGTGAGTCACCGCGGCGTCGGTGACGTCGCCGGCCACCTCCTCCCGCAGGCCGTTGAGCTCCATGAAGGAATCGAAGATCTCTGCGCCCAGGACGACCATGCGCGGCACCGTGACCTGGATGCCCGGGAATTCCAGGGGGTCGAGCTGGCGGAGCAGCTCGGTCTGGATCCGCCACAGGCCCGAGGCCTTGCCGCCGACCCCTCCGGAGCCGATGCGGGTGATCACCTCGCCCGATTCCCAGGCACCCCGCGAGAAGCGGGGAATCTTCAACTTGCCCTTCTCAGCCACGACGGGCCTCCCTCTCCGATGGTTCCGGTCCGGGTCAGATCCAGCCGCGATCCCGGCAGGCCGAAGCCACCCTGCCGATGGCCACCATGTAGGCGGCGTCGCGCATGGACGTCTTCTGCCGGCGGGCGACGTTGCTGACGTCGTGGTACGCCGAGGTCATCTTGATGTCGAGCTTGCCCAGGACCTCGCCCAGCTCCCAGAAATAGTTCATGTTGCTCTGCACCTGCTCGAAGTAGCTGCAGGTCACCCCGCCGGCGTTGGCCAGGAAGTCGGGAATGACGAAGATGCCCCGCTCGGCGAGCACGTGGTCGGCCTCCGGGGTGGTGGGACCGTTGGCCCCCTCGGCGATCACCCGCACCCGCTGGTGAATGCCCCCGACGTTCTCCCCTGTGATCTGGTTCTCGATGGCGTTGGGCATCAGGATATCCACTTCCTGGGTGAGCCAGTCCTCGCCCGCGAGCACCTCGTAGCCCAGGTCGGCGGCGCGCTTGCGGTCGATGCCGCCGAAGCCGTCGGTCACCGAGCGCAGTTCCTTCAGGTCGATCCCGTCCTTCTTGCGGTACGAGTAGCTGGTCTGCTCGCTCTCGTCCCAGCAGGACACGCACACCGTCGTACCGCCGATGCGATGGTACAGCTCGATGGCGTACTGGGCCACGTTGCCGAAACCCTGGACGCTGGCGGTGGTGTTCTCCGGATCGTGGTTCAGCTCCTTGAGCGCCTCGCGCAGGGTGTAGACCACCCCGTATCCGGTGGCCTGGGTGCGGCCCAGCGATCCGCCCATACCCACGGGCTTACCGGTGATGACCCCGGGATAGTGGCCGCCGTGCAGGGCCTCGTACTCGTCGAGCATCCACAGCATGTGCTGGGCCGAGGTCATGATGTCGGGCGCCGGCACGTCGCGGTTGGGGCCCACGTCGCGGCCGACCTGACGGATCCAGCCGCGGCAGATCTGTTCCTGTTCGCGCGGGCTCAGATGGTGCGGATCGCAGATCACCCCACCCTTGCCGCCGCCCAGCGGCAGGTCGGCCACCGCGCACTTCCAGGTCATCCACATGGCCAGGGCGCGGACGGTGTCGATCGTCTCCTGGGGATGGAATCGGATGCCCCCCTTGCTGGGCCCCCGGGCGTCGTTGTGCTGCACGCGAAAACCGCGGAACACCTTGGTTTCCCCGTCGTCCATGCGCACCGGGATGCTGAAGTGGTACTCGCGCATGGGATTGCGCAGCAGTTCGACTGCGCCGGGATCCAGGCCGATGGTCTTCGCGACCCGGTCGAACTCGGCCTGGGCCATGGCGAACGGGTTGTAGCCTTTGTTGCCGCTCATCCGTCAAACCTCCCGTAGGGTCGTCGTATTGCCGGTGCGAACCGGGGCGTCACACTCCTGGCAGGCAAGATCCGCACCTGCGACCGCGCCTCGTCGAGAACGCTTAATACATTTAAAAACAATGATTTACGCCTTGACCCGGCCGGTCTCGTTGCGGTATGGATGCGTTTTTGCGTCAATGACGTTCCATTGAGGGCGCAGCGTTGCATCACTCGTCACCTGCCGGATCGTCCGAACCCCTGAGGCTGCGTCCGTCCTTCTCCGGCGGTTCGAGGCCGAGCTTGCGCATCTTGCGGATCAGGGTGGTGCGGTGCATCCCGAGTTCACGGGCCGTGCGGCACCGGTGGCCGTTGTTCCTCTCCAGGGCCTCCCGGATGTACTCCGCCTGGACCCGCCCCAGGGGGCGGCGGTCGGCGGGCACCGGTGCGGCGAACGCCCAGCGCCGCTGGCGCAGGTCCTCGGGCAGGTGGTCCACCTCGATGATGTCCTCGGGACACATCACCCAGGCGTGCTCGAGGATGTTCTCCAGTTCCCTGATGTTGCCCGGGTAGTCGTGATGGGTCAGGATCTCCAGCACCTTGGAGGACACCCCCGCCACCCTCTTGCCACGGCTCTGGGCCAGCCGGTTCAGGAAGCGCTGGACCAGCAGGGGAATGTCGCCCTTGCGGTCGCGCAGGGGCGGCAGCTCGACCTTCAGGACGTTGATGCGGAAGAAGAGGTCCCGCCGGAAGGCGCCGTCCTCCACCAGGCCCGGCAGATCCTGGTGCGTCGCGGTGATGAAGCGGACGTCGCAAGGCACCGGACGCACGTCGCCCAGCGGTTCGTAGACACGCTCCTGCAGCACGCGCAGCAGCTTGACCTGGACGGCCGGAGGCACGTCCCCGATCTCGTCCACGAACAGGGTGCCGCCGTTGGCCGCCGCGAGCCGGCCGGGGCGGTCCTTGACCGCGCCGGTATAGGCCCCGGCCCGCGCGCCGAAAAGCTCGGATTCCAGCAGGGACTCGGGAAGGGCTGCGCAATTGACGGTCACGAAGGGCCCGCGCCGGCGACCGCTGAGGCTGTGGATGGCCTTGGCCAGCAGGCTCTTGCCGGTGCCGGTCTCGCCGAGGATCAGGACGCTGCTGTCGCTGCGGGCGATGGTGGGCATGACCCGGAACAGCTTGCGCATGTGAGGGTCGCCCGTGACGATCCCTGCGAAGGCGGCCCCTTCGTCCTCGTCGTCTTCGAGTTCCTCCTCGAGCACGGCGGTCTCGGCCAGCCGCAGGGTGAGGACGGCTCCCTGGTCCGTTCCTGCGGGGTTGCGCAGGGGAGCGGCGGAGAACCACAGGGGCACCAGGCGTCCCAGTCCGTCCTCGATGACGACTTCCTGGCAGGGAACGGGCTTGCCCCGGCGCAGGACCCGCTGCAGCAATCTCAGGGCTGCGCCCTGCTCGCTGCGCAGGACGTCCTCGGCCTGACGCCCCAGGGCCTGCTTGACGGACAGATTCAAAAGGGACAGCGCCCCGGCGTTCAGGGTCAGGATCCGTCCGCTCGGATCGACGGCAACCACCCCGTAATCGACGCTGTTGTAGAGGTTCAGCAGAAGTTCAGCGGGAACGTGGCGCAGGCCCCGGGGGCCGGCGGCGTCAGCATCGCCCGTGAAACGGTCCATGGACCCTCCCGTCCGGGATCAATCCCTCTCCCGCCAAAGGAAACCCCCGTGCAGCCCCGGGTCAACCCCAATCGACGCACTCGTGCATCATTGTCCGGATCCGCCTGATCTCAGCCCGGGGTGGGCTCCCGGACCCGTTCGTGATATCTTCAACCCGTTCATGGACCCGCCCCCTTACCACAACGCCGAGGCCGCCTCACCATGACCACACCGTCGCTCGAACTGCGCCGTTCCCTCCCCCGGAACGGACGCCTCGCCGCCCTGATCGTCCTGACCACCCTGCTGGCCGGTTGCGGCCAGCGTATCGAGGGAGAATCCGCCGTGTCTCCAGGACCCCTGGACCGGGTGATGGCGGCCGCCGCCGCGGACACCTACACCTATGCCCTGCTGAGCGAGCTCTGCGACACCGTTGGCGAACGTCTCGCCGGATCCGAAGGCATGAAACGGGCCGTGGCCTGGAGCCGCGCCGCCATGATCGAGGCCGGTTGCGACAGCGTCTGGACCGAACCGGTGACCGTCCCCCACTGGACCCGCGGGCGCGAGTGGGCCCGCTGCCTCGGTCCGGTGGCCTTCGACCTGGAGATGTGCGGCCTGGGCCTGAGCGTGGGGACCGGACCGGAGGGGATCGAGGGCGAGGTCCTGGCCGTGCGCGACTTCGAGGAGCTGGAAGCCCGCGCGGACGAGGCTGCCGGCCGGATCGTCCTGTTCGACCCGCCCTGGGAAGGGTACGGCAAGACCGTCCAGTACCGGGTCAACGGGGCCAGCCGGGCTGCGGCCCACGGCGCAGTGGCGTGCCTGATCCGCTCGGTCACCGATCACAGCCTCGGCGCTCCCCATACCGGCGTGATGCGTTACGCCGAGGACGTCCCCCGCATCCCCGCGGCCGCCCTCACGGTCGAGGACGCCGCCCGTCTGTCCAGCATGTGCCGCCGGGGGATGCGCCCCCGGGTGAAGCTCTCCATGGAAGCCGAGTTGCACGGCGAGACGACCTGCTACAACGTGATCGGGGACATCCGGGGCACCGAATTGCCCGAGGAGATCGTCCTCGTCTCGGGTCACCTGGATTCCTGGGATCTGGGCCCCAACGCCCACGACGACGGGGCGGGCTGCGCCCTGGCCCTGGGTTCGGCCGCCCTCCTTTTGAAACATGACATGCGCCCCCGGCGTACTATCAGGATCGTGCACTTCACGAGCGAGGAATTCGGCGGACACGGCGGGCGCGCCTATCTTGAGGCCCACCGCCACGAGCTGGATCACCACGTCCTGGCCATCGAAAGCGATTCAGGGGCCTTCGCCCCCCGCGGTTTCAGCGTCCAGGCCGACAGCACCGTCGTCGCCGCGATCGCGGACCTCACCGCCCCGCTGGCCCGTCTGGCCCCCGACCGGTGGCAGGTCGAGCCCGGCGGATCGGGCGTCGACATCGGCCCCATCGTGCGGGCCGGGGTGCCGGGCGTGGGACACCGGGTCGAGCACGAGCTCTACTTCTCCTACCATCACAGCCGGGCCGACTCGTTCGACAAGATCGACCGGGGCGACCTGGCCCTGAACGTGGCAGCCATCGCCGGCCTGGTCCTGGCCGTCGCGGACGACCCCGTAACCCTGCGGCCGCACGCGGCCCCCGGAGGCGAATGATGACTTCTCGGCACCCCCTGCACTCCCTGCGCGGAACGGTCCGTTCCCTGCTCCTGGTCCTGCCGGCGATCCTGGCCCTGGGAGCGGTCGCGACCGCGGCTCCCGACCCGGTGGACGGCCGTCCCGATCCCCGGGACATGCGCATGCTCCGCAACCCCGACATCCACGGGGACCTGATCGTCTTCACCTATGCCGGCGACCTGTGGACCGTCGGCCGCCACGGCGGCCAGGCGCGCCGACTGACCGGATCCACCGGCTACCAGAGCCAGCCCAAGTTCAGCCCCGACGGGTCGTCCATCGCCTTTTCGGGCAACTACGACGGCAACCATGACGTCTACGTGATCCCCGCGGTGGGGGGCGAGCCGGTGCGCCTGACCTGGCATCCGGGCTGGGACCGGGTGATCGACTGGCAGAACGACGGGGAGTCGGTCCGCTTCCAGTCGGCCCGCCAGAGCCACACCGGCCGCGACCTGCAGCTGTTCACAGTGCCGGTGTCCGGCGGTCTGCCCCTGCGCATCCCCCTGCCCACCGCCGGACTGAGCAGCTACAGCCCCGACGGGAAACAGGTCGCCTTCAACCGGATCTCCCGCGAGAACCGCACCTGGAAGCGCTACAAGGGCGGCATGGCCCAGGACGTCTGGATCCACGACTTCGACCGCAACCTGACGCGGCGCCTGACCGACTGGGAAGGTTCGGACAACTATCCCATGTGGCAGGGCGACACCGTCTACTTCACCAGCGACCGCGGGGGGAATCTCCAGATCTACGCCCACGATCTGAAGACCGACCAGGTCCGCCAGTTGACCTTCCACGAGGAATACGACGTCAAGTTCCCCAGCCAGGGCCCCGGCGCCATCGTCTACGAGTGCGGCGGCTGGCTTTGGGTCCTCGACCTGGACACCGGCAAGACCGAGCGCATCCAGGTCGCCCTGTTCAGCGACAACGTCGTGGCCCGCCCCCAGCTGAAGTCCGTGGCCGACAACATCGACGGCGCACACGTCGGTCCCGACGGCAACCGGGCCGTGTTCGCCGCCCGCGGCGACATCTTCACCGTCCCGGCCGAGAAGGGCGACGTCCGCAACCTGACCCAGACTCCGGGCATCCGCGAACGCGATCCGGTGTGGTCGCCTGACGGAAAGTCCGTGGCCTACTTCAGCGACCGCGACGGCGAATACCACGTCTTCATCCGGCCCGCCGACGGCAAGGGCGAGGAAAAACGGATCACCGGCAAGGATTTCGCCTGGCCCCAGGGCCTGGACTGGTCTCCGGACAGCAAGCGCCTGCTGCTGGCCGACGCCGCCATGAACCTCTGGCTCATCACCGTGGACGGTGGCGACGTGCAGAAGATCGACACCGGCCGGACCGACGAGATCCGCAGCTTCGCCTGGAGCCCCGGGTCCGACTGGGTCGCCTACTCCCGCAGCGAGGAGAACAACTTCAACTCGATCTTCCTCTACAACGTCGCCGACCGGAAGGTCCACCGCGTGACCACCGACTTCACCGACGACACCCAGCCCTGCTTCGACGACGAGGGCGAGTACCTGTTCTTCGCCTCGGCCCGACACTTCAATCCCACCCTCGGCGGATTCGACCTCAAGCCCATCTGGACCGAAATGGACGGGCTCTACGTGGTCCCCCTGCGCGAGGACGTGGCCCACCCCTTCCCGCCGGAGAGCGACGAGGTCGTCCTGGCCGGGGAGGAGGACGACCAGGACAAGAAGAGCAAGGAGGCCAAGAAGGGCGATGAGGACGGGGAGGAGGACGAGGCCGAGGCCGGGGGGAAGGACAAGGTCGTCGATATCGACCTGGAAGGCATCGGCGACCGCATCATCGCCCTGGACGTCTCCCCCGGCAACTACTTCGACCTGAGCTTCAGCGGGGGCAAGCTGTTCTACCTCGAGCGTCCCTTCTCACCTGGGGGCGGCCGCGGCAACGGCGCCGCGTCCACCTCCCTCAATCTCTACGACCTCGAGGACCGCGAGGTGAAGTCGGTCCTGAAGAGCTGCGGCGGCTACGCCCTGACCGCCGACGGCAAGAAGATCCTCTACTCCGACAAGGATCAATGGGGCATCATCGAGGCCAAGGCCGACCAGAAGCCTGCGGAAAAGCCGCTGCGCACTGCGGATCTGAAGGCCATGGTCGACCCGCGCGCGGAGTGGAAGCAGATGTTCCGCGATGCGTGGCGGCAGGAAAGGGACTTCTTCTACGATCCCGGCATGCACGGCGTGGACTGGGACCGCATGTACCAGAGGTACGGCCAGCTGGTCCCCTACGTGGCCCACGGCTCGGACTTCAGCTACCTGCTGGGCGAACTGATCGGCGAGCTCTGCAGCTCCCACAGCTACGTCCGCCCGGGCGACGTGCCGCAGCCCGAGAGCGTCGGCACCGGCCTGCTGGGCTGCGACTTCACCCTCGACCGGGAAAATGATCTCTATCGCTTCGGCCGCATCTTCACCGAACGTGACTGGAACGGCGGCACCGACACGCCGCTGAACCAGCCCGGCAGCGAGGTCCATCCGGACGAGTATCTGCTGGCAGTCGATGGTGTGGAACTCGAGGCTCCCACCAACCCCTACAGCCTGTTCCTCGATACGGCCGGCAAGCAGGTGGTCCTGAAGGTCGGGCCGGAACCCGACGGGAAGAGGAGCCGCGAGGTGACGGTCGTCCCCGTGCGCAGCGAGGACAACCTGCGGTACGAAGCCTGGGTCCAGGCCAACCGGCGCCGCGTCGACGAGCTGTCGGACGGCAGGATCGGCTATCTGCACATGCCCAACACCGCCGTCGGCGGCCAGCAGGGTTTCGCCAAGGGTTACTACCCCAACCTGCGCAAGGACGGCCTGATCATCGACGAACGGTTCAACGGCGGGGGATTCATCCCCGACTTCTTCATGAACATCCTGCGTCAGAAGCTGGTCAACCTCTGGAAGCCCCGCTACGGCCAGGACTGGCGCACTCCGGGCACCGCCTTCCTCGGTCACCTGGCCATGATCAGCAACGGGTACGCCGGCAGCGGCGGGGACGCCTTGCCCTACTACTTCAAGTACTACGAGCTCGGCCCGGTGATCGGCACCCGCACCTGGGGCGGTCTGGTGGGCATCAGCCGCAACATCCGCCTGATGGACGGCGGCGGGGTGACCTTCCCCGAGTTCGGCCTGTTCAACGTGGACGGCGACTGGGACGTGGAGAATTACGGCGTCGATCCGACCATCGAGATCGACAACCTGCCCCATGAGGAGATCGCCGGCCGCGATCCCCAGCTGGAGAAGGCCGTGGAGGTCCTGCTGCAGAAGATCAAGGACGAGCCGGTTCAGGTTCCGGCCCACGGGGACTTCCCGCGGAATAAGAACTGATCCCGGATCCGCCGAAGGTACGCGCCGCCCCCTCCGGGAGGGGGCGGCGTTCGTTTTCTTCCGGCCGGTTCACTCCGCCAAGGTCAGATCGAGATCGTACACGACGTCATCCTGCCAGAACCGGATGGCGATCTCCAGACGGCCGCTCCGGGTCACCTCCAGGGATCCGCTGAAGGAATCCTCGTTCCTGAGGGTCTCGTTGATCCGGCCGCCGCCGGGTTCGTAGATCTCCACCCGCATGATGGAGTCGTATCCCGGAACCGACAGGTCCAGCCCGAAGGTCTGCCCCTCCACCACCTCGAGCTTGAACCAGTCGGCGTCCAGATAGCAGGCGTGCAAACCGGTCAGCGGGCCCTCCTCCACGAGGATCGCCTCGTCCCGGAAGTCGTTGTCCTCGTAGCCGTCGTCCACACAGGGAGCGGAAGTCACAAGCTCGAGGTCGTAAACGGCCCGCACTTCGTCGTCGGCACCGTAGATCTGGACGAAATAGGTCCCGGGCAGGAACGAGAAGTGGAAGGACTCCGTTTCGCCGGCCGAGGTCGAGGCGCCCCGGGTGGAGTAGAAGGAGGCCTCGTCCCGGAGGAAGTTGATGTTCCAGCTGAGGTTCCCGTCCGGATCCCCCGGCTCCGGGAGAACCTCCTTCAGATAGGTCCTCGCATCGACCATGAGGGGTTCCTCGAGCGTGAAGCTGTAGACGTCCACGCCCTCCACCACCGTGGACAGGGAGGTGACCAGGACGTCAAGGTCGACCGGCGAAGCGGTCAGGCAGGTTTCGTTGGGTTCATGGCCATCCGCCCAGTGTGCGGCGTCGTCCGGCCCGGTGGTGAAGGTGAAGGTCTGCGGGACCAGGGCGGCCCCTTCGGCATCCGTGATCCCCCCGGTGAACGCCAGGGTCGCCGTCGAGGATGGGTCAAGGGAGGGGCGGGGCACGATGAGGAAGGCCAGGGGGTCGGCAGTCTCCAGGATTTCGAGGTCGAAATCACGCTGGGCCGGGTCGATGTTGGCGGGAATGAGCGTCGCCGTGTCGATGGCGCGGTCGAAGGTGACCGTGAAGGTGGCCATCATGCCCAGGCCGGTGGTTCCTGCAGGGGGAGCGATCGCGACGATTCCGGGGGGACCGAGGGTGACGGCTTCGAGATCGGGCGAGAGTTCCGATCGGTTGTCCGCCTCGTCCACCGCCACCAGGGCGAAATGGTATCCCGAGCCGGGGACCAGACCGGTCACCGCGAACGATTGCGTCCCACCCGCCCCCACCGGAGCGGGCAACCCCTCGACCGGCGTGGCCGCGTTCCAGTTCGCCGCGGAAATGGCAGCCCCTGAGCGCCGCAGTTCGTAGGCTGTCGCGGTCCCGGTATCGCCGTCGTCGCCGGGCGCGGTCCAGGCCAGGGTGACGCTTCTGGATCCCAGCCCGGACACGCGCAGATCGGCGACCGCCGCCGGAGCCGTGGTATCTGTGGGTTGGGGGTTTGAACCGGGTTCGGTGGGATCGTCATCGCCGCAGGAAACCAGACTGGCCATGAAAAGAAACAGGCCCGCCGTCATGAGCGCCCTCATCTCCGCACCTCCAGGATTGTTCCGGGTCGGTCTCCAATCTCCGCGGAGATGATACCATTCATTCAATACAAACCAAACCCGGATTGCACCCGATCAGAACCCTCGGACCAGGGCCACGACTCCAGGCACGGCCTCCAGCCGCCAGGCCGTCGCATCGGCGGGGCCGGGACGCGCCGCGTTGCGTCCGATGATCCAGCCCAGGGCGGCGCCTGCCACCGTGTCGGAAGGGTGGTGCTTGAGATCCTCCATGCGGCCCAGGGCCGTCCACCCGGCCAGGACCAGGGCGATCGCGCCCGGCCAACCGCCGTGGCGTCGGGTGACCACTCCAGCGGTGCAGAAAGCTGCCGAGGTGTGCCCGGAGGGGAAGGAATAGCGTGCGCCGTTGGGGCGTTCCCGGTCCACGGCGACTTTCAGGGCAGTCACCGCCCCGTAGCTCAGGGCCAGGCTCCGGCTGAGGTCGAAACCCGTCCGGGCCAGGCTCTCGTCTCCCATCATCCCCCCCACCGCCCAGCTGCCCAGGGCCAGCGGCGCCTGGAGCCGGATGTCGCCCCAGATGTTGCCGGCGTCGGCCATGCTGTCCCACGCGCCCTGGTCGAGCGCCCGGGAAGCCCCCCCGGCATCCTCGAATCCGTGCACGCCCAGGGTCAGGCCGATCCCCGCCAGCAGCCAGAGGGCCGAATCCGTCGAAGGCAGGGCGGCGGCATCGGAAACCAGCGCGCCCGGGAAGTCGGCGGGGCCGGGGGACCTGGCCGCAACCTGGACGGGGGATGCGACCGACAAGGGAAGCG
>JAHJTW010000316.1 GCA_018829565.1 bacterium | reverse complement strand
GGCCTTCTTGACGTGCAGCCCCGCCCACGGTTCGACCTCGGCGGTGAACCGTCCGTTGGCGTCGACCGGCCGGAAGAACGCAAGGTTCTCCCGCTCGCCCACCTGGTAGTCGTCCTCGCCGAAGGCCGGAGCCATGTGGACGATGCCGGTGCCCGAATCGAGGGTGACGAAGTCGGCCTCCACGACCACGAACGATTCCTTCCCCTCCTCCGGCCGCACGAACGGGATCAGCTGCTCGTAGCGGCGGCCCAGCAGGTCGGCGCCCTTGAGCTTCTCCAGGACTTCGGGCCGTTCCCCGTCCTCACCGGCCAGGACCCCCAGCCGGGCCTCGGCCAGGATCAGGACCTGCCCCGCGTGGCGCACGCGCACGTAGTCGAAGTCCCGGCCCACGGCCAGGGCGACGTTCGACGGCAGCGTCCACGGGGTGGTGGTCCAGGTCAGGAAGAACTCGTCCGCGCCGGCGGCCTTCAGCTTCACGTAGATGCTGGGATCGCTGACGGTCTGGTAGCTGTTGGCCATCTCGTGGCTGCTGATGGGGGTGCCGCACACCGGGCAGTAGGGCACCACCTTGTGGCCCTGGTAGAGCATGCCCTCGGCGTGGAAGCGGCTGAGGATCCACCACACCGTCTCGATGTACCTGTCGTCGTAGGTGATGTAGGGATCGTCCAGATCGACCCAGTACCCCAGCTTCTCGGTGAATTCGTCCCAGTCGCTCTTGCAGGACCAGACGCTCTCGCGGCACTTCTCGTTGAAGGGGCCCAGCCCGTACTCCTGGATGGCCTGGCTGCCCTGGATGCCCAGGGTCTTCTCGACGGCCCGCTCGACGGGCAACCCGTGGGTGTCCCAGCCGGCCTTGCGCACGACCCGGTGACCGGTCATGGTCTTGAACCGGCACATGACGTCCTTGCACAGGCGGGCCATGGCGTGATGCACGCCCGGCAGTCCGTTGGCGGTCGGAGGCCCCTCGTAGAAGACCCAGTCGGGAGCGCCCTCGCGCCGGTCGATGCTCTTGCGGAAGGTGCCGTCCTCCTTCCAGAAGTCGCTGATCAGCTCTTCGGAGCGGGCGTCGTGGAACTTACGCGCCAGGGGCGGATACAGGGGGCCCGGACTCATAGTTGGACGTTCTCCAGGAAACCGGTCACCAGGGCTTCGAGCCGGGGCTGGGCGCCGTTGGCGACCCGGATGATCGCCTCGACGTCCGCCGGATGCAGGTTGTCGGGGAAGCAGGCGTCGGTGACGACCGAAAGGCCCACCACCCGCATCCCGCCGTGGACGGCGGCCAGGCATTCGGGCACGCTGCTCATGCCCACCGTATCGGCCCCGATGATCCTCAGGAACCGGTACTCGGCGCCGGTCTCCAGGTTGGGACCCGCGACCGCGACGTAGACGGCACGCTTCAGGGGGATCTTCCGGTCCAGGGCGACCTGCTCCATGGTCGCCAGGAAGCGCCGGTCGTAGGGCTCGGACATGTCGGGGAACCTGGGCCCAAGGCGGTCGTCGTTGGGCCCGATCAGGGGATTGTCCCCCATCAGGTTGATGTGGTCGGTGATGACGGTGACGTCCCCGGGGTTCAGCTGGGGGTTCATCCCCCCCACGGCGTTGCTCATGAGCAGGGCGCCGGCGCCCAGGGCCTTCATGACCCGCACCGGCAGGGTGATCTCCTGCATGGTGTAGCCCTCGTAGAAGTGGACCCGGCCCTGCATGGCCATGATCCGGCGTCCGCCCAGGACGCCCAGGACCAGCTGGCCGTCATGGCTGGTGGCGGTCGATTCCACGAAATGGGGCACGTCCCCGTAGGGGATGATGCACTCGGCCTGGATCCGGCGGGCCAGGTCGCCCAGCCCGGTGCCCAGGATGAGGCCGATTTCGGGGACGAAATCCGTCTTGGTGCGGATGAATGACGCCGATTCGGCGATCCGGTTCCAGAGATCGCTCACGGGAATCCTCCTGTCGGGTGTCGTTTTCAGGATAGAGCAAGTTAACATGGCCCCGGGAGGCCACCAAGAAAAAGGTTGTGCCATCGAAATTGTGCCCTGCATTCAATGATGAAAAATATCATCACTGAAGGGCACCAAAGAATTAAAATTAAATCTAAAAGGAAATTTAATCAGCCAGAATGGGGCCGGACACATTTTCGATGGCACAACTTAAGGTATCAGGGCGGAAATCGCCGATTCCCGCCCTTCTCCTCCGATGAACCCACAGACAGCCGCCGGGATCAGACCGGAGCCGTCACCTCCAGGTCCGCCGTCGCAGGCGCCTTGGTGAAGGGATCGAGATCATCCTTCTCCTCCTCCAGCGAGGCGATGGACTGGACGATCTCATCGGCCGCATCATCCCGGAGGCCCTCCTCGGCGTTCAGGTCCGCCTCCTGGCCCACGGTCGCGGGCTTGTAGTCCCGCCAGACATCCACTTCCGGGGAATGGTAGGTCGGCCGGGGCGGCGGCGGGGCCGACGGAGCAGCATCCACGGGATCCGCAGGGGCCGTGAAGACGGGAGTGGCAGTTTTTTCACCACTGGAGGATCCCAAACCGCCCACCACCGAGTCGACCATCTGGACCAGGCGCTTGTCCAGGTCCTCGAAATCGGTCTCGTGGGTATCGACGAACTTGACCTGGGCCTCGGCCAGCGACCGGAAGCGGGCCAGGTAGGCTTCCTTCTCCTTGCGCAGCATCATGATCTCGCGGCGCAGCTCCTCGGTGCGGCGCCGGCACTCCTCCATGATCTGCCGGGCTTCCTGCTGCGCGGTCTTGACGATCAGGTCGCCCTCCTTGCGGGCCGTCTCCTTCGAATCGGCCATGGCCTTCTGGGCGGTCAACATCGTGTCCCGCAAGGCGTTTTCGATCTTCTGATAACCGGAGATCTTCTCGTCCTGGGCCATGATGGTCTCACGCAGCTGCTTGTTGTCCACCAGGACGGTCTCGTACTCGTCGGCCAGGGTGGACAGGAAGCCCCGCACCTCGTCGCAGTCGAAGCCCCGCATGGCCTTGCCGAATTCCTGCTTGCGCACGTCCAGGGGGGTGATCCGCATGACTCTCTCCTCGATGAATGGGCGTTCCCGGCTCCGGCGGGAAGCCGGGGCGTTCAAAGTCTCGCCATCCGGGTATCAAGAGACGTGCCAGGATCCGGGATGGAATCCGGGGGGGAAGGGGAGGCGGGATTCAGCCGGAGGTGCGGGGACCGAACAGCGCGGTGCCGATGCGGACGAGGGTGGCCCCCTCGGCGATGGCCGCCTCGAAGTCGCCGCTCATGCCCATGCTCAGCTCGGGCAGCGGCAATCCGGTGGCCGACCGGGCCTTCTCGGCCAGACCGCGCAGGAGGGCGAAGGAGGCGTGCAGTTCCGGCTCGGGAGCGTCGTAACGGGCCATGCCCATCAGGCCGAGGATCTCGAGGCCCGGGATCCCCGCCGCCGCAGCAACGGTCTCCAGGGCGATCCCCGGCGCGAATCCGTTCTTCTGGCCTTCGCCGGAGATGTTGACCTCCAGCAGGATGCGTTCGCTGCGGCCCTCGGCATGGGCCCGCCGGCCCAGACGCTCGGCGAGGTCCAGGGAATCGACGCCGTGGAGCAGGGCGAACCGGCCCGAGGCCTTGGCGGCCTTGTTGCGCTGCAGATGTCCGATGAAGTGCCACCGGACCAGGTCGGGGTCCAGGCCCGCCGCCGCCAGCAGGGGCGGCAGGGCCGGAATCCGGTCCAGGGCGTCGGGGATCCGGTTCTCCCCCAGGTCCCGCAGGCCGCAGCGGCAGCCTTCGACCACCAGCGGCAGGGGAATCTTCTTGGTCACCGCCACCAGGCGGACCGAGGCGGGATCCCGCCCGTGATGGGCGCAGGCGGCGGCGATCCTCTCCTTGACCCAGGCCACGTTGTCCCGGACGGACGGGCCGCTGGTCATGGCTCCTACCTCCAGCGCAGCAGCATCGTCCCCGGATCGAGTTCGAGGTGGACCTGGGGAATCTCCTGCGTTCCGTGCTCCTTGACGATCTTGACCTTGACGTGGTCGTTCTGCGGGCAAAGGTGGATGATCACGGCGAGGAACTCGTCGTGGGCCGCCACCTTCAGCGGCACGCCGCGCTCGTCGGTCTTCTGGCCCTCGCGGTGGGTGTTGCTGCTGGTCCAGATCTCGGCGCCCCATTCGCGGCCCAGGCGCTGGAGCCCCTCCATCTCCCAGGTCTCGGTGCTCTCGTAGCGGGGCGTGCCGTCCATGATCACCATGTCGGGATCGAACCCGGTGGTGTCCTTGAGGAAGGCCACCGACTGCTCCAGCTTCTCCAGCGAGAACAGGTCGCGGTTGTAGACCAGGATGTGCCGGTTCCGCTCCATCTTGAGCTGCTTCTGGGGAACCTCGTCGAAGCCCAGGTCGGCGGCCATGGCGTGGAAGACCTGGTCGAAGAAATCGTTGATGCGCTCCACCGACTCCTTGGTGGAGATGTACAGGACCTTGCGGCCCTGCAACAGCTGGTCGACGGCCAGTCCGATCATGAATCCGGTCTTGCCGACGCCCGGGCGGGACATCACCACGCCCAGGTTGCCGGCGCCCAGGCCGCCGCCGATGGCCCGCTCGAAGACCCGCACCGGACTCCTCTGCATCATGCTTTTCTCAGGCATTGCAACTACCTCTTCAAATCTGGGGTCCTCGGGGCGCCCGGGCGCCCCTGCTGTCTCACTAGCGGCCTTCGGCCCGTTTGGTCTGGTAGGCCTTGACGAGCTCCTCGGTGACCTCCGCCGGCGCCGGGGCGTAGCGGGCGAACTCCATGGTGAACTCGGCCTTGCCCGCGGTGGCCGAGCGCAGGACGGTCGCGTAGCCGAACATCTCGGCCAGCGGCACGTTCGCGTCGACGCGGATGAATCCCTCGTCCTCGGTGGTCCCGACGATGACCCCGCGGCGCTGCATGAGGGTCTTGATGATGTCGCCCTGGTGCTCGCCGGGCCCCTCGATGGACACCAGCATCAGCGGCTCGAGGGCCACCGGCTTGCCCTTGGGATAGAATTCCCGGAACGCGGCGCGACAGGCCGTGGTGAAGGCCATGTCGGACGAGTCCACCGCGTGGGCGGCGCCGTCGAGCAGCGTGACCTTGAGGCCCTGGACCGGATGGCCGATGAAGTTCCCCCTGTCCAGGGAGGTGGCGAAGCCCTTCTCGCAGGCGCCGATGTACTCGGTGGGGATGTTGCCGCCGACCACGCCGTTCTTGAAGTGGAACTGGCCGTCCTCGCTGGGCTCCAGCAGGCCCTGGACCTTGGCGTACTGGCCCGAACCGCCGGTCTGCTTCTTGTGGACGTACTCGAAGTTCACGGACTGGGTCATGGTCTCGCGGTACTTGACCTGGGGCGCGCCCGTGGTGACCTCCGCTCCGAACTCGCGCTTGATCCGCTCGATGTAGACCTCCAGGTGGAGTTCTCCCATCCCGCTGATGATCGTGTCGCCCGTCTCGTCATCCACCGAGGAGCGGAAGGTGGGGTCCTCGCGGGTGAAGCGGTGCAGGGCCTTGCTCATCTTGGCGGAGGCCTTGTTGTCCACGGGGGTGACGGCCAGGCTGACCACCGGCTCGGGCACGTGCATGCTGCTCAGGGAGAGGCGCTCGCCCCCGGTGAACGTGTCGCCGCTGGCGCAGTCGATGCCGAACAGGGCGATGATGTCGCCGGCGCAGGCATCCTCGATCTCCTGCATCTGGTCGGCGTGCATCCGTCCCAGGCGACCGACCTTGACCCTCTTGCCGGTGCGGCTGTTGTGGATCTCGCTGCCCTTGTGAAGGACGCCCTGGTAGATGCGGACGTAGGTGAGCTGTCCGTACGGCCCCTCCTCCAGCTTGAAGGCGTTGGCCACCAGGTGGTCCTCCGGGCTGTTGGACAGGACGAACTCCTCCTCCTCGCCCCCGGGACGGACCCTCAGGGCGGTGTTGGCGATGTCCGTGGGGGCTGGCAGGTAGCGCGTCACCGCGTCGAGCAGCAGCTGGACGCCCTTGTTCTTGTAGGCGCTGCCCATGAACACCGGGGTCAGGTCGCCGGACAGGGTGCCCTTGCGGACGGCGGCGTGGATCATGTCCTCGGTGACGGCGTCCTCCAGGACGGCTTCCATCAGCTCGTCGCTGAACATGCTGACCGCGTCGAGCATGACCTCGCGCCGGGCCTCGGCCTCGAGCTTCAGGGCGGCGGGGATCTCGCCCTCGACGATCTTCTCGCCGTTCTCGCCCTCGAAGCGGTAGGCCTTCATGGCGACCAGGTCGACCACGCCCTCGAGCTTGTCTTCCAGGCCGATGGGGATCTGCATCATCACGGCGTTGTGCTTGAGCTTCTCGCGCAGCTGGTCGGTCACCCGGGCGGGGTTGGCGCCGCTGCGGTCGCACTTGTTGACGAAGGCCATGCGGGGAACGGAATAGCGGCGCATCTGGCGGTCCACCGTGATGGACTGGCTCTGGACCCCGGCCACCGCGCACAGCACCAGGATGGCGCCGTCGAGCACCTTCAGGGCGCGCTCCACCTCGATGGTGAAGTCGACGTGCCCCGGAGTGTCGATGATGTTGACGTGGTGGTCCTTCCAGGTCGTGTAGGTGGCCGCGCTCTGGATGGTGATCCCGCGCTCGCGTTCGAGCTCCATGGAGTCCATGGTGGCCCCGACGCCGTCCTTGCCGCGCACCTCGTGGATGGCGCGGATGCGGCCGGTGTAGAAGAGGATGCGCTCGGTCAGCGTGGTCTTGCCCGAATCGATGTGGGCGCTGATCCCGATGTTCCTGATCCTTTTCAGATCTTCCAGCATGATTCCGTCCCCGTTCAGGGCCGACCTGTCGGCCCCTGACAGCCTTGCGTGCTTCCCGGACGGCGAGGCGCCGGCCGGGGGTTAAAAACACACGCCTGCCCCTAGCTTAGCCTAGGCCGGCAGACGTGGCGAGGGCGCAATTTAGGACGGACCGTCTGGAATTGCAAATCAGATTGAAAAAATCATCTATTTTTCACAGTCGTCCCGGTCAGACGACCCCGTGCCGCCTGCCCACCTTGCCGAAGGCCTCGATGCACCGTTCCACGTGCTCCGGGGCATGGGCGGCCGAGGCCTGCAGGCGGATCCGGGCCTGCCCCCGCGGCACCACCGGGAAGCTGAAGCCGATGCAGTAGACGCCTTCGGCCAGCAGGTCGGCGGACACCTTCTGGGCCAGGACCGCGTCGTCCCCGTGCCGGCGGAAGTGGACGGGGATGATGGGATGCTCGCCCT
>JAHJTW010000315.1 GCA_018829565.1 bacterium | reverse complement strand
TGGAAAGCCCCCAGTACCTGGTGCGCGACGGCTGGCATCACCTGTTCTTCGTCGAGCAGGACCTCACCCTGGAGTATCACCCCACCAGCCACGTGGTCGCGGCCGATCCGGCTGACTGGACCATGACGGGGCGCACCTACGTCGCGGCGGGCTGGGCCCCGGAGATCGAGAACTTCCGGGGGACCCCGGGCGCCGAGACGTTCGCCTACCTGGCCAAGGACCAGGACCCGCGCGATCTGACCTGGTTCGTCACGGCCCGGATGGACAGCGTGCGCTTCGAGGACGGCGGGATGACCCCCGTGGTGTTCGCTCCCGATCCCCTGGGTCCGGACTGGCCCGTGCGCACCGGTGATCCCGGCCTTGCGGCGCCCACCTTCTGCGACAACCCCGCGCTGCGGGGGGATCCCGGGATCCGGCAGCGAGGGCACGGCTGGTTCGGCAGCGGCGAGAACTACGGCGGTCCCCTGAGCGGGGTCGGCGCGCCGGGCCTGGCCTTCGGCGACGCGGCCACCGGCAGCATCGAGTCGCGGCCCTTCGTGCTCGAGGGCGGCCACTTCACCCTGCAGCTGGCCGGCGGAGTCCATCCGGCGACCTGCCACGTCGCCCTGGTCGACGACGGCACGGGCCAGATCCTCGGCACGATCTATCCGTCGGGACAGTCCGTCCTGATCGAGAGGACCTGGGACGTGCGCGCCCACACCGGCCGCACCGTGAGGTTGAGGATCGTGGACGAGGAGACCGGTCCGGACGGCTGGATCGCCGTCGACGCCATCGAGGAGCGCGAGGGGGTGGTGGCGGTGGACGGCCCGCGGCCGGCGCCCATCGCGAGCCTGGGCGCTTACCCGAACCCCTTCAACGGGACCACGGTGTTGCGGTTCGAGACCTCGGCGGCGGGTCCCTGCCGGTTCGAGCTGTACGACCTGGCGGGGCGGCGGATCTGGCGCTCGGGTGAACTCGCGGCGACCGGTGGAGCGATGCAGGTGGCGTGGGACGGTCGCGACGCCGCCGGGCGCAACGTTCCGAGCGGAACCTACCTGATGCGCGTGGTGCAGGGGACAGCGGCGGTGGCGGGTGTTCGCGTGACCCTGGTCAAATGATCCGGCGGAAGCTCAACGCACCAGCGTGACCTTGCCCTGCAGCCGCCAGCTCGCCTGGCCGCCGGACTTCTCCGCCCCCCGGCAGGTGACGCGATAGAGGTAGGTACCCGAGGGCTGGGGCAAGCCCGCGCCGTTCGTCCCCTTCCACATGAACTCCCGCAGGCCGGCCCCCCGCACGGGGAGGTCCTCTTCCAGCACCAGCCGGCCCTGCAGGTCGTAGACCTGGACCCGGTCGCGGGTGGAGATCGCGGTCTCCCAGCGGAACAGGGTCCGCGGGTTGAAGGGGTTCGGGGTCGCGGGCAGCAGGCGCACGGCCGCGGGGGCGGCCTCGCCGGCCGGGGCGATGGGATTCTCATCGATGCGGTGCAGGAGCCAGCGGTCCGGATCGAGGGTGACCGTGGTCACGGTCGCGGGCAGGGTGAAGTCATATTCCTGGTCCAGCTGGTCGTTGATGAACGTGACCGTGGTGTCGAGACCGGCGCCCTGCAGGCGGACGTCCACCAGGACCTTGTAGGGGTCGCTGCCGGCGAAGGAGTCGGGCACCTGCACCTGCCGCAGGCGCAGGCGGTAGTTGTTGACGTCGCCGTCCCAGTCGTTGATCGAGGCGATCTGGTAGACCGGATGGGTCTTCCGGTACAGCCACTGGTCGAAGAACCAGCCGAGATCCTCGCCCGAGGCCAGCTCGCACTCGGCGCGGAAGTCGTCGCTGTCGGCGGTCTTGTAGCGCAGCTGCGGGTTGTTCAGGTAGTTGCGCAGGGTGGTGAAGAACGCCTCGTCGCCGATCCAGCGCCGCAGCATGTGCAGCACCCAGGCGCCCTTGTGGTAGGCGACCACGTTGAAGTAGTAAACGGGATCGGAGATGGCCGGGTTACGGATCAGGGTGTCGTAGGGGTAGGCGAAGCCCCAGTTGTGGGCGCCCATGAAGTTCCTGAGTCCGGCGAATCCCCACTTGTGCTCGGCCCAGAGAGCCTCGGCATAGGTCGCGAATCCCTCGTTGAGCCAGATGTGGGTCCAGTCCTCGGGCGTGATCAGGTTGCCGAACCACATGTGGGCCAGCTCGTGGAAGACGATGGTCTCGAACTGCCCGGTCCCGGTGACCAGCACGTCCCCCCAGGTCACGGCCGTGGGGTGCTCCATCGCCTCGTCCCAGGAGCAGGTGACCATGCCGTACTTCTGGCCGGGGAAGGGATAGGGTCCGAAGATCTCGCCGCAGAAGTCCAGCATTTCCGGCAGGACGGCGAAGTCGGCCCGGGCCTCCTCCTCGAGTTCGGGGAACACGTAGTGCTTCAGGTCGATCTCGCCCGCGCTGCCCGAGTAGTGTTCGTCGATCTCCACGTAATCCGCAACGGCGAGGCTGAACAGATAGGTCGAGATGGGCAGGGGTTCGACCCAGGTGCCCGGATCGTTGCCGTACAGTCCGGCCACCCCGTTGGACACGGCGGTCATCCCGCCCGGCACGGTGACGTTGGCGGCGAAGGTGGCCTTGTCCCGGGGATCGTCCTTGCATGGCCACCACGAACGCGCGCTCCAGGGTTCGCTGACGGTCGCCAGGACCGGATTGCCGGCTGGGGTCAGGCCGGTCCGGAAGCCGAACAGCCCTTCAGGTACGGGGAAACCGAGGAAGGGGATCTCCACCACGGCCAGCCGGCCGGGCGCCAGGGCGGTCGGCAGGTGGACCACGGCCAGATCGCCCTCCCGTTCGACGTACAGGCGCTCCCGGTAGGGGTGGGTGATGGTCCAGCCCTGGGTGTACATGTTCCCGCGGAAGTCCAGCACCAGCTGATCGACGGGCTGGGAGAGGGCGGTGAAGGCGATGGTGTTCACTCCGGCGAGGAACCCGGTGACCGGATCCACCTCGAAGCGCAGGTCGTAGTGCTGGATGTCGAAGAGATCCTGCCGGGGATCGGGAACCGGCATGCCTCCCAGGGGATAGGCGGTGACGTCTTCCGGCCCCCCCTTGCTCTCGATGAGGGCGGCCATGGGCCAGATCTCGGGGATGTCCTCACCGCCGTGGGCTGGCGTACCGGCCAGGCACAGGCAGACGGCCCCCAGCAACGGCGCCGCCCTCAACAGGGAAGCGACCGCAAATCGGTGGTGGGGGGCCGAAATGGGTCTCATGATGATTTCCGGGTCCGTCTAGAGATGTCGGTGGTTCGGTTGATTTACCGTCTCAATCCCGCCCCATATTATCAAAAATCCGGGATAATCCCGCACACATTTTTTTCGAGGGGCCCGCGACATCCGGTTCCCCGGGGCGGCCCACCCTATAAGTTGTTGTCTGGTAATCAAATTATAGGTTTTGCTTCTTGGGACCCGGAATCCGGGTTCCCATGAATGATGAGGAAAATTCTCCGCGTCGTCCTTTCGGGAGGGCGAGCAAGTCCCCCGGCCCCCGGCCCCGCCCTCCGGGATGCAACCCTGGAGGGGTGGGCGGCGTATTCAGGGTCTCCCCCCGATCGAACGCCCAACCGGGAGTTTTGCCGTGAAGATCATCCTGCCTCTCCTGCTGAGCGCAGGCCTGCTGGCCTGTCCCTGCGCTGCCGACCGGGCCCTGGCCCGGGACCATGACCGTGCGATCCACATGTCGGGTGACACCAGCCTGGATTTCGAGGGTGACCTCCTGGTCATCAGCTACAAGCACCACCGCAGCGACGACGAGGTGACGGTGTCGGCGAAGGGCGACCTGGTCATCAACGGCCGCGCCGTCGCCACGGACGAACGGGAGCGCAAGCTCCTGAAGAAGTTCCATGCCGAATCCCGGAAGCTGGTCGAGATGGCCGAGGCGGTCGCCCTGGACGCCGAGGAGATCGCGGCCGCGAGCACGGCCTACGCCGCGGCCGCCATCCGCTCGGCCCTGGCCTCCCTCGGTGACGAGGACGCGGGCGAGGACGTGGATGCCGAACTGGAATCCGACTTCGAGGAGCGCATCGAAATGATCGAGAAGGTCGCCGACGAGATCGGGGACCGCGCCGACAGGGTGGAGGACCTGGCGGAAGAGCTCAACGAACGGATCCCGGAGCTGGCGGCCCTGGGCTGGTTCCTGGACGATTGAGGTGGGCGGGGCGCGCCGCCCCGGGTTATGTTGGGTCGCCTGAGCCCCGAGGCCGCAACCCCAACCCCAGGTGGCCGCCATGATGATCTCCCTCAACGGCACGTCCCTTCACGTCGAGGACGCCGGCGATCCCCGCGGGTCGCCGGTCGTCTTCGTCCACGGCTTCCCCTTCAGCGGCGCCATGTGGCAACCCCAGGTGGCGGCCGTCAGCCACCGTCACCGTGCCGTCACCTATGATTTGCGGGGGATGGGGCGCAGCGCCGTCGGCGACGGCCAGTACACCATCGAAGGGCACGTCGACGACCTGATCGCCCTGCTCGATCACCTGGGGTTGACGTCCCCCGTCATCGTCGGACTGTCCATGGGGGGTTACGTCACCCTGAGGGCCGTGGAGCGCCACCCCGAGCGGTTCAGGGCCGTGGTGCTGTGCGACACCCGCAGCGAGGCCGACGACGACGCCGCCAAGCTCAAGCGCGCCGCCGGGGTCGCGGGGGTCAAGCGCGACGGTTCGGCGGCCTTCGCCGAGACGTTCATCCCTGCGGTCTTCGCGCCCGCATCCCTGACGGCGAGGCCCGAGGCGGTGTCGCTCATCAGGGAGACCATCGCCGCCACGCCTCCCCTGGCGATCGCGGGGCAGCTGCTGGCCATGGCCGGACGGACCGACACCAGCGCTTCCCTTGAGCGCATCGCCGTGCCCACGCTCATCCTCTGCGGCGAGCTCGATTCCGTCACCCCGCCGGCCCTGTCCCGGGCGATGCACGAGCACATCCCCGGTTCACAGCTGGCCCTGGTTCCGGGGGCGGGGCACCTGAGCAACCTCGAGGATCCCGGTTTCTTCAACGACCGGCTGCTGGACTTCCTCGCCGGGATCGGGGACTGACGTGGCCGTCCGGACCGCCTACCTCATCGACGGCATGGCCTACGTGTTCCGCAGCTTCTACGGGATGCGCCCCATGGCCGCGCCCGACGGCACGCCCGTCAACGCGGTGTTCGGGCTGGGCCTGACTCTCCGGCGGTTCCTGCTGGAGCACCGGCCCGAGCTGCTGGTCTGCTGCTTCGACGCGGGATCCCAGACCTTCCGCAACGCGATCTATCCCGCGTACAAGGCCAACCGGGTCGCCCCGCCCGAGGAATTGATCCCCCAGTTCGACCTCTGCCGCGAGCTGGTGGAGAAGATGGGCATCCCCACCGCCATCCTGCCGGGCTACGAGGCGGACGACCTCATCGCCACCCTGACGCGCCTGCTGCGGGCCGAGGGCCACGACGTGGTCATCGTCTCGGGGGACAAGGATCTGGCCCAACTCGTCGGCCCGGGCGTGAGCATCTACGACCTGGCGAAGGACCACTGGTGGCACGAGGACCGGATCCACGAAAGGCTGGGTGTGCAGGCGTGCCAGGTGTGCGACCTGCTGGCGCTGACGGGCGATGCGGTGGACAACATCCCCGGTGTGCGGGGGGTGGGAGCCAAGGCGGCGACGGCCCTGCTGGCCGAGTTCGCCGACCTGGATGCGATCTACGCCGACCTGGACCGCGTCGAGACCCTGCCCGTGCGCGGGGCCAGGGGCCTGCGCCGCAAGCTGGAGGAGGGCCGGGACCAGGCCCTGCTCAGCCGCCGCCTGGTGACCCTGGAGTACGAGGCTCCCTGCGGGATGTCGGCCGCCGATCTGGAATTCACCGGAGCGGCCGGCGGGGACCTGGATGACTTCGCCGAGCGCTGGGGCCTGGGCCGGGTGGCCGTCAACGTCCCGCGGGCCGCGGGCCCATGAAGAAACCGATGCGGCCCCCGGCGATCAGCTCTTCGTGAGTCAGATGGCGGCGTTCGATCCTCTTTCCGTCCACTTCCACCTTCTGCACGTAGACGTTTTCCGGTCCCTGGTCGTGCGCGACGATGGTCAGGGTGCGGCCGTTCTCCAGGTGCAGGTCCGCGCGTTCGACCAGCGGGCTGCCCAGGGCGTAATCGGGCGACCCCGGACACACCGGGTAGAAGCCGAGAGCGCTGAAGACGTACCAGGCGGACATCTGGCCCAGGTCGTCGTTGCCGCACAGGCCGGACGGCCCGGTGCCGTACATGGTGTCCAGGATCATGCGCACGCGTTCCTGGGTCCGCCAGGGCCGGTCCGTCCAGTTGTAGAGATAGGCGATGTGGTGCCCGGGCTCGTTGCCGTGGACGTAATTGCCGATGATGCCGTCGCGGGTGATGTCCTCGGTGTGGGCGATGTGCTCGTCGCCGAGCTCCATGGTGAACAGCTGGTCGAGGTGGTCTCCGAGACGTCCTGGGCCGCCCATCATCGCCACCAGGGCGGGCACGTCGTGGGGGACGTACAGCCCGTAGTTCCAGGCGTTGCCCTCGATGAAGCCCTGGCCGTGGGTCGCCATGGTGTCGAAATCCGGACGCCAGGCGCCGTCCCGCAGGCGAGGGCGCATGAAGCCGATGTCCGGATCGAAGACGTTCTCGAAGTTGCGGGACCGCGCCAGGAACCGCTGCTCGGTTCCGCGGTCGCCGGCCAGGCGGGCCAGTTGCGCGACGCACCAGTCGTCGTAGGCCAGTTCCATGGTCACGCTCACCGAGGATCCGGTCGCCTCATCCGGCACGTAACCCAGCTCCACCATCTCGCCCACGCCGTCGAAGTAGGGCACCGAGGCGGTCGCGGCGCAGGCATCGAGCGCTCGGGTGAGATCGAACCCCCCGACGCCCTTGACCGCCGCATCGGCGATCACCGAGACGCTGTGGTATCCGATCATGCACCAGTTCTCGTTGGCGTGATGGCTCCACACCGGCAGCATGGGATGCACGCTCTGGTCGAAGTGGGCGAGCATGCTCTGGATCATGTCGGCGTTGCGCGACGGCTGGATCAGGTTGAACAGCGGGTGCAGGGCCCGGTAGGTGTCCCACAGGGAGAAGACGGTGTAGTTGGTGAAACCGGTGGAAACGTGGACGTTCTGGTCGAGGCCCCGGTAGCTGCCATCGGTATCCTCGTAGACCACCGGACCCAGCATGGTGTGGTACAGGGCCGTGTAGAAGATGGAGGCCTGGTCCGGGGTGGTGGTGACCGCCTCGATGCGGCCGAGTTCCCGATTCCAGGCCGCTCGCGCGGCCGAGCGGACCTGGTCGAAGTCCCAGCCGGGAGCTTCGGCGGCGAGGTTGGCCAGGGCGCCGGCGGTGCTGACACCGGAGAGCGCGACCTTGACGGTGAGCCGGTCCCCGGCCCGGACGGGGAATGCGAACTGTGCCCGCAGGTCGCGTCCGGCCATCTCGGGGAAGTCGTGCTCCTGGTCGAAGCGCCGGTAGAAGCCGCGGTAGGGCGTGGCGTCGAGGCGCCGGTGGCCGTAGCTGGTGAACGGTCGGCTGAAGGCGATGGCGAAGTACACGGTGCGCGTGCGGGCCCAGCCGGTGGTGATGCGGTAGCCGGTGACCAGGGTGTCGTTCTCCACGCGAACGAAGGTCCAGACGTTCTTCTCAGGGTAGTCGTAGATGTTGGCCATCAGGTCCAGGATCAGGTGGGCCTCGCCGGTCCGGCCGAAGGTGTAGCGGTGCCAGCCCGTGCGGGCGGTGGCGGTCAGTTCGGCTGCGATGCCGGAGTCCTCAAGCGTGACCCGGTAGTAGCCGGGTTCCGCGATCTCGGTGGCGTGGTCGAACCGGGCGGAGGGATCGGCCTCCAGGTCGACCTCCCCCATCACCGGCAGCACCGAGACGTCGCCGAGGTCGGAGTGGCCGGTGCCGCTGAAGTGGGTGTGGCTGAACCCCACGATGGTGCTGTCCTCGTACTGGTAGCCCGCGCAGTAGCGGTAGACCTCGGGGACGTATTGGCCCTCGGCGTCGAACATGGACAGGTGCCGCGTGTCCGGGCTGAGCTGGACCATGCCGAAGGGCACGACGGCTCCGGGAAAGGTGTGACCCATGTTGCGGGTGCCCACCAGGGGGTCGACGTGGCGGGCGAGGTCCTCGGCGGCGGCCGGAAGGACCGCCGACAGGAAGAGCACGGCCAGGGCGGAAATCCGAAATCGCATGCGCACCTCGACCCGGGTCATTCGACGATCAACTCGTCGACGAAGATGAAGGAAGCGCCGCCGGCGCCGGGGTGCCACGGCGGCATGGGTCCGGATCCGGTCGCGGTGAAACGGAGGGCCCGGACCGGAGCGCCGTCGAGTTCCACCGTCAGGTCCCGGAGGATGACGCCGTAGTCCTCGACCGCGACGTCGTGACCGACGCGGCCGGCCGGGCTGAACGTCCTTCCGTCACGGGAGGTCTCCACCAGCAATTCCTGCGGCATCACGATCCACGAGCGCACGTCCTGCAGGAAGGACGCCCCGGCGCGCGCGACGGGCCTCGCCTCGCCCAGGTCCAGGGTCAGGCTGAAGTCCTTGCCCTCGTAGCCGTGCCACCCGCCGCGGCGCCAGTCCTCGGGTCCGCGCACCCCGTCGATCAGGGCGTCGGGGCCGCCGGCGGTGTACTGCGGATTGGGCTCGGCGCCCAGGGTCACCGACCAGTCCTCGGGAAGGGCCGTGAAGGTGGCGGCGACGACCGGGCTGGGTTCCAGCGGATGCTTCATGGCGACGAAGCGCAGGGTCGTGGTGGCGGCGATGGTGATGGGCTTGTCGTAGACGATGCCCAGGTGCGGATCGACCTGGGGGTCATCGGTCCAGCGGATCTCGGCCCGGGGATCGTCCACCCCCAGGGCGACCTTCATGCGTCCCCGGAAGCGCTGGGCCGGCGCGTCGGCCCAGGGGGCGGGAATGATGTCGCCCAGGCGGGCGCTGCTGGGCGGACGGTCCTCGAGAGCCTTGCCCCAGTCCCCCTCCTTGCCGAGGTAAAAGACGAGTTCACCGCCTTCGGCCACCTCGTGGTGCCAGAGGAAGCTGCGCGACAGAGGTTTTCCGTTCCAGGTGACGCTCTCGACGGCGCCGGATCCTTCGCGCCGGGTGGTGAACTGGGCCCCGTCCTCGAACCGCATGGACATGCGTTCGTGCAGCGGCGGGATGATCAGCCACTGCCGGGAGGAGGGCGCGATGTCGTAGAGGCCGTAGGCGGCCAGGAGGTACCAGCTGGACATCTGGCCGCAGTCCTCGTTGCCGATCAGGCCGTCGGGCTCGGGAGTGTAGAAATCCTCGAGGATGTGCCCGATGCGGTCGGCCGAGCGCTGGGGCCGGCCGGCTCCGTGGTACAGCCAGGCCACGTGGTGGCTGGGCTCGTTGCCGTGGGCGTACTGGCCGATGCGGCCGGTGATGTCGGGCTGGTCGCGGCCGGTGGTCGCGCTCTCGACCGTGAACAGCGAATCCAGCGCGGCAAGGAAGGGCCCGTCGCCGCCGCAGACCTGGATGTGGGCCTGCAGATCGTGGGGCGCGGCGAAGCGGTACTGCCACCCGTTGGCCTCGGTATGGTGGTTGTCGACCCGGCGGGGATCGTAGGGTTTCAGCCACTGGCCGTTGATGCGGGGACGGAAGCAACCGGTGGCCGGATCATACAGGTGGCGCCAGGCCAGGGATCGGCGGCTGAACGTGTCGAACTCGTCCATCCGGCCCGTCATGGCGGCCATCCGGGCGATGCAGAGATCGTCGTAGGCGTACTCGAGGGTCTTGCTCACCGATTCGGACTCGAGGTCGGCGGAGATGAAGCCGTCGCGCTTGTAGGCGTCGAGACCGAAGTGATCCCGCTTCGCGCTGCTGATCATGGCGTCCAGGGCGTGATCCTCGCCGCCGGTCATGATGCCCTTGAGATAGGCGTCGGCGATGACCGAGACGCTGTGGTAGCCGATCATGCAGTCGGTCTCGTTGGCGGCCAGTTCCCACACGGGGAGGCGGCCGCCCTGGTCGTACTGGGCGAGCATGGTGGCGACGAGGTCCTGTGTGCGGTCGCGCTCGACCAGGGTGAACAGGGGATGGGTGGCGCGGTAGGTGTCCCACAGGGAGAACACGGTGAAGTGGTCGCGGTCCTCGGCGGTGTGGGTCTGGAAGTCCATCCCGCGGTAACGGCCGTCGGCGTCGCTGAACAGGTTGGGGGCGATGAAGCTGTGGTAGAGGGCGGTGGCCAGGACGGTCAGGTCGGCATCGTCGGCGCCGTCGACCTCGAAGCGGTCCAGGGCGGCGGACCAGGCGGCGCGGGCTCTGGCGCGCGTCGCGGTGAAGTCGAAGTCCGCCCACTCGGCCTCGAGATTGCCGCGGGCGCCGGCGTCGTCGACGGCGGAGATTCCTACCTGGACCAGCAGGTCGCCGCCTTTGTCGCCGAAGGACAGCACCGCCTTGAGTGGCCTGCCGATGTCGTCGGTGATGATCTTCGACGCGGTGAACGGCCGCGAGAACGCAGCCCGGAAGTGGACCATCTGGTCGCGGGCCCAGGCCGCGGAGCGACGGAAGCCGGCGACGGTCCTGTCGTCGGGGACGGTCAGATCGACGTCCAGCAGCTCGTCGCGATGGGTGAGGTCGATGATCACGTGGGCCGGCTTGCCGGCGGGAAACACGTAGCGGTGAAGACCGGTCCGGGGGGTGGCGGTCAGTTCGATGGCGACGTCGTAATCATCGAGATGGACCGCGTACCAGCCGGCCTCGGCCTTTTCGGTCTCCTTGCGGAAGCGGGAACCGTAGCCCTCGTCTACCCGGTCGGGATAGCCGTTCTCCAGGAGCGGTTCGCCGGTCACGGGCATCAGCAGGATGTCGCCGTAGTCGCCGACCCCGGTGCCGCTCAGGTGGGTGTGGCTGAACCCGAAGACGGCGGTGTCGGAATAGTGGTAGACCGAGCAGCCGTCCCAGCCTTCGAGGCGGGTGTCGGGGGAGAGCTGGACCATCCCGAACGGCAGGGTGGGGCCGGGGAAGGTGTGGCCGTGGCCGCCGGTGCCGATGAAGGGGTCGACGTGGTCGACGAGCGAAGCCCAGCCGGGGAAGGCGGCGAGTGCCACCGCCGGAATGACCAGGATGATGAGTGCCTGTTTCATGAAGCCGCCCTTCCGGGTTGGATGGTCCAGGCTCCATTATGAAAGGTCAGGCGGCGGGAGGCGAGGACAAACCCGGGATCGTGGTTGACCCGGAATCGAGATAAACCCAGAATGCGGTTGACGATCCTGCGAAGATCATGATACTTTGTTCGATATTCGTACAAAGTTCCCGGGCCGGGACGCCGCCTTCTTCCCTGGAGCGTGATGACGAGATGACCCCATGAGCGAGTCCACCCACCACGCAACCAGGCCGGAAGACCGCGTCGCCATCCCCCAGCGGCTGGCGTACGGCGCCGGGGCGTTCGTCAACAACCTCCTGTCGGCCGCGAGCGGCGGGATGATGATCGTCCTGAACCTGGGACTGGGCATGAATCCGGTGATGATCGGCTGGTTGGGCTTCTGGCCACGCATCACCGACACCATCACCGACCCGTTGATGGGCTTCATCTCCGACGGCGCCCGCACGCGCTGGGGACGGCGGCGCCCGTTCATCTTCGCCGGAGCCTTCATCTCCGCCATCTGCTTCGTCCTGCTGTGGAGCTTCGATCCCAGCTGGGGCCAGAAGACCATCTACGCCTGGTTCCTGGTCTTCTCGATCCTCTTCTACATCGGCTTCACCATCTTCTGCACACCCTGGGTGGCCCTCGGTTACGAGCTGACGCCCGACTACCACGAGCGCACGCGGTTGATGGGCACCCAGAACTTCGTATCCCAGCTGGCCTACGTGGTTTCGCCCTGGTTCCTGTGGATCATGAACTCGGGGCACTTCTTCAGGGATGCCGCGGGAGAACCCGACCAGATCGCCGGGGCGAAGGGCCTGGCGGTGGTGCTGGCGGTGGTCGCCATCGGCCTGGGGGTGCTGCCGGCGATCTTCCTGCGCGAGCGGATGCTGAAGGTGGTGGCGGCCGAGGGCGGATTGCGGGGAACGGTATCCGGCAAGATCAAGGAGTTCTTCAAGGGTTTCGGGATGACCCTCAATTCCGGTCCTTTCCTGAAACTCTGCGCCGCGACCTTCCTGGTCTTCAACGGCTTCATCCTGGTCTCCTCGTTCCAGTACTACGTGATCATCTACTACGTCGCGCAGGGGGACCAGGCCCTGGGCGCCAAGTACGCCGGGCTGGCCGGCACCGTGGGCGGGGTGTCCACCTTCGCGGTGGTGGCCTTCGTCACCTGGCTGGCCACGAAGATCGGGAAGCGCAAGGCCTTCTTCGTGTCGACGGGCGTCTCCATCCTGGGCTACGCCCTCAAGTGGGTCTGCTACAATCCGGAAATTCCCTGGATGGTGATCCTGCCGGCTCCCCTGCTGGCCTTCAGCCTGGGCGGCCTGTTCACCCTGATGCCGTCCATGATCGCCGACGTCGTGGACACCGACGAACTCAAGACGCACCAGCGCCGCGAGGGCATGTTCGGCTCGATCTTCTGGTTCATGGTGAAGCTGGGACTGTCGGCGGCCCTGGTGGGCGGGGGCTACCTGCTGAACGCCACGGGATTCGACGTCGAGCTGGGCGCCGAACAGACGGCCCGCTCGATCACCCTGATGCGGCTCTGCGACGCCGGGGTTCCCATCCTGACGTCGCTCCTGGCCATCTGGGCCGTGCTGCACTTCCCCATCACCGAGGAGAAGGCGTACGAGGTCCGCATGGAACTGGAGCGGCGGCGCGGTCCCACCGGCGCCGCCGGCGCCGAGCCGACGCCGGAAAGCTGAGCGTGTGGACTGGACGGGCCGGGCTAACCCGGCCCTTTGCGGGAGAAGTGCCGGTACAGCATCCCGGTCGCCACGGCGGTCAGGGTGAACAGGGCCACCGGGACCACCCAGGTCCAGAAGAATCCGCTGATGGGCGAGACGGCCGGCAACGGTCCGTTCATCGTTCTTCGTCCTTCCGGTGATGCTTGCGCCAGCTCCACCAGGCCAGGCCCAGGCCCAGGAACGACGCCACGTACGCGATGCTCATGCCGATGAGCGTGACCAGTCCCTTGTCCACGTCACCGCCCCCCTTCGTCCTGCCAGCGCAGGCGCTGCTCGAGTTGCTCGACGTAGCTCGCCTGCTGGGATTCGTACTCCACGGAGACGGCCCGCAGCTTGGGATCGATGATCCAGTAGATCAGGAAGATGCAGGCGATCGCGGAGATCAGCACCAGCAGCCCGCCCGGCTGCAGCAGCAGGGACTTCGTGACGCCGATCATCAGGCCCGCCATGGCCAGGGGTGACAGGACGACCACCAGCCAGTCCTCGCGGGTCCAGGCGTCGGCCTGCTCGGGTGTCCACTCCCGGCGGATCAGGGGCCGCGGACCCGAATCCTTCGCCGGAACCGTCTCTGTGATCAGTCCCCGCCGCACGGCCTCGCGATGCACCGGTCCCCACCAGCCGAGGGGCCGGGTCATCACGTAGTAGCGCACGAGCTGGTCCATCTTCTCGGGTCGGGTGGCGAGGGTCACGGGGATGAAGATCACCGCGCCCAGGGCCATCAGCAGCCAGAAGTTCAGGTGGTCGGGCAGCTTGGGGATCACGCCGAACGCGGGCAGGATCCAGACCACCAGCCACGAGACGCCCAGGTTGGCCATCCAGCCGGCCAGATAACCCCAGGCGTTGAACCGCCACCACACCACCTGCAGGATGTTGGGCAGCCAGATGCCGGCCATCATCAGCCACAGGGCGAAGATCAGCCACTTGGTGATCTCCTGCATCATCAGGCCGTAGAAGAACGAACCGATCAGCAGCACGAAGGTGGCCGCGCGGCCCATCCACACCAGACGCGATTCGCTCGCGTCCGGCTTGATGTAGCGCTGATAGATGTCACGGGTGAAGTACAGCGCGCCCAGGTTCAGGTGGCTGCTGATGGTCGAGAGATGAATGGCCAGGATGGCGCCGAAGAACACGCCCACCAGACCGGCGGGCAGCAGCTCGAAGCCCAGCCGGAACCAGCCCAGCTCGTACTCGGCCTGGTCGGCGATGTCCGGCAGCATGGCGAAGAACGCCAGGATGCCCGCGGCCCAGAAGCCGTTGCGCACCAGGGTGACCGCGCCGCCGGCCCACAGGCCGTAGGTGGCGTCGCGCACCGACTTCGCCGACTGGATGCGCTGGGCCTCGACGTACCAGTCGATGCTGGTGCCCATGCCGAACCCGCCGATCACCGCGATCACCAGCATCGTGAGCCACCAGACGATGGGGAAGTCACCGCTCAGCCAGCCGGTGAAGGCGAAGGCGTCCAGCCGCCAGGTCTGGCCCAGTTCGGTGATGCGGGCGGTGACCTCGGTGGGCCCGCCGGCGGCGGCGACGCCCACCAGGGAGACCAGCACGATGGCGAACACCGCGACGATGCCCTGCAGGAAGTCGCCCATCACCACGCCCCAGTAGCCGGCGGCCAGGGTGTAGAAGGCGGTGATCACGCTGGGGATGACCAGCCCCACCCACACCGGCCAGCCGAAGGCCATGGCGCAGACCTTGCCCATGGCGATGCCCACCCACCCGAGGATGAACATGTTCATGAACACCTGCCAGCCGGCCATCCAGCCGCGCAGCATCTCCGCGCCCAGGCCGCCGAAGCGCTGGGTCTGCCACTCGGCCTGGGTGTAGGCCAGCGAGCGGCGGAAGATGCGCGCCGAGACGAAGGCGCCGATGGCCGTCCAGGCTGTGAAGAAGGTGTACCACAGGCCGCGCAAACCGTGGGCGTAGATCACTCCGGTGATCCACATGGGCGTGTCGGTGGCGGTGTGGGTCGAGAAGACCGACGAGGCCGGCAGCCACCAGGGCAGGCCGCGTCCCGCCAGGAAGAAGTCGCTCTCGCTGCGCCGCGCCAGCCGGTAGAAGAAGGCCGCGCCGCCGACCATCAGCAGGAGGAAGGCGATCGCCCAGAAGATGTCGAGCGCCGTGAAGTTGTTGATGGAGAACTTGCCCATGGTTCCGCCCGTGCTCGGCCCCCCCGGGGGGCGCGGTGATGAACGCGACGAGAGCGTGGGGATTATAGGCGGGATCGGCCGTGCAGGATAGGCGGAATCAGCGGACCAGGGTCAGCTTGCATGCCGCCGCGGTCGGGCCCTGCAGAACGTGGGCGAAGTAGACCCCCGAACCGGCCGGGCGACCCTGCCGGTCGCAACCCGGCCAGGTGACTTCCCGGGGTCCGGCTTGGGCGGCGGAAAGAGCCTGGTCCCAGACTTCCCGTCCGGCCACATCGAAGATCCGCACCCGGAAGCGGCCGGCATCCGCCAGGTCGAAGCGCAGGACGGCGCGGGCGTTGAACGGGTTGGGGAAGGCCGTCAGGGCGACCTCCGGGTGAAGGGGCGTATCGCTGAGGGAGGACAGGGCGAAAGCGATGGCGTCCTGGATGCGCAGCTTGCCGGCGCCCCAGCGGTCGGGGTCTCCGGTGAATTCGTCCTGGCCGGCGCCCGCCGTCAGGTACCGTTTGCAGCGGGCGTGATCCAGGGAAGGGATGAGTTCCTTCAGCAGGGCGGCGCATCCGGCCACGTGAGGTCCCGCGCAACTCGTGCCGCCGAACGACGCGAAGTCCCCTGGATGATGAGGGTTCGCGGTGTACACCACCAGCCCGGGAGCAGCGATGGTCGGGGCCGGCGCACCATCGATGCGTGGCCCCCAGCCGCTGTAGTCGTCGATGTCCCCGTCCCCGGAGATGAAATAGGCCCCCACCGCGATGGCGGAGTCCGCGGTGGCCGGGGAGGTGACGGTGTAGCGGCCTTCCTCGCCGACGTGCCACCGGGCCTGCGTGTTCCAGTCGACGGTGTCGTCGTCCAGGTAGCCGTGGATCTCCGTCTCGGGGCCGTGGAAGACGAAATGGAAGGTGTTCTCGAGCCGGGTTCCCTCGGGATCGGTGGCCAGGCGCAGATCGATGCGCCGGGTTCCCCGCGGGGAAACGGAATAGTTGGAGTAGATCCGGTAGCCGAAGTGGGAAATGGTCGTCCCGTCCAGGGGCAGGGGAACCGCGGGCCAGCCGGGGATGATCAGATCAAGGGTCAGGTCCACCGGCTCGGTCCAGACGAAGGAGGGAAAGAGGATCTTGTGGACGTAGAGGCAATCCAACCCCTGGACAACGGTGCTGGAGAACCGGCAGTGGGCGTGGCCGTCGGCCAGATTGCCGGCGCAGATCACCATGATGACCCCCGGGTCGGCAGCCAGCTCGCTGATCATGATCTCGAGGTTGGATGACCCATCGAGGAACTCCCAGGTCCACTCCCCGTCCTCGATGAGGATGACGTCCGCGCCTTCGGCCACGGCCCAGGCCAGCTGGGCCTCGAGGGGCGCCAGGAACGGAGGCTCGTCGTACCAGGAGAGATTGGCGTGGAGGAACTCGGCGCCCGGGGCCATGCCCGTCAGGTGATGGCGGCCGGGCCACCCGCCCCCGAGGATTCCGGTGACCTGGGTGCCGTGCCCCCAGTCGTCCCGCTCGGACTCCAGAAGATCGATCCCCCTGCGATGAATGGACCCGTCGGTGTTGAAGACGGCCTTGATGCGGCTGGTGCCGAGGGAGGTCAGGGTTTCCCCGGGGTCGAGGCGGCCGTCGCCATCGGTGTCGTCGACCAGGAACACGCGCTCCCCGAAACAGGGATCGTCCTCCCGGAATACGGGGGCTCCGGAATCGATGACCTGGTTCCCGTCGGCGTCGTTGAAGAGGAAGTCCCAGCCTGCATCGAACTGCAGGGCGTTGTTGCCGAGGGTGTGCGTGTACAGGGCTTCGTGATAGGCGA
>JAHJTW010000314.1 GCA_018829565.1 bacterium | reverse complement strand
GGTCGCCGTGAATCCCGGGACCTACACCCTGTTCGTGACCCATGACTTCAGCGACCCGAACCCGGGCAACGACCTGCTGACCACCGACGTGGAACTGCTCGCTCCGCCCGAATTCGGGACCGTGGTCGTCAACCCCGATCCCGATGCCCTGAACGCCCCCTGGACCATCGACAGTCCACTGGGGACCTTCAACTTCAGCGGGGATCTCACCCGTGCGGATGTTCCCACCGGCAACTACACCATCACCTGGGGCGATGTGGCCGGTTGGGTCACTCCCGCACCCGAGACCCTGGCCCTGACCGTGAACGACACCATCACCTTCAACGGCGTGTACACGGAAATCCCGACCACCGGCACCATCGTGATCAACCCCGATCCCGATGCCCTGGGAGCGCCCTGGAGCCTCGAGGGCCCCGGCGCCGCCATGTACGCCGGTTCGGGTGACTCGACCATGGTCGACATGCCGACCGGCGACTACACCGTCACCTGGGGTGAGGTCGCCGGGTGGAACACCCCGGCAGGCGAGACCCTGACCCTTACCGGCGGCGGCACCACCACCTTCGACGGCCTCTACACCGAGATCGGCACCACCGGAACGGTCGTGGTCGATGCCGTCCCCAACGCCCTGAACGCGCCCTGGACCCTCACCGGTCCCATGGGCACCCTCAACGGCACCGGCGACCGGACGCGGACCGACATGCCCATCGGCGACTACACCATCGCCTGGGGCGAAGTCGCCGGCTGGATCGCCCCTGCGGGCGAGACCCTGACCCTGGCGGCCGACGCGACCATCACCTTCCAGGGCGTTTACACCCAGATCCCGACGACCGGGACCATCGTGATCAACCCCGATCCCGATTTCCTGAACGCTCCCTGGACCGTGACCGGTCCCGACACCACCTCGGGCACCGGTGACCAGACGCTGGTCGACATGCCCCAGGGCGACTACACCATCGCCTGGGGCGCGGTCGCGGGCTATGACGCTCCCGCGGGCGAGACCCTGACGCTGGTCGCCGAGCAGACGATCACGTTCGCCGGGACGTACACCGAGTCCCTGGGTTCGATCACGGTCGACAGCAACCCCGACGGCATCGGCGCGACGTGGACGCTGACGGGTCCGGCCTCGTTCTCGTACAGCGGTGCGGGCGACGAGACGGTCGTCGACCTGGCGGCCGGCGATTACACGGTGACCTGGGATGCGGTCGCCGGCTACACGACGCCGGTCCCGCAGACCAAGAGCCTGGCCGCGGGCGGTTCGCAGACGTTCACCGGGACGTACGTGCGGATCCCGGTGGGCAGCGTGGTGATCGACGCCGAGCCGAACGACATCAGCGCTCCGTGGGAGCTGAGCGGTCCCGGCGGGCTGCAGACCGGCAACGGCGATGCGACCCTGGACGATCAGCCTGCGGGCAGCTACACGGTCACGTGGCTGGACGTCGAGGGTTACGAGACGCCCGCTCCGGAGACGAAGAACGTGACGGACGGCGGGGTGGCGATCTTCCTGGGTCAGTACACCCCGGTGGGCAGCGGCGACTCGATCGGTTTCTGGTTCGACCAGGGCGCGTCGGTCAGTTGCACGGAGGCGGCGTTCCTGGCGCACGTGCCGGCCTACATCGTCTACAGCAATCCGTCGATCAGTGAGACGCGCGGATTCGAGTGCGGGGTGCAGTTCAGCGGCGGCGCGTCGTGGAACACCGCGATGAGCGTGACCTTCCCGGTGCCGTCGACGAACGTCGGTGTGAACATTCCGGCGGAGGGCACCTACAACTACATCGTGGGCTTCGGCACGCCGTTGCCGACGACGGTGAACACGGTGGTCGCGACGCTGGACATCTTCTACCTGGACTTCTTCGCCTTCGACATCGATCTGGGCGGGTCGAACCCGTCGTCGAGCCCGAACGGTGTGCCGGTGGTGCTGAGGCCGGACTTCACCGAGATGGAGATCCAGGCCGGCAGCCCGACGGCGACGCTGGCTCAGACCGGCGGTTGCGGCGCCAAGACGGCTTCGGCCGACAGCTACGAGGGTGTCCGCAACCTGTTCAAATAGTTCAACATAGTTGATCCTTCGAGGACGGGGTCCGGCGCTGGCCGGGCCCCGT
>JAHJTW010000313.1 GCA_018829565.1 bacterium | reverse complement strand
GGAGGGCTTGCTTCAGGCTCGACCAGAACTTCGCGTCCTCCTCGTTCTGGGGGTACACGCGGGCCCTGTCCCCCACGTAGACCGTTGCAAGCAGCTCGTCGGTTTCGGGGTGGAACACCGCACCGCCGAAATCCACCTCGTCCAGGGGATCCTTCTCCACCAGCTCGCAGGCGCCGGTCTCCACGTCCATCAGCATGAGCTGCTCGAGATCGGCGTCGCCCCGGTTGGTGGAGACGAAGCAACGGGTGCGGTCGGGGTGGAAGCCCACGGGGTTGAATTCCTCCTCGAAGGTCCAGGAGGCGATCTGCACGAGCCCCTGCAGGTCGACCCGCAGGATCTCGCCCCCGCCCCCCGGCATCTGGCGATAGGCCAGCCGCAGCTCGCCCTCGTTGTCGAAGACCCAGGCGCCGACCCCCTCGTCGTTCTCGCGCAACAGGACCCGCTCCCCGGTGGGAATGTGGACGCGATAGATGTCGTGGAAGCTCGGATCCCGGTCGTTCATGCCCACGAGGATCACGTCCGGATTGGCCTTGGGGACCGAGTAGATCTGGGCGCGGACCCCGTCGACCGGCGTCAGGTCCCGGCAGGGGGGGACGCCCTTGTCCGGCTCGGGCGCCGCGGCCGGGTCGACGGCCCAGACGTGGAAGTTCTCGTCCCCGCCCTTGTCCTGCACGTAGAGCAGGTACCTGCTGTCCCGGCTCCAGAAGTAGCCGGGCACGGGACGCTCGTCGGCGGTGACCGGGCGGGCAGCGGCGAAGGGTTCGTCCGCCGCCTTGACCCAGATGTTCCGGGCGCCGTTGTAGGGCTTCATGAAACTCATCAAGGTCCCGTCGGGGGACAGCTGGGCGCCGCTGATCTCCGGATCGCCGAAGAACAGCTCCCGGTCGAGAAGGGGCGGCAGGGTCATCGCAACCTCGTCGGTGTGGGTGGCCTCGTCCCCGCCACCGCACCCGGTCAGGGCGACGAGAACGACCAGAAGGGGAATGAGCCGAAGGGATCTCGTCATGGGCGCAACTCCTTGGGTCCGGGCCATCGGGTGATGGCCCCGCTGGGTGGTCGGTACAAGGGCCGACCACTTGATACGCAGCCCGGCCGGAAAAGTTGTCGGACGAGACCAACATCCGGCTTGGGAAATCGGCCGGTAAACTGTAAATATAACCTCATGAGCCTTGATCGAACCGTAAAAAACAGGGGCCTCTGCTGGGGAATCATCGCCGGGATCGCCCTCGCCCTCACGGGATGCCAGGAGGACGGCCCGACCGTTCCGCGCCCCCTGTCGGGCGCCGTGGCCATCACGGTCTCTCCCGACACCCTCCCCGCCCCCTGGCGCCTGGAGGATCCGGTGGGCCGGTGGTCGGCGGGCGTGGGCGACACGGTCCTGGAAGGCTCGTCCGTCGGACGCTACCGCCTGGTCTGGGACCGACTGGATGACTGGATCGGTCCGGAGATCGATCTGGTGGTCGATTCCCTCGCCGCAGGCGACACCTTGTGGTTCCGGGGCGCCTTCTCGCCACGTCCTGCGTGGGCGACCCTGAAGCTCACGGCCGAACCGGCCGGGCTCCAGGCCCCCTGGACCGTCGAGGGGCCCGATGACTATCTGGCCTCAGGGACGGAAAACCCCGCCCGACTGTCGGGTCTTTCCCCCGGCGCCTACCGTGTGGTCTGGGGGGAGGTCACCGGTTGGACCCACCTGGAACCTCCCGCCGCGGACTATATCCTGGCAGCCGGGGACTCCCTGGAGGCATCCCATGCCTATGCCGAGATCACCGGGGCCGTCGGGGACCTGTCCGTCGGCGTTTTTCCTGCCGAATTCGATGCAGGCTGGGTGCTTTCAGGATCGAACGGCTTCTGGGCCGGCAGCGGGGGGACGACCCTCGCGGGGATCCCGATCGGGACCTACCAGATCACCTGGGAACAGGTTCCGGGCTACGAGATCTTCCCCTCGCTGGTCCAGGCCGTCACCATCCGGCAGGACGCCCTGACGTTCACGTCCGCCTTCTACCTCTACGATTCCAGCCGGGCGGGGACGATCCGGATCGAAACCGTTCCCCCGGACGTCGCCATCCCCTGGCTGTTGACGGGCCCGGGGGACCCCCATTCCGGCGAGGGTTCCGGGATCCTGTCCTCCATGATTCCCGGGGACTACACCATCGTCTGGGGGGAACTGGCCGGATTCCAGGCGCCGGCGAACCCCACGGAGCGGTTCTTCCTGGCCGAATACGACACCGTGACCGTGGCCGGCACCTACCTCTCCGAGGCGCCCCTTGCCGTTCTCTTCATCGGGCTGGAGTCCACCGGCGTTCCCGGCCGGATCGAGATCATCTGGTGGACTTCCCCTCCCACGGTCCACCCCCTCGAGAGCTTCCTGATCGGATTCAGTCCGGAGGGGCCCATCGACGAGGCCGGCTGGGACCAGGCGGTGATCCTCGCCGAGGAACCGGCGGTGTCCGACCGGCTGGAATACTCGCTGTTCCTGGAACCGGACACCTCGGGACTCATTCCCGGCCTGCCGGTCTGGTTCGCCGTCCGGGCCGTGGACACCCTGGGGCAACTCTCCCCCATCGAAGGGGAACATTTCACGGTCCTGCCTTTCCTGGCAGACGCAACCGGCCGGGTCACCGATCATCTCGGCGCACCGCTGGCCGGGGTGCCCGTCCGACTGACCCTGCAGAACGGCGGCCTGGCCGAGGCGGTCACCGATCCGGCCGGGCGGTTCGCGTTCACCGAATTCCTGGGCGATTCCCGCCTGGCCATCGAGACGGGCATGGGGGAAATCCAGCCGGGACTGTTCTTCGACTACCGCTTCATCCCCACGGCGGGGGACGACCTCGAGGACATCCCCATCGTGCTTCTGCCCCGTCACGCGATGGACGTCGCGTGCGTCCATCAGACCCGCAACTTCCTCCACTATTTCCGGGAGATGACCAACACCATCCAGCCCACGAACAACCGGCCCGATACCCGGCTCAACAAGTGGGAGACGTGGCCGCTGGTCGTCTACATCCCCCCCGATCCCGAGACCGGAAGCCCACCCTTCCAGGCGATGTCCTCCGGTGCGGTCGCCCTGTGGAACCAGATCATGGGGGAAACCTTCGTGCTCACCGGTGATAGCGGGGCCGCCCAGGTGGTGTTCCGGTTCGCCGACGACATCCCCCAGGTCAACGGCCAGGTTTCGATTCTCCTGCCGCCCGGCGGCGGCTTCATCGGCGACGTGATTCCCGAAAAGATGGAGGTCTACATCAACACCGTCATCACCAACCAGCAGCGCATCATGGAGGTCGCCCTGCACGAACTGGGGCACGTGCTGGGAGTCGCCGACCACTCGACGTGCTCCGCGGCCGGCTATCTCATGTACATCAGCTCCGCCGGCGTTCTGGACGATGGGCCGGAAAACGCCATCCACCCGGACGAGCAACTGCTGGTCAAGGCGATCCGCGGCCTGCCTCAGGGCGTGGACACCAGCGGGTACATCGAGGATTGAGAACCCGGATCCCCCCTGGTTGATTTCATGGGCCCGAATCCCTAGAATGAGGTTGCGAGGGGGGGCGACCCCGTCGCCGAAGGGGCATGAACATCCACCTTGCGGTGGCCGAAGGGGGACTCTTCATGGCCCGGCTCCATGTTCCTGTCGCGTACGTTTCACTCGTCCTGCTCGCTCTGTCCGCCGTCCTGGTCGCCTGCAGCGACGACGAACCCCTCCATCCGTTCGTGAAGACCGGCACCGTGGTGATCGGCGCCTCGCCCGACACCCTGGCGCCCCCCTGGCTGCTGGAAGGGCCGGGCGGGAGCCTGGCCCCAGGCGCCGGCGACAGCATCCTTCAGGACCTGGCCGTCGGACGGTACCGGTTGACCTGGGAGTCCGTCTCCGGGTGGGCGCTTCCGGTCCCCGAGGTGCGGTCCGATTCCCTCGCCGCCGGCGACAGCCTCGTCTTCACCGGGACCTATTTTCCCCTGCCTGAGACCGGGTCCGTCGCGGTGGCGATCACGCCCGACACCCTGGCCGCCCCCTGGTTGCTCGAAGGGCCGGATTTCTTCTCCTATCCCGGGGTCGGGTCGCTCGTCCTGGGGAACATCCCCGTCGGAGATTACACCGTCACCTGGCAGGGTCTCGAGGGATGGGTCAACCCGGGACCCTTCACCGTCGCCTCCGCGGTCACCGAGGACGACACGACCGTCTTCTCCCACACCTATGCGCCGGGCCCCTGCAACTGCGGCGACCTGACGATCGCCCACTTCAGCCCAGGCGAGGAATACGCGTTCTTCTGGGAATTGACCCGGATGCAGGACGAGGACTTCTTCATCGAGGGGGAAGGTGACACGACCCTGATCGGGTTGCCGCTGGACTACTACCGCGTCCTGTACCGGCCCATCCTGGGATTCAGGGTGGACTTCGGCCCCTTCCAGGAGCACGAGGGCAACGTCGCCGTCGTCAGGATCCGCGAGGGCGTGGACAACGTGGTCTACGGGGTCTACGTTCCCGACGAGGACAACATGGGTTTGCTGACGATCACCCCGGTCCCTGTGGATCTGGAGTCTCCCTGGACCCTGACGACCGCCAACGGCTTCGACCTTCCCGGGACCGGTGGAGGCTCGATCCTGGTGACGCCGAACACCTACACCCTGACCTGGGGGGAAGTCCCGGGATGGGCGTCTCCCTCTCCCCTCACCCAGACCTTGACCTTGCCCCTGGCCGGATCCATCGAATTCACGGGACGGTATCTGGCCCTCTCTCCTCTCCAGGTCGAGGGCTTCACCACCCGGGCCGGTGAACAGACCGGAGAAATCGATCTCGCCTGGACCGCCGTCGAGAACGTGCAGATCCCCATCGCCGACTATCTGGTCGCCGGAAATACGGCTGGACCCATCACCGTGGACAACTGGAGCGGCGCCGACCTGCTGGCCACGATTCCGGCCCAGGTCGGCCAGGAGACCTACCAGCTGACCCTGGCGCCCGGGACTCACGGCCTGGTGCCCGGTCAACCGATCTGGCTCGCCGTGCGGGCCCGCAACGAGCAGGGCGTCCTGTCCCCCCTGACGCCTGAGACCGTGGAGATCCCCACCTTCGACCGTACGATCACCGGACGTCTGACCGACGGCCTCGGTCGTGCGGTCACCGGAGCCCCGGTGGCCCTCCTCGCGGGCTCCCACCCGGCCCTCGAGGCCGTCACCGACGGGTCCGGCGCGTTCGCCTTTCCGGGAATCGCCAGCAACGACTCCTTCATCCTGGAGACCCGCACCGCGGAGTGGCAACCCGGCGCCTGGTTCGACTTCCGGTTCACCGGCCTGGAGGACGAGGATCCGGGCGAGATCGCCATCGGACTGATTCCCCGATACGAAACCGACGCGGCCTGCGCCGATCGCTACGCGGATTTCCTGGACTACCTGTTGCAGATGACCAAGACCGACGGGCCGACCAACGACCGCCCCGACCAGCGTCTCCACAAGTGGGACCATTTCCCGCTGGAGATCTACCTCCCCGACAACCCCCCGGCCGTGGGCTACGACTTCCCCGCCCTGACCCGGCTGGCCATGGACCAGTGGAACGCCACCATGGGAATGGATCTGTTCACCGAAACCGCCGACTCCCTGAACGCCGAGGTGGTGGTGTCGTTCTCGGACGCCGTCCCCCAGGTCAACGGGCAGGTGGTCATGCTGGCGCCGCCGGGAGTCCGGTACCTCGGGGACGCCGTCCCGGAGCAGATGGGCCTCTACCTCAACATCGGCGTGTTCCCGGAGCAACGGATCATCGAGGTCGCCATGCACGAGATGGGGCACATCCTCGGGATCTACGACCACTCCCTCTGCAGCGAAGCCGGGTACCTGATGTACATCACCTCGGCCGGAGCCCTGGACCAGGGGATCGAGAACGCCATCCACCCGGACGAGCAGGCCCTCGTGCGGACCATCGTGAACCTGCCCCAGGGGGTGGACATGAGCAGGTACTACCGCTGAACAATCCCCTGGTGTAGACTGTCTCCGAGCCCGGTCGCTGCGGCCGGGCTCGGTTCATTGCGAGGAGTTCCATGCGCACCCTGGTCTGGTTCCGCGGCAAGGACCTTCGGCTGGCCGATCACGAGCCCCTGCGCGACGCCCTCGCCGGCGGCGAGGCGATCCTGCTGTTCGTGATCGACCCGTACTTCTTCGCTCCGGAGCGGGCCCGGGAACTCCCCCACCGCACGCAGTTCCTGCTGGATTCCCTGGCCGCCCTGGAACGGAACGTCGCCCACCTCGGGGGCCGCCTGCTGCTGGTGCGGGGACGCAGCGTGGAGGTCGTTCCTGAACTCGTCCGGCGCTGGAGGATCGACCGCCTCGTGGCCCACCGCTGGACCGAACCCTTCGGCCGCGAAAGGGACCGCCGCATCGCCGAGGCCCTGGACGTCCCCTTCGCTCTCTACGAGGGCGAGACCCTGCATCCCCCCGGGACCCTGCGCACCGGAAGCGGCGGCCCCTACGCCGTGTTCACGCCCTTCAGCAAGGCGTTCCTGAAAGCGGCGCGTATCGGTCCGGCCCTGCCGGCGCCCGGCGCCCTGCCGCCGGTTCCGGCGGACGTCCGGGGCGAGTTCGTCGCCGTACCCGAGTTGACCGATCTGGGCCTCACCCCCAATCCGCGACTCATCACCGGCGGCGAGAAGGCGGCCCGCGAGCGCCTGCGCGCCTTCTGCGCCGGTCCCCTGTTCGCCTACGACACCGAGCGCGACCGCATGGACCACGACGGCACCAGCCGCCTGTCGGCCGACCTCAAGTTCGGCGTGCTGTCGGTCCGCAGCGTGTGGAACGCCGTGCAGTCCTCCCTGGGACGGGCCCCGGCGGGCAACCGTTTCCCCGTCGAGCTGATCTGGCGGGAGTTCGCCCATTCCACCCTCTGGGACCGGCCCGAGCTGCTCGGCGAACCGTTCCGGTCCGAGTGGCGGGACTTTCCCTGGAGTGAGGACGCCCGCCTCTGGGACGCCTGGACCGCCGGCCTGACGGGCTACCCCGTGGTCGATGCGGCGTCCCGGCAGCTGCTGGGCGAGGGATTCGTCCACAACCGCGCTCGCATGATCAGCGCCAGCTTCCTGACCAAGCACCTGCTCATCCCCTACGCACAGGGCGAGGCCCACTACCTGAAGTACCTGGTGGACGGCGACTGGGCCCAGAACAACGCCGGCTGGCAGTGGTCGGCCGGCTGCGGCTGCGACGCCCAGCCCTACTTCCGGGTCTTCAACCCCGTCAGCCAGGGACGCCGGTACGATCCGCAGGGGGATTACGTGCGGCGCTGGGTGCCCGAGCTGGCAGGTCTGCCCGCACGGCAAATCCACGCGCCCTGGGAGGCGCCCGCCGCCGTCCTCGCCGCAGCGGGAATCACCCTGGGCGTGGATTATCCCCGGCCCGTGGTCGACCACGCCCAGGCGCGCGCCCTGTTCCTGGAGACGGCGAAGGCCCACTTGCAGTCCGCCCGCCACGGGCGGGGCCGGAGCTGATCCGACCGGCGAGTCCGCGCCTTGACGGAACAACGGCGTTGGCCTAGCCTTCGCCGCCATGGACCATCTCACGCCATTTTCGGATCTGCCCGGGTTCCTCGCCTGGCTGGCCGGCTTCCTGCTGCTGACCGCCGGCCCTGGTTTTGCCCTGGCAGGCCACCGCCTCGCCGGGCAGGACCGGTTCACGCGGTTGCTCGCGAGCCTGGCCACGGGCATGCTGGCCTTTCCCCTCCTGGGCCACGCCATGTCCTTTTTGCAGATCCCCTTGACCCCAGCCTTCTACGCCCTGGTCGTCATGGGACTGGCCGTGGTCCTCGACCGGAGCAGCCGCAACCGGATGCTCTGGCAGGAGGTCGGCGCCGGCATCCCCCCCCTCGGTGGGCTCGCCCTGCTGGGCGCCCTGGCCGGAGGCGCCGCCCTGGCGGTGGTCATCCAGCAGGCCTTCGCGGGGTTCGCCGCCTCGCCGCACCTCCACGACGCCAGCAACCATTCCTTCATGGTCCGGCAGGTCGTCGAGCACGCGAGCCTGGACCGTCGTCTGGTCTTCGGCCCGCCCTACGGTTCCCCTCCCCAGGACTACCTGCTCGGCTGGCACGCCGGGGCTGCCCTCATCAGCCGCCTGACGGGCGCCCTGCCCCACGTCAGCGCCTGGTACCTCGCCGCCACCTGCGCCTGCCTCTTGCCGGCCATGGGAACCCTCGTCTGGCGGGCCTTCGGGATCCCGGGGCGGATCATGGGCCTGGGGGCCGGGTTCCTGGCCGCCAACTACTTCATGCCCACGGGGATCTTCTCCTGGGGCGGATACGGGCAGATCATCGGCCTCTTCGCACTGCCCTGGGCCGTGGTCCTCCTGCGGAACGCCGCCCGGCCGACCGGCTGGCCCGCAGGCCTGGCGGCGGGCCTGGCCTTGCTGGGACTGCTGCACGTCCACACCGCCGAGGTCTTCGCCGTGCTGATCCTCGCCCCGGCAACTTGGCCCCGGGGCGCCGACCGGGCCCGCTGGCGCAGTTCGGCCCCCAGGCTCGCCCTCGCCGCCGGGGTCCTGGTGGTGGGCGGCCTGCTGCCCCTGCTGCCCACGTTCACGTCCTACAACGCGTTCACGGCCGGCCACCAGGTGCCGCCCCCGCCGGGCTGGAAGGCCGCCTGGCAGCAGTTCACCACCTACGCGGGCGGGAACGTGCCCATCCTGCAGCTGATGATCGGGCCCGCCCTGCTGGCCGGGGTGTTTCGCAAGGGGATGCGGCGGGTCTGGGTGACCTCGCTGGTGATGACCCTGCTGTTCCTCGGGCTGAGACAGGTGCAGGATCCGGTCAGCCTCCTGCTGACCAGACCTTTCTATCACCAGGCGGGACGTCTCCTCTATCCCCAGATCTTCCTGATGCCCTTGCTGGTCTCGGGGCTGTTCTTCCTGGCGGTCGATGGGATGGGGACGCTGTGGTCCAGATTACGCTGGCCGGGACGGACGGCGATCCAGGTCGGGCTGGTGCTGATCATCGCGGCGCGCTGGCTGTACCCGGGATGCTACTGGAGCTACCGGAACATGTTGAACTTCACGATGGTGGCGCCCTTCAGCGTGGAGGACGCCAGGCTCGCCGAGCGCATGCAGCAGGAGTTGCCGCCGTCTGCGGTGGTCGCCAACCAGGACAACGACGGCAGCTTCTGGGCCATGCACCTGAGCGGGTTGAGATTCCTGGATCCCTGCACCTGGGACATCGGCGTGAAAGAGGGGCGCTGCTACCGCGGTCCGGTGGCCCACCTGCTGGACGACCCCTGGCCGCAGCAGACCATCGCCCTCAGGGAACTGGGCACGCGGTACCTGTTCGTGAGCGACACCGCCCTGCCGGATTCACGGCATCCCATCAACCGGGATCACATCGACGCCGACGCGCGGTTCCGGGAGATCATGCGGGGCGGGGACTCGGCTGTGTACGAGATCCTGTGGGATCAGGCGTCCCTCCCTCAGCCCTGATATCCCAGCCTCCCCATCAGCTCCTCCAGCAGCTTCTGCGCCGCCACGGGGATGACCGTGCCCGGGCCGAAGATGGCCGCGGCGCCGTGCTCGTAGAGGAATGCGTAGTCCTGGGCGGGGATCACGCCGCCGCAGATGACCATGATGTCCTCGCGTCCCAGCTTCTTCAGTTCGTCCATGAGCTGGGGCAGCAGGGTCTTGTGGCCCGCGGCCAGGGACGACATGCCGATGATGTGCACGTCGTTCTCCACGGCCTGCTTGGCGGTCTCCTCGGGGGTCTGGAACAGGGGGCCCACGTCGACGTCGAAGCCCAGGTCGGCGAACGCGGTGGCCACGACCTTGGCGCCGCGGTCGTGCCCGTCCTGCCCCATCTTGGCCACGAGGATGCGCGGCCGGCGGCCCTCATGCTTCTCGAAGGCCCGGATCAGCTCGTTGATGCGCTCGATGTCGGTGTCCTTTCCGAATTCGGCCTTGTAGACGCCGCTGATGGTGCGGACCTCGGCCTGGTGCCGGCCGCAGACCTTCTCCAGGGCCGACGAGATCTCGCCCAGCGAGGCCCGGGCCCGAGCCGCCGTGACCGACAGTTCCAGCAGGTTGCCTTTGTTCGAGGCAGCCGCGGCGGTCAGGGCACCCAGCGCAGCCTGGACGGCGGCCTCGTCGCGGTCGCGGCGCAACGCTTCGAGGCGCTCGATCTGCTGGCGGCGGACCTCGGTGTTGTCCACCTCGAGGATCTCCAGGGGATCCTCCTTCTCCAGCCTGTAGCGGTTGACCCCGACGATGATCTCCTGCTGCGAATCGATGTGGGCCTGCCGGCGGGCGCTGGCCTCCTCGATCCGCATCTTGGGCAGCCCGGCACTGATCGCCGCAGCCATCCCGCCGTGCTCCTCGACCTCCTGGATGTGCCCCCAGGCCTTGCGCATGAGCTCGTCGGTCAGGCTCTCAAGATACCAGGAACCGCCCCAGGGGTCGACGGTGCGGCAGATGCCCGTCTCCTCCTGCAGGAAGAGCTGGGTGTTGCGGGCGATGCGCGCCGAGAAGTCCGTCGGCAGGGCGATGGCCTCGTCCAGGGCGTTGGTGTGCAGGGACTGCGTGCCCCCGAGCACCGCCGCCATGGCCTCGATGCAGGTGCGGGCCACGTTGTTGTAGGGATCCTGCTCGGCGAGCGACCAGCCGCTGGTCTGCGAGTGGGTGCGCAGAGCCATGGACTTGGCGCTCCGCGGGCCGAACTGCTTGATGATCTTGGACCACAGCAGCCGGCCGGCGCGCAGCTTGGCCATCTCCATGAAGTAGTTCGTGCCCTCGGCCCAGAAGAACGACAGCCGCGGGGCGAAGGCGTCGATCTCCATGCCGGTCTTCAGTCCCGTGCGGACGTACTCCAGCCCGTCGGCCAGGGTGTAGGCGAGTTCCAGGTCGGCGGTCGCCCCGGCTTCCTGCATGTGGTAGCCGCTGATGCTGATGCTGTTGAACTTCGGCATGTGCCGCGCGGTGTAGGCGAAGATGTCCGCGATGATCCGCATGCTGAAATCGGGCGGATAGATGTAGGT
>JAHJTW010000312.1 GCA_018829565.1 bacterium | reverse complement strand
GGTCCTTGACCTGGACTCCCGGTTGGTTCCCCTGCGGATCGCCGCCAGCGACAACTTCATCAGCCTTCTGGGTCGGGTCGGACTCGAGGACGACGCCACCGCCCGGGGCATTCTCAATCCCGAGGTTCAGGAGGCCTGGCTGGACAGCTACGTGCACTTCCAGGTCGGTGAATTCACCAGCCATTCAGCTTCCCACTGAAACGGCCGGCCTCCCAGCATCCTCTACTTGACTCTAATCCCTCGGGTCGAAAAGGACAGGCCCTGCTGGCCGGAAGTCGAGATCATGATACCCTCGAACAGGGGTTCGTTGGAGCCGGGTTTGATTCGCCAATCGAACATGAAGTTGGCTCCGGTCCCGCCTTCCTGGTCCTTGGCCGCGATCACGATTTCGATCGTCTCCATGGGCGCAAGATAGACAGGCCTGTCGACGTAGACTCGGATGGGAGACCCATGGGTGTCGAAATATTCGGCCTTTGCGATGAAAAGGGTGTCGGCTCGGCTCGTATTGCGGATGCTCGTCGTCGTCGTCAAATCATGGGTCCTGTGCTCGGTCATACTGTAGATCTGAGAATAGATGGACAGGTAGGTCGTTCCGGACTCGAGGGAGTCGGGCAACGGGAAGTTGACGGCCCTTGAATCCCAATCAATAGGCCCGACCGACGTCGTTTCCTGTTCCCGGCTGCAGGAGATGATGGAAAGCCCGAAGAGGCAGACGATCACGAACGGTTTCATGGGATTCTCCTATCTCTCGCCAGGACTTACCCCGGTTGACCTGTTTGCCCGAGGTCATCGTCATGGTACCTGAAGAGGCCATGGCTTGGCCACATCCTTGGAGGGAAAGTTCATCGGGCTTCCCTCTGGGACTGCCGTTGATCCAGAAGATGCCGTGCTTAAAACAGGGCCATCTCCATGCCTTCAGGAATGGTCGCAACACCACCCGACGCGTTGGCGTCATCCTCCAGGGCGGGAAAGCCCCCATTTCATGCGTGTGTACGCCGTCCTGAACCCCTGACGTTCGGCGTTGCGCTGCGACGCGCTGCCGGGATGGGCCACCATCATGGCCAGATCGGCCCCTCGGCTTGAGGCGAACTCCAGGCGCGACGCAAGGAGCGCGAGCTGGGCTCCCTGGCGTCGGGCCGACGGGATCGTGCTGGCGCCCGCCAGGAGGGCGACGTCCCCGGCAAGCCCCAGCGCCCCCGTGGCGACGGGGCGCCCTCCGATCTCCGCCAGGAAGCAGTGGACGCCCGCGGCCTGGGCCATGATCCGGCCGAACGCCTCGATGAAGCCGGCCAGCTCCGCGGATTCACTGCTCCAGCCCTCACCGGCGATGCGGGACCACAGGGGCCCTTCCTCCGGCCCGATCTCCCGGACTTCCACGTTCCCTTGGCCGGCCACCGGAAGGGATGAGGGGCGAACGAGGACGGTCGACATCTCCACGGGGAGGTAGCCACGCGCCCCCAGCTGGGCCGGGGTGTCCGGATGGGCCAGCGGGCTCACCTCGTGATGAACGGGGGCGGATCGGCTCAGGAAGAAGTCCTCGATCGCTTCGAAGTCCGCAGCATCATGCGCTCCTGACAATCCCAGGCCGAACGTCTGGGTCAGCGGGGACTCGGGACCGTCGAACATTGCGCTGACGCCCGCGATGCGGGTGTGCGCAGCGCCGACTTCCGGGTCCAGCAACCTGCGGGCCTCGATGAAGGCGATGTTGGCGGCCGCTTCGGTGTCCTCCAGACGCCGGGCCAGGTTGAGATCGGTGATGGGGTAAACGGCCTTCTCCATATCCGGCATCCCTGGTTCAGTCATGGAACATTCGGGTTAGACCCACATCCGGTCGATCCCAGCAGCTCTGCGCGCGTCCGCCAGCTGACCCCGGTGCATGAGCCAGTGGTCGGCGCAGTACTGCAGGCAAAGCCTGCAGGTCCCGAAGATGCCTTCGTAGCCCTTGGGGATGCTGGCGGCGGGCAGGTCGAGGTCGTCCTCGGTGAGCGATTCCAGGTGGTTCAGGGTCCAGGCGCGCATTTCTCGACATCTGTCAAGGACGGGGTCGAACGGGGGGAACAGGCCCGGATCGTCCGAGGTTTTCGGCCCGTCGAAGACCTCTTCCCATTCGGCCAGGGGGTTCGGTTCCCCGAGCATGAAACTGCGGATGACCAGCCCCTCGATGTAGGCCAGATGGCCGAGAACCCACAGGGTGTGACCGCCGCCGCGGGGGGTGGGAAAGACGAGGCAGTGGTCACGCATGGCCTCGATGCGGGCGAGGACGTGGTCCCGGCTGGTCTGCAGGTTGTGGCGGATGAGGTCGATGGACTGCATGGGGCACCCGATCCCTGATTGCCGGTGGTTTTGATGCTCGATCCCGAAATCGACCCCGGGATGCTGGGTTGTTCTGTTCAGACCAGGGGTGTCATTTCATGGAGAACGAACTCCGCGACCGCACCTTCGGTGGCAGCCTGGTAATCCTGAAGGTGCCGGCTACCCATGTGGGCCTGCCAGAGGTCACGCGACTCCCAGTTCTCGTAGAACATGAAGTGGGCCGGGTCCACGTTGTCCTGGTGGAGATCGTACTGCAGGCAGCCCGCCTCGGCCAGCGTGGGGGGGACGAGCTTCCGGAGTTCGGCCTTCACGAGCTCGATCCGGTCGGCTTCGGCGTGGATGTGGGCCACGATGGTCAGCTTGGGCATGGATGACTCCTGGTCGGAGGATGGGGGCGCAGGATATCTCCAGGGATCGTATTGGCGGATCCGCATCCCGTCAATTGTCGCAGGTTCCCTCATCGGGAGGGTGGTCCCCGTAGGCCGGACCCATTCCTTGATGGCCGAATCCCTGTATTTCACATATAAATGATCTGAATTGTGGCCTGCCAGGGGTACCCGCACGTCTCGAGGATGCCATGCGACCGGGAACCGAGATTGCACATTACAAGGTTGTCGAGAAGATCGGAGCCGGCGGCATGGGCGAGGTCTACCTCGCCCGTGACACCAAGCTGGGTCGTGACGTGGCCCTGAAAGTCCTGCCGGCCGAATTCTCCGGAGACCCGGAACGGCTGGCCCGCTTCCGCAACGAGGCGAAACTCCTGGCCGCTCTCAACCACAATGCCATCGCCGCCATCCATGGCCTGGAGGAGATCGACGGGCACATCTTCCTGGCCATGGAGTACGTCGAGGGCGAGGATCTCTCCGAGCGGATCCGGCGGGAACCGTTGACCCTCCAGGAGGTCCTTGACCTGGCCCTGCAGCTCAGCGAGGGCCTCGAGGCCGCCCATGCCCGCGGGGTGGTGCACCGCGACCTGAAGCCCGCCAACCTGAGGATCACTCCCGAGGGCCGGCTGAAGATCCTCGACTTCGGTCTGGCCCGCGCCTACGCGGGCGACCAGCCCGAGGGCCGCGATTCCCTCAACTCACCCACCATGACGGTGGGCATGACCCAGGAAGGCACCATCCTGGGCACGGCCGCCTACATGAGCCCGGAACAGGCCCGCGGTCGGCCCATCGACCACCGCACCGACATCTGGGCCTTCGGCGCCATCTTGTACGAGATGCTCACGGGCCGGCGCCTGTTCGCCGGGGAGACGGTCAGCGACACGGTGGCCGCCGTGCTGCGGGCTGAACTGGACTTCGCGGACCTGCCCGAGGACACGCCGTCGGGCGTGCGGCGGCTCATGCAGCGTTGCCTCGAGCGCGACGGCCGGCGCCGCCTGCGCGACATCGGCGAGGCCAGGGTCCGTCTGGAGCGCTGGCGGGAAGCCCCCGAATCCATCCACGAGTCGATCACCCTCATGGGCGCCCAGGCCGCCGACTTCGTTCCCCGCCGCACGGTGTTGCCCTGGGCGGTGGCGGCCGTCGCGGTCCTGGCTGCGGCCCTGCTCGGCTGGATGCAGTTCCGGCCCGAACCGGCTCCTGCGCCTCGCCTCACCGACTGGACCCTGGAACTGCCCGGCGAGGAAGACCTTCCTCACTGGAGCGGGTCGAATCTCCTGCTGTCCGGGGACGGAAACTGGTACGGATGGCTGACCCCCGAGGGGGTCCACGTCCGGCGCGCCGATTCGCGGGATGTTCGGATCCTGCCCGGGACCAGCAATGCGAACGCGGCCTGCTTCGCCCCGAACAACCGCTGGATCGCCTTCACCACCGCCACCGGGCTGTACCGCACGGACGTGACTGGTGGAAATCCCTTCCGCCTTTGCGATGCGCCCCTGGCCCGAGGCGTGGCCTGGGTCGATCCGAATACCATCGTCTTCACCGACGCCATCGCCACGGGGTTGAAGAAGGTCGACGTCGCATCGGGAGAGGTGATGGTCGTCACGGAGCCGGACACGACTCGCGAGGAGCGCAGCCACCGCTGGGCGAGCGTCGTGCCGGGCAAGCGGGGCGTCCTGTTCATGTGCCAGTACCGGGGGCGGAACTACGACACTTCGGATATCGAGTACCTGGACCTGGACACGGGCGAGCGCAAGACCGTGCACAGGGGAGGTGCCTTCCCGCGGACGCTGGCCTCGGGCACGCTGCTTTTCGTGCGCGAGCACACTCTCTACGCCCGCGATCTGGACCTTGGAACCATGCAGGCCGCAGGGTTGCCCGTGGCCGTCCGCACCAGCGTCGCGTCGTCGGTCGGAGACCAGGAGGACGACGACGGCGCAGCCCAGTACGTGGTCGACGACCAGGGAACCTTGTTCTACATGGATACCATGGGCGCCGGCCGCCGCAGCTCGTACCTGGCCTGGCTGGATTTCGCGGACGGATCGCTCCAGACCGCCACTCCGGTCGGAGAGTACCGGGATTACGTCCTGTCTCCCGACGGGACGAAGGTGCTCGCCTCGATTTTCCGCGACGGCGACTACAACCTCTTCGTGCTCGACCTGGAGAAGGGCACCGATCTCATGATCACCAACCGGATGGGCATGGAATACGCCGGTGTGTTCTCGCCCGATTCGCGCCGGGTCTACTGGACCCAGGGGTCGGACACGGGCGCTCGCTTCGAGATCTGGAGCCGTCTGGCCGACGGCTCGGTTCCGGCCGAGCCGGTGACCACACCCGCCAGTCCGGGCGGAGTCTGGGTCAACGGCATCAGTCCCGATTCCCGCCTGCTGGTCGGAACCTGTTTCGCCGGCAACCGGCGCAACGATCTGTACATCGTCGACCTGCAGGACCCTGCGGCGGAGGCGATCACGTTCGCGTCCAGCGGGGAGAACGAGAATGACGGCCAGTTCATCGGGGACGGTGGCCACATCATCTACGGGGTGACCAGCCAGGGCGGGGGCCGCCAGGTCTTCATCCGGCGCTATCCCGACAGCGGGGCGGTCTGGTCCCTGCCGGCCTCGGGCGATGGCTGGTGGGATTTCTCCTGGTCGGATGCGGCGGGCGGGGTGGTGGCCATCGACGATCGCGGCATCGTGGTGATTCCCGTCACCGTCAACGGAGATGCGGTCGCGATCGGGTCTCCCCGGTTGCTCCTGGACCCCCGGACCCAGGTCTGGGTAGACCGGGCGGTCGCCCTGAAGGTCCATGCGGACGGGTCTCGGGGCCTGGTCCACATGCTCGAGGGGGAGGACGAGGATTTCCAGAAGCCGACGCTGGCCATCGTCACCGGCTGGGGGCAGGAGGTGCACCGCCAGCTGCAGGCCGCCGCCGAGTCCCCCTGAGCCGATTCACCCGGTTCACCGGATCGCGTAGCAGATCACCTCGAGAGGTTCGGCCTCGGCCTCATCCTCAACCTCGCCGTCCCCGCGCGGGCTCTGGTTCCCGCGGATGACCACCATTCGGTCCTGACCCATCAGGAAGCATGTTCCTTCGACCATCTCATGCCCCAACGGGACCGCCACCTGCCGGAGGTACTCGCCGGTGGGGGAGAAGACGTCCCAGGTCTCCAGGATGCCGTCGGGCTGATCCTCGTGGCCATGGGGGGTGAGGACCCAGACCGAGCCGTCGGCGGGATCGACCATGATCCGCGAGATACAGTCGTCGTGATCCTCGATCTTCCACTGCGATCTATCGTTTGTTCCGGTGTTGATGACCGGAGAGATCAGCTCCTTCTCGGCACCGGTCCGCTTGCGCGGCGTGTACTTCCGACCGAAGACCCGGACCAGGTTGCCGGCGGTGTCGAGCTCGGAGATCTCGTACGCGGCCCTCATCATGGGTGCGTAGATGCGGCCCTGGGGGCCGAGGGTCCAGCTGCGGTCGAAGTAGTACTGGTCAGCTTCGACGAACTGGAGCCCGGCAGGATCGATCGGGGTCTGCCTCAGCAGTATCCGGTGGAACTTGCCGAACGAGGCGTCGCCCACCGACAGGAAACGGTCGGTGTGGCTCTCCCCGACGGGAGCGAACACGATGCTGCCGCCGCTGGCCGCCAGCACGCCGTCCTGGAAGTGGAGACTGATCATGACCGCGACGTTGCCCTCGGCGGGTGCGCCGACGGGGTAGTGGGTGGCGATGGGTGTCCCGTCCAGCCCGAGGGTGACGAGCTTGGCCGGGAATCCCAGCCCGACGCCGAGAACGTCATCCGCCAGGAACACGAGCCCCATGGGCTGGCGCAGTTCGCCGGGCCCGTCGCCCTCGCGGCTGAGGTTCCGCAGGTGTTCACCCTCGGGCGAGACGACCACCACCTGGCACAGCTGGTTGTCCAGGATGTAGACGCAGCCGTCCGGGTGCATCTTGACGTCGGTGATGCGGCCGAAGATGAGGTCGTCGTCGAGGCCCCCGACGCGCCACAGCTCCTGCACAGCCAGGGTCTGGATTCCCTGGGTGGGGCCGTCGGTGTCGATCAGACGGGGGGCAGCGGTTGAACCAGCCAGGCAAAGAGCCGGAGCAGTCAACAATACCAGCGAAAGGAAGAAGTGTTTCATGGCGGCGGCTTCCCTGGGTTCGGTGCAGGCGCTCGATGAGCGGACCCGACAATGGGTGGAAGGTGTCGATGAAAGTAGTGACGCAATTGGGGGAGATTTGGTTACCGGGAAAGGGGTTCAGCGGACAGATGAAGAGGGCGGATCCGGCCTATTGGTGATCTTCGCGCCCCACTTCGGAGCCGGGCACCCGCCAGACAATCAGGTTGCACGACTTCATCGATCAGTATGGTGCGGGAATAGTGGTCCTCCAATGCGGCCAGGTTCGCAGACACGAAACTCATCTTCGGGTGTGTACTCGGCTCTGTCAATCGCGATACCAGCAGGCTGATCCGGGTAGTGGACTATTTTTGTGAACCACCTGAAATAGTGGTAGCGTGAATCAGAACCAACGTACCCCAACTGGTCGCCTTCATACAACTGACCAGCCCGCTCGATAGTGGTGACCGAAAACTGTATCCCGCAATCCTCCGCAATGGCTTGCTCGCAGTCGGATGCACGAAGCATCTGTTCCGGCAATAGATTACACGGGCGGCACGCACATCCGGACAGGCCGGTCGCGAGAACAGCCCCAACAGCAAAGATAAGAACGGCCTTCATGCAGACACCCCCACTATACGGGCAACGTTGTGCTTCACCGGCGCACGCAGAGGCCCGAAGGTCCGGGCCGGCGAAAGCTGCTGTTAGGCTTTCGTTCGAACAAAACCCCAACATATTGCAGTTCGATTTGTCATGTCTCGCTCGATATTTCTAGTCGATATCAACGAGGGCGCATTTCCAGCTCTAGGGTGACACATCATAGCAGACTATTTCACCGACTTCTTCTTGGTCCCAGGTCGCCCCTTCCCCCCACATCGCGTCGCTCGCTTCAAAGTAGCCATGAATAACGAGTAGACGACTATCATTGAGGAACAAAAGGCGATCTTCGCCGGGGTCGCCGGCAACAACGACTGACACGGTGCGCGAGTAGGTACCGTCAGCAGCAAACACGTCCCAAGTCGCGAATACCCCCGGAGCTTGATCGTGACTGCTTCGGCTATGCCTTACCCACAACTCGCCCCTGTCGGTGACGCGCAACTCGGCGACACAGGGGTCATCTGCTGAAATCTGCACTTCGCGGCCGCCGCCCCACTCGTCATCCGGCCTGGTGTGGCGCTTCTGTAAAACGTCCCGCTCTTCCTTCGTGCGGTGCCAGGGTTCGTATTCACGCTCGATAATCCGCTCGAGCCGTCCGCCGGTGCCATATACGTTCACCACATATGCATCACGCTGGGGGGCCGTGTAGATCTTTCCCTCGGGGCCCAAACACCAACGCCCCTCATGGATCCAGTATTGGTCCGATTCCTTGAGCGCGGTACGCCCGTCGTCCGAGAAATCTTTTTGGAGAACGCGCGCGAATTCCGCACCGGTGTTCAGATCGCAAAAGGCAAGAAAGCTGGACCTTTCCAACGATCCATCCTTAAAATTCGTTTGGCTTCCGCTGTAGGCAAGAGCGCCACCCCGCCAGGCCGCCTCGGTGAGAAAGCCGAACTGCGCCGCCCGTGCCGAGACGCCATCAGGCACAATATCACCTGCTGGATTCCCGAATCGGTCGATCCGAACGAGGCGGCCCGGTGATGGCTGCACGATGCCAAGCTCGCCTTCCGGCAACCAAGTCAGATCTGTAGGTTGATTTGTTTCTCCGGGTCCCTCTCCCTGGCGGCAAAGCTGTCGCAACATCTGTCCGTCGGGTCCGATAACGTGCACCATCCCGAGCCAGCGGTCGAGAAGATAGACGTCGCCTTCCGGATCGGCTTCCGCCGTAATGATGAACCCGAAAAGGAAATCGTCGCTTTCGCCCCCACAGCTCCAAAGTTCGCGCGGATGTATCACCTGATTGCCATCGCGTGGTATTGCCGAATTTTGAATTCGACAAACGGCCTCGGAAACCACGGGTGGTTCGCCATCGGCCCGGGGCGGGGCCAAACACACAGATACGAGCACCAATAGCGATACCGAAACTGCTGAACGCACAGGACTCCCTACCCACGATCGAGCTATACCCGGTCGAAAGAAATGTCAAAAATGCCCAACGTTGTGCTTCACCGGCGCACGCAAAGGCCCGAAGGGCCGGGCCGGCGCGACGCTTGCTCTGCAAACGGCGTGACGGCCGCAGGCGGCCGGTGCAAGCTACCGTTATGTCACGCCTTTCCATTCAAAATCAGGGCGCTGTATCCAAGAATTCAGCGACCTGATCTCGGGTCTTTCCATTACCCGAAGCATAGCCTCCCAAGTGGAGTATAACTGCTATAAATGGGCCTCCTTTTCCTGATTCAAGGAACCCCTTTGCCCTTTCAAGCCACCTGCATGAATCATTAACTCTCATTGAGTGGAGATCTGAGGTCTGATTGTTCTGTGTCGGGGGCCCAACACCGCCACAAACTGCATTTAATACCGCAGTGCCCTCAGATAGATTGGTCTTCAACGAAGCCCTGCCAAGTTCATCTACCCACTCTAAATGACAATCAAAAAGCAAACAGAGGCTGTCTTGATGGATTTCCTTTGCAATGACCTCAGACTCTTCCCTCAAAAGGATATCCTTGAGCTGATCACTGCACATTCGCACAAGACGACTCTCGGCATTTATTACTCTTTCAATTGCCGAACTATCATCCAGCCCACTTTCAATTGCTTTTCGATAAATTTTTGTCGCTCTGTATTTTTCCCCGGCTTTCCCCGCATAGGCTTCCTCGAATGTCGGGATGTGCTCCACCAAAATCTCATTTATCCATATTCCCTCTGAGTCGACCCGGACATCAATTGTGCAATTTGAATATACGGTCGTACCGCATTTGAAATATGCCGAGTCCGACAATGCTATTCTGTTCGAGCATTGGCCCTCAACAGAACCCGGCATGTGGGCGGCACAAATTAAACTGACAGTCGCCAGCCATATATTGGTCACGATATTCCGTGCCTGCCATTTCTGTGGCATAACAACAAATCCTGCGGAACGCGTCAATCCGGGTAGGAGTTGAAAGGCCGATCGGTGGAATACAAAACCGGGTCAAAAATCGAACAAAACGGCCTGAATTCGACTTCCGCCTGGAGAGATCCTGAGTTCAGTATATCACGATGTTCAGCGTGCCCCCAAGCCCAATACCCAAAGGAATTTCGAATTTCTCGGGAAAGTCCGGGCCAATTATGGCCGATTTTGGCTACCCCGGCAAGAACCCCGCGATGATCTTCATCTTGAGATGTTCCACGTCACGGTAGCTTGAATTCCAAGGAGATTACGACCTTTCGTGTGAATATGACCATCGATGAGGCGGAAGCCGTCATTGCAGCCACATCCGGACACCCTGCGACGATCGACTTTGTTTTCGCTCTTGAGGGTCTCGCCAAGAAGAGGTGTGGGGGCACGAATCGGACCTCGGTTGCCGTCCGCGTACTCGGGCGCCGTCTCCGCGTTCAGACAGGAGATGGCGAGCAGACCTACTTCAACGTGCCATAGGGAAATGAATAGGGGGGCTGATTGCGGAGTGGAGCCTCCGTCCTAAACCGTTGAAAATTTATCCCCAACCCCTTCAACCCGACGACCACGGTGGCCTTCGAGCTGCCCGCCCAGAACGCAGTGAGCCTGCACGTGTTCGACCTTCAAGGCAGGCTGGTCAGACCCTCCTCAGCGGGGAGGTCGTCGCCCAGGGGCGCCACGAGGCCCATTGGGACGGCCGGGACGCCTCGGGCCGGCAAGCGGCCAGCGGGACGTACCTCTTCCGGCTCGAAGCTGGGGGCCAGGCGGAGACGAGGCGGGCGGTTCTGATCAAATAGATTTCGATTCCCCCCTATTCAAAGCCATATTGAGGTTGTATAGGGTTTGTTTGCCCACCCCACGAAACGATCCCGGGCATGGGGCCGTGCCGTGCCCCCACGAATCCGATCCAGGAGGAATTCCCATGGCCAGAGGACCCCAGAGAAGGACCATGGTCTTCGTGGATTACAGCGCCCTGCGGGACACGTTGAAGAAGAATCCCCACCTGGCCGGGGATGCCGGGCCCTTCGCGGAGATCGACTTCGAGAAGCTCGGCCGGCTGCTTGCGGGGGAGGACAGGGAGTTCATCCGCCTGAACCTCTACACCGCCACGCCGGTCGAGGCTGAGGACCGGGATGACGGCCCGTACATGCACAACCTGCGGGTCCACGAACATGAGGCCTACCGCGCCAGGGCCGTCCAGCGGACCTTCCAGGATCTGGTCAGGCAGGTGGACGGCCGCAGCTCGTTCACCGACCTGCACTGCGGACGCATGGTCCTGCGCAGGGTGCAGCTCAAGCACGGTCCCGCGTTCGAGTGGGCCAAGGATCTTTTCGCCGCATCGGGCCAGGGCAAGGAGGCGATGGATTTCTTCCTGAAGGCCGCCGACCTGAACGCCAGGGCCCGGGGCGCCCGGGAGGAACTCGGCCGGCGGGTCATCCAGCTGAAGGAGCAAGGGCTGATCCCCCAGGAGATGATGTCCGCCTACGCCTGGAGGCTGTCCGAACTCATGGACGAGCAGCTGGACTTCACCGAAAAGGGAGTCGACACCCAGCTCACCGTCCAGATGCTGGAATATTGCATGAACGACTCGTTCGACGACGCGATCCTCTTCGCTGCGGACGAGGACTACATCCCCCTGGTCGAGGCGGTGAAGCGGACGGGGAGAAGGGTGATCCACGCCTTCTGGGCCGTCCCGAACGTGGGCTGGCCGCTGCAACGGGTCTGCGACAGCTCCATCCTCTTGGGCAAGGATGAACTCAAGGATCTGCTCAGGAGGGAGGGGGCGTAGGGCCTGGCCACATCCTTGGAGGGGAAGCTCATCGAGTTTCACCCTCTCCGGCCCCATCCCCAATAAGGGATAGCCTTGAGTATGGCTAACGCCAGAACAAGTCCCCAGGGGCGATCCAATCGGGTTGTCATAATCCCTTCGTAGCCTGCGCGAACGCAAGGACGTATCCATCGGCGTCCATGCTGTAGGCGACATCGTGCCCCCAGTCCCGAGGCTGAAGGGCGCTCAGCTCCCGCCCGCCGCTGCCAATGGACCTGGAGTGATAGGCGGCGGC
>JAHJTW010000311.1 GCA_018829565.1 bacterium | reverse complement strand
TGCGCGTCATCGCCGCCACCCACGCCGACCTCGCTGCGATGGTCAAGACCGGGGAGTTCCGCGAGGATCTGTGGTACCGCCTCGCCGTGTTCCCTCTCTTGCTGCCGCCGCTGCGCGACCGCCTGCAGGACATTCCGGCCCTGGTGGACATGCTGGCCCGCCGGGCCGCACGCCGGTTCGGATTCCGCCCCCGGGCGCCCCGGGCCGAGGATCTGGCCATGCTGGCGGCCTATCCCTGGCCCGGCAACGTCCGCGAACTGGGATCGGTCATCGACCGGGCGGTGATCCTGGGCGAGGGCCGCAGCCTTGAGATCGGCAAGGCGCTGGGCATCTCCACCCGCAAGGGGCTCAGCGTACACCGCACCAGGGAGCCCGCGGCGCGCACCGCGAACGGCGAGATCGCCCCCCTGGACGAGGTGATCGTCCGCCACCTCGAGACCGCCCTGACCGCCTCCCGCGGCAGGATCGAGGGGACGGATGGAGCGGCGGCCATGCTGGGCCTGAACCCCAACACCCTGAGGTCGAAGCTGCGCAAGCACGGCATCGACGCCCGGAACTTCAGGAATTGATCGGGGAATCAGGAACGGCCGAGCAGGACGAGCCGGTGCTCCAGTTCCTTCAGGGGCATCAGGTCGCCCTTGCGGCTGGCGACGTCGACGCCCCGGCGGTAGACGGCGGCCGCCTCGTCGGGGCGGCCGAGACGCTCGAGGACCTTGCCCCGCGACACGTAGAGGGGGCTGTTGTCCTTCTGGACCTCCAGCGCCCGGCCCAGGTACTCCTCGGCGGCCGCGAGATCCTCCAGATCGAGCATGGCGTTGCCCATGCCCATCAAGGCCAGGGGATCCTCCGGGTCCACCTCCAGCACCTCGGCGAACATGTGGCGCCGGCGTTCGGCGTCGGCGCGGCGTTCCCGGGCCTCGCGGGCCTCGCGCTCCCGGATCTCCTGTTCGCTCAGACCCTCGCCGAACTTCTTGAGCGTGGCGAGGGACTTCTGGCGCTCGGCCTCGTCCTTGTCGCCGATCCTCATGTAGAACAGGGAGAGGTTGGTGTGGACCATGGGTTCGTCGGGGGCCAGTTCCTCCAGCCGCTTGAACACGTCGATGGCTTCGTGGAACCGCCCGGTGCGCCCGAGGATCACGCCGAGCACCTCGACGGCCTCGGTGTGGTGGGGATCCAGGCGGAGCGCCTGCTCCAGGAGCGCGATCGCACTCGTGTCGGCGCCCGCGCTGAAGCTGCGGACGGCCCGATCGTAGAGCCGGTTCGCCTGTTCTCCGCAGCTGGCGGCCGCATGGAAGGGAAGCAGGACGACTTCGCCCTCGAGCTGGACCTCATCCACCTCCAGATCGAGGCGCAACCCCGGCGCCCGGTTCGCCTTGTCCAGGTAGACGAGCGCCACCGGCCGGTCCCAGACCACGGAATACCCCACGGAGGCCCAGGTTCCGATGGTCACTCCCTCCGTGGTCTGCAAGGAGGAGCCGGCCGGCGGCAGGGATCCCGGCGCGATGCCCAGGGGTTCGTGGATCACCAGGCCGCGCAAGGCCCGAGGCACCGAGCCGTAGGTGCGGACGCGGGCGACCACCTCCTGGCCCCGGTAGCAACCCTTGGTCCAGCTGACGACCTGCTGTTCGAGCCCCGTCTGGGGCAACAACGTCTTGCCGGGCTCGAAATCCGGGCCCGCCAGCAGGGTCCCGCCCTCGATGCGCAGCCAGTCCCAGGCCTGCGGGGCGGATTCTTCGGCGTCCAGGTCCACGAATCCCTTCGCGGCCGCAGCTTTCTTCAAGGCCTCGAGGGCGCCGGCGCCCCCCGGGGGACACAGGACGATCCCGCCGGGATCTCCGGTCAAGGAGAGGGGAACCACCACGGCTCCTTCCGCGGCGAGGTCATGCCCCTCGAGCATGGCCTCCGCTTCGGGCCCCTCCACGGCCAGCCCCGTGAACTCCGCCGTCGCCTCCTCGATCATGACGTCCTCGGCGATGACGAAGGACTCCAGATCCGCCTTGAGGGAACCGAGAGCCGAAGCCCGGCCGATGATCAGGTACGAGGGAAAGGGTTGCCCGCGGTCGGGCAGCCGGTACACGGCGGCCAGGGCGGTCACCGCGCCGTTGCGCTGCAGGCGGGCGGACGGCTGCGCGTCCCCGGGCCCCAGGCCCAGGACGTCGCTGGTCAGCTGGGCCTGCAGGAAGGTCCCCGCGTCCGGGCCCGCAACCAGCAGGGCGCCCAGGCCCGGACAGCCGTCCCAGCGGACGGTCAGCCCGGTGCGGCGCGCGGCGCGGCAGAGGTCCGTTGCGGCCGAAGCCATCACACCGCGAAGCTTTCGCCGCAGCCGCAGGTGTTGGTGGCGTTGGGGTTCTGGAACTGGAATCCCTTGCCGCCCAGGCCGGACTGGTGATCCAGGGTGATCCCGCGCAGGTAGATCGCGCTCTTGCGGTCGAGGTAGACCTCGAAGCCGTCCTCGGGGACGACCACGTCGCCGTCGCGGCGGGCCGAGAACTCGGTTTTGTAGGTCAGGCCCGAACAACCGCCCCCGGCGACGCCCAGGCGCAGGCCCAGGCCGGGCTCGGCCTCGGCGGCCAGCAACCGCTTCACCTCGGCGACCGCGGCCGGCGTCAAGACCACCGGCTGGTCCTCGCCTGCCGAGCCGGCCGTTTCCCCTGCGGTGTGGTCGACAGCCGGCGGAGGGCCGGATTCCTCCGCACGCTTCGTCGCCGCCTGGCCCGGTCGGCCGTAGAAATCGCTCAGCGGCGCGAGGCTCGCAAGATCGGCCGCATCCAGCACGATGCGGTCGTGCTTCTTCCAGACCCCGAACCGGGCCGCGCGGGCGAGGTACTCGGCGTTGGTCTTGCCGTCCTGGCCCTCGCTGTGCTCGTCGGCATCGACCAGGACGACCGTCCCCTCCGCTCGCTCATGGCAACGGCCCACGAAGACGGTGTCCCGGGTCGTGGCGACCACCGTGATGCCGTGGAGGGGGTCCCTGGTATCGTGAAATGTGCCCATGGTTCTTCCTTCACTCCTGGATCCGGCCGGGGATCAGTTGCAGATGTCGTCGAACGCTGCGGCCAGATCGCGGGCGACGTCCTCGGCGGACCGGCCCTCGATCAGGTGCCGCGGAACGAAGTGCACGAGCTCGCCGTCCTTCATCACCGCCACCGACGGGCTGCTCGGCGGCACGTCCCCGATGAGCTCGCGGGCGCGCTGCGTCGCCTCCACATCCTGGCCGGCGAAGACGGTGGCGAAGCGGTCCGGCCGCGTCGTGTGCTCCATGGCCTTCAGGACGGCGGGACGGGCGCTGCCGGCCGCGCATCCGCACACCGAGTTGACCAGCAGGAGGGCGGTACCCTGGGTCTGCGCGAAGAAATCGTCGACCTCGGCCGGCGTGCGCAGTTCCTGGACGCCGCTGGAGGTCAGCTCGGCCCGCATGGGGGCCACCATCTGCTCGGGGTATGGCATGAGGGGTTTCTCCCTGTTTGATTCCACTGGCAGCCCCCCGGGGGGCCTCGTCGTGGTCAAAGCTAAAAAGATTACAATTTTTGTCAAGTATTTGAGCCGGGTACCGTTCCCTTGCCCGGAAACAGGTTCGCGCCGTCTTCAGCAGAGGACCACGAAGACGAGCTGAAAGACGCCGGTCGCCGAACCACCTGGGCCCGGCGACCGGATGTTCAACCCGGAAAAGAGACGCGGACTATTTGACGAGGGTCAGCTTGAGCAGGCTCGTTTCCCCGCTCCCGTCGACCAATCTCGCCACGTAAACCCCGCTGGGCGCCTGCTGTCCCGCCTCGTCCAGGCCGTCCCAGACCACGGTGTGGCGGCCGGACGCGGTTTCTCCCGCCACCAGCCGGCGCACCAGCCGGCCGCGCAGGTCGTGGATGGCCAGGTCGCAGTTCCCGGCCACGGCGGTCTCGAAGACGATCTCGGTGCGGGGGTTGAAGGGGTTCGGGGCGACCGACGTCAGCACCGGCCGGGACGGCACCTCCGCCTCATCCTCCACCCCCGACAGCCAGCCGGACGCCGGCAGCCCGATGCAATCCAGCATCACGTCCAGCCCTCCCTGGGGCGTCAGCAGGACGTGGACCTCCGGGGCGGGTGGGTGGGGCCAGGTCCACTGGTGTTCGTAGCGGCCGGGAGCGGCGATGGGGATGGAGACCATCTCTCCCGACCCCTGCAGCATCACGTCCAGGAAGCCCGGCGAAGTCACTTCCACCACGTCCAGGACGAACGCGAGCTGATCCCAGCCCGGATTCCAGCCGGGCACCATCTCGTAGACGTCCAGGTGCTGGACTCCCGCGCCGGGAACGGCCGAGAGCCGGGCGGGCACGCCGGAAAGGTTGCAACCCGGGCCGACATCGACCATGACCGCCGGCGCCGTGATGGGCCCGAACTCGGCGGCACTGCTGTCCGACCAGCCGACGGAGAACCCGCCCCACGCGCCCGTGTCGTAGGGCGAGGTGGTCTTGGTCCCGCTGGGCGTGCCGATGCTCAGCCCCACCGTCCAGGGCGTGTAGTCGAAGGCGCTCGGCACGTAGTCGTCGTTGTGGAAGGTGTAGGTGACCGGGACGGAGCTGGTGTTGTGCATTTCCCGCATGCTGTTGTCGTTGCGGTTCCACTCGCCCTCCTTGACCTGGGTCGGCGGGTTGGTGGAACGGTCCCAGCGGTAGATGGTCACGTTCAGGCAGCGGAAGTAGACGTCGGGGAAGGCCATGTACAGGGACTTGCCCGGCGGGATCGTGCGCGTGAACTGCTGGCAGTAGCCGCTGAAGGTCTCGGAGGCCGGAGGAGGCGTGACCGCCGGATCGCGGCTCTCGCTGACCACTCCGTCGACGAAGGCGCGATGTTCATAGACCGGTCCCCCCGGTGCGTGGGCCCACTTCCCGCCCTGGCCGAGGAGTTCCATGCCCCCCGACGGGGTCACGTCGATGGGCACCTCCTCCTGGATGTTTCCCGTCCCGTCGGCCTGCTCCTCGTCGTGCTTGATGTGGATGGTGGGAATGCCCAGGACGGTGCTCGTGCCGCTGAGGGCCACGGCGTGCCCGCCGGCCCGCTTCCACTTGCCGGCTTCCTTGTACCAGAATCCGTAGCAGATCTCGACGTCCTCGCCCTTGGCGGCCTCGCTGAACAGCCAGTCCTTCTTGGGCAGGGTCTGCAGGCCGCCGCCGTCAGTGTCGGTGGCCTTCGACTTGCCGCTGCTGCTGGAAATGTCCCCGTCGGAGAAGTAGTTCTGCACCTTGACGTGGATGGGCAGGCCGTGGGCCTCGATGAAGTCCAGCTTGGCCCGGGCCATGTCCTTCACGTTCACGCCCTTCTGGTAGAGGCGGTTCATCAGGGCGCTGAGCTCGTTGAAGGTCTGCCTCTCGTCGCCGGGGAAGTTGATGTCGCCGTGCTTGTCTTTCAGCCAGTGAAGGCTGTTGGCGCAGCTGGCGGGCACGCAGCCGTTCCAGTCCCCCTTGCGGCTGAGGGTGTCGAGGGGAATGTTGTGCATCTCGCACCCGATCATGGTGTGGTCCTCGATCAGCAATCCCGCCTGGTACGAGGCGAATTGCGGTGCAGGATCCGCCGGCATGGGCTGCGTGACCAGGGTGTCCACCACGGCCGCCATCCCCGCGCCCTGGGCGACCGTGACCTGCATGACCGGACCCATCCGGTCCAGGACCGCGGTCAGGGCCCAGACCTCGCCCTCCTGGTCCGTGAACGGGACGTTCGTCAGGGAGATGGCGTAGTTCAGGGGCGGACAGGGTTCCATCTCGGCCAGACCCAGGACGGACAGGGGAAAGCGCTTGGCCACCTCCTCCGTCGGCGGGCCCATGGTGAAGTCGGGCATGACCATGTTGCGGATGATCCAGACCGGCTCCGGGGACACCCCGGGAATGACCGCCGCGACGTTCAGGTAACCCGGCAGGGCATCCTTCTCGTAGAAGACGAAGATCCGGCCGACCTGGCTGGGCGGCTCGGCCGGCACTTCGGGGTCCGGCGGGGAAAATGTCAGCTGCTGGAACTCGATGTGGTTGACGATGGCGGCGACGGCCGGACCGCCGGCCATCGGCAGGATCGCTCCTGCCGCCAATAAGAGGATACAGACGCGTTTCACCATGACCCACGACCCCCCAGGCGGATGTCCCTCCCATGGGCGGCGGGCGGACCGCCCTTTGTTGAAATCATTTTATCATAAAACCCTTCGGCATTGAAGCCGGGGACCAAGAGCCGGGGGCCGGGAGGGGCCCGCGGCTTTCACCCCGGGCCCCGGTGATGTCTCCTCGTCAGATCATTTGACCAAGGTCAGCTTGAGCAGGCTCGTTTCCCCGCTCCCGGTCACCATCCTCGCCACGTACAGGCCGCTGGGAGTCCTCTGTCCCGCCTCGTCCAGGCCGTCCCAGACCACGGTGTGGCGCCCCTGCGGCACCTCGCCGGTCACCAGCTTGCGCACCAGCCGGCCGCGCAGGTCGTGGATGGCCAGGTCGCAGGTCCCGGCCGTCGCCGTCTCGAAGACGATCTCCGTGCGGGGGTTGAACGGGTTGGGGGCCGCCCCGACCAGCCGTGAGGCCGCGATCCGGGGCACCGTCCCGTCCCCGTCGTCCACCCCGGTGACGTCGTTCCCGATGCTGACGTTCCAGGAAGCGGCCGTGCCGTGAGTGGACGCCTCGCGACGCCAGATCACCAGGG
>JAHJTW010000310.1 GCA_018829565.1 bacterium | reverse complement strand
GCTGATGTCCGCCCCGGGCGTTCCCCCGGTCTGCCCCTCGTTGAACATGCCCCACAGCTCGGGGAACCGCGGGTCGTCGGGGAAGTCGTTCACCGAGAGGATGTAGTTGGGCTCGATGTACTCGATCGCGGGATGGTTCTTGTAGCGGCCGATGGCCTCATCCGCGGTGATGGCGTTCAGTCTCTTGTGGTCGGATTTGATGCGCTTGAAGTGCTTGAGCTGGACGGCGCCGATGTCGGCCAGGATCGCGTCCTTCTGTGACTGAGGTGCGGTGTCCTTGAACTTGATGATGATCTCGTCGGGGTGGTGGGGTCGGGTGATGGGTTCGGCCGAGCTGGTGGAAACCGTGAATGCCAGAAGCAGGGCCAGAATACCGATGCCGAGAACGCGAGCCCTTGGTGAGGACATGGCGAACCCCCTTCGTGGTTGGCGAGATGGGGGATGTGGGGATCCCCCCTGGAAAAAAATTTATCAAATCAAGTCCGGGATTCTCCCCTCCGGTCTTGAAGACGGCCAGCCTATCAAATCCAGGGAGAAAACTCAACAGAAACGCAATAAAAACGGGACTATATAAAGAAAACAGTTATAAAAAAATATTATAAATAAAAATAGGGGCGGCAAAACCGCCCCCATCGTCAAAAACCGGATCAGCCGTCGAGGCCCTTCCTCTTCAGCAAGGGTTCGATACCCGGCTCGGATCCCCGGAACCGATGGTAGAGGACCATGGGTTCCTCGGCGCCGCCGGCGGCCAGGATGTGCTTCCGGAACGACCGGGCCGTTGCGGGGTCGAAGATGTCCCCGGTCTCCTTGAAGGCGGCGAAGGCGTCGGCGTCCAGGACCTCGGCCCAGATGTAGGAGTAATATCCGGCGGAGTAGCCCCCCGCGAAGACGTGCCGGAAATAGGGGCTCCGGTACCGCACGGTGATCTGGTCGATCAGGCCGATCCGCTCCAGGGCGGCCTTCTCGAAGGAGGCGGGATCACGCTCCTTCGTGTCGGTGAGGGTGTGCCAGTCCAGGTCCAGGTAGCAGGCGGCCAGGTACTCGGTGGTCTCGAAGCCCTGGTTGAAGTGCGTGCTGGCCTGGAGCTTTTCCACCAGATCGTCCGGGATCCTCTCGCCCGTCAGGTAATGGCGGGCGTAGAGGTCGAGGACCTCGGGCTCCAGGGCCCAGTTCTCCATGATCTGGGAGGGCAGTTCCACGAAGTCGCGGGCGACCGCGGTCCCCGACAGGGTCCTGTAACGGCAGTCCGAGAGCATGCCGTGCAGCCCGTGCCCGAACTCGTGGAACATGGTCTTGACCTCGTCGACGCTCAGCAGGCTGGGCTGGTCGGCGGTGGGCTTGGTGAAGTTGCCCACGTTGTAGATCACCGGGATCCGGCGCGCGCCGTCCTGGTAGTGTTCCTTGCGGAAGGAGTTCATCCAGGCGCCGCCGCGCTTGCTGGCCCGGGGGAAGTAGTCGCTGTACCAGACGGCCACGGTGGTCCCGTCGGCGTCCTTGACCTCGTAGGCCTTCACGTCCGGATGATACACCGGGATGTCGGGCCGCTCGGTGAAGGTGATGCCGAAGAGTCGCCGCACGACCTCGAACATCCCCTGTCGTACGTTCTCGAGTTCGAAGTAGGGCCGCAGCATGGATTCGTCCAGGTCGTACCTGGCCTTCTTGACCTTCTCCGCGTAGAACCACCAGTCCCAGGCCTCGAGCGGGAATCCGCCGCCCTCGGCGTCGATCATGGCCTGGAATTCGGCGGCCTCGGCCCGGGCGCGGTCCAGGGCGGCCGGCCAGATCCGATCCAGCAGTCCGTAGACGGCCTCGGGGGTCTTGGCCATGTTGTCGTCCAGGACGTAATGGGCATGGCTGGGGAAGCCCAGCAGGTTGGCCCGCTCGGTGCGCAGGGCGGCGATGCGGGCCAGGGCGGCGTTGTTGTCCAGTTCGTCCCCGTGGTCGCCAACCCGGGAGTAGGCGGTCAGCATCCGGCGCCTGGCCTCCCGATCGGTGCTGTACTGCAGGAAGGGAATGAGGCTGGGCTTGTGGATGGTGAAGGCCCACTTGCCCGGGTGCCCCCGTTCGGCCGCTGCTTCCGCCGCCGCGGCGACCACAGCAGGGGGCAGCCCTGCCAGGCCGGCCTCGTCCTCGATCACCATCTCGAACCGGTTGGTTTCCTTCAGGACGTTCTCCCCGAACTGCAGGGACAGCAGGGATAGCTCCTCGTTCAGGGCCTTCAGCTTCTCCTTGTCTCCGGCGGAGAGGTTGGCGCCTCCCCGCACGAAGCGCTTCCAGGTCTCCTGGAGCAGCATCTGCTGCTCCCGGTCAAGGTCCAGATCCTCGCGCCGGTCGTGAACGGCCTTGACGCGGGCGAACAGCGCCGGATCCAGCAGGATGGCGTCGCGGTGCCGGCTGCGCAAGGGGGCCAGGCGCCGGGCGATCTCCTGCATCTCGTCGCTCGTCATCGTCCCGTTCATGGCTCCGAACAGGGTGGCGGACCGGTCCAGGAGCGCCCCGGCGGCATCCAGGGCCGCGATGGTGTTGGCGAAGGTCGCAGGCTCCGGGTTCCCGGCGATGGCGGCGATCTCCTGTTCGTGTTCGGCCATGCCCTGCATGATGGCGGGCTCGTAGTGCGCGACGGCTATCCGGTCGAAGGGCGGGGTCCCGAAGGGGGTGTCCCAGGTTTCCAGCAGGGGGTTGGCGGAGCCGGGCCCCGCGGCCCCGGCCAGGATTCCGGTCAGAGCGGTCACGATCAGCACCTTCCTCATGGCTATCCTCTCCAGTTCTTCTCGGGCTCGGGCCGGTTGTCCAGGATGGTCTCGATGCGCTCCTGCACCTCGGGCGTCAGCAGGGGAACCACGTCCAGGGCCTTCATGTTCTCCGCCACCTGGGCCGCGTTGCTGGCTCCGGTGATCACGGTGCTGACGTCCTCGTTGACCAGGCACCAGGCGATGGCCAGCTGGGCCATGGTGCAGTCCAGCTCGGCGGCCAGGGGCATGAGCCCCTTGACCTTCTCGATGTTGGCCTTGCCCCGGGGGCTGTCCACGATGTCCCGCAGCCACTGGTAGTCCTTCAGGGTCAGCCGCGAGCCGGCGGGGATGCCGTCGTTGTACTTGCCGGTCAGGACGCCCGAGGCCAGGGGGCTCCAGATGGTGGTCCCCAGCCCGATCTCGTCGTAGAGGTTGGCGTATTCGGCCTCCACGCGGTCCCGGTGCAGCATGTTGTACTGGGGCTGCTCCATGGTCGGGGGGACCAGGTGCTCCCGCCGGGCGATGTCGTAGGCCTGCCGGATCTGGGCCGCCGACCACTCGCTGGTTCCCCAGTACAGGGCCTTGCCCTGCTGGATCACCTGGTGCATGGCCCACACCGTCTCCTCCAGGGGCGTGTCGACGTCGGGCCGGTGGCAGAAGATCAGATCGACGTAATCGACCTGCAGGCGCTTCAGGGCGGCGTTGGTGCCCTCGTGGATGTGCTTGCGGGACAGGCCCCTGTCGTTCACTCCGTACAGGTACCCGTCGCCGTCGGGGTTGGGGCGCCCGCCCCAGAAGATCTTGGTGGACAGGACCAGGTCCTCCCGGCGCCAGCCGGATTTCCTGATGGCCTCGCCCATGATGGTCTCGGACCGGCCGGCGGCGTAGACCTCGGCGTTGTCGAAGAAGTTGACGCCCGCAGCGTAGGCGGCGGTCATGCAGTCGAGGGCGCCGGCCACGTCGAGCTGGTCGTGGAAGGTGACCCAGGATCCGAAGGAGAGCGCCGAGACATTCAATCCCGACTTGCCCAGGAACCGGTATTCCATGTCTGCCATGTCGTCTCCTCGAGGATGAGCGAAGCCGCAAGGGCCCGGGCCCGTGCGGCGTGGCTTGTTCCAGCCCGAACAAGATAACATCCAGGCTCTTTTCTTTCCTCCCCAATCTCCGTACATATAGACGAGTTCGCCATGTCACCTCGTCCGGATGCTTGTTGATCCGCTTCCTGATTTCGCTCCGAAGGGCGGATCCGGACACTGCTTTCGGGAGTAGATCATGAAGACCCTGCTCGATACCATCTGGAGCCGTCCGGCTTCATTCATCCTGTCGTTCCTGTTCTTCCTGGGCCTGTGCCTCCCCGGCGCAGCGTCGGCCGTGAAGCAGATCAGCAACGGCCACGGCGGAACCGGCGGCGACGAGGGAGATCCCATCGACGGCAACGATTTCGGCACCGGGGGCGGCGGCGGGGACACCGACGACGACCTGCACAACGATCTGGGTTACCGGAGCCCGACCGGGAGCTGGTTCCTGCCGGTCCTGGGCGATGGGACCAGGATCCTGATCCTGCCCGAGTTCAAGGACGGGGTCATCTTCATCCAACTCGTGTTCCTGGACGATCAAGGCAGCGGTGCGGAGGCCCACTGATGCGAAACGACAACCCTCGCTCGGCTCCGCCCGCATTGCCCACGGGCGGTAGACTTCAGGACTTGCCGCTGGCGCCCGACGCCTGGCGCGCGGCGTATCAAGCGTTCGTGGCCGAGGACTACCGGACGGCCCTGGACCGGGTGCGGTGCGCCCTGGACGCCGTTCCCTCGGGTGAAGGCGTTCCGGTGGCCCTGGTGCCGGGACCTGATGTTCCGACGATCAAGGATGGCGTCCTGCTCTGGGCCAGGTGCCTGTACCAGCTCGACCTGTTCGGCGAGTTCGAGGTCCTGCATGCCTCGGCCGGCCGCTGGGGGCTGGAACCGGGGGACCTGGCGGCACTGGACGCCATCCAGCTTTCCTTCGCCTGCAAGCGCGGCGAGTACCGTCAGGTCGTCGAACAGGCGACCCGGTACATCGACGCCAACCGCCGGCGGCTGCCGCCGGCCATCGCCGACTATCTCTTCGTGCGGGGCTACACCTACTCCCACCTGGGCGATCCCCAGCGGGCCCGCGAGGACATCGAGGCTGCGTATTCCCTGTTCAAGGTCCTCGGCAACCAGCTGGAGTGCGCCCGGTCGGCGAACCTGCTGGGCATCCTGCACCTGCGCGCGGGGGCCTTCAAGAACGCCATGGTCTGGTGCGGGCGGGCCCTCGATGGGCACACCCGCCTGGGCATGAAGAAGAACATGGGAGGCAACCACCTGAACCTGGGCATCGCCGCCTACAAGCGGGGCCAGTTCGGGCGGGCGCTCACGGAGTTCGAGGCCGCCCGCAGCCTCCTGCGTGAGGTCGGCGCCCAGGTCAGCCTCTGCCGGCTGGACATCGCCAAGGGGAACACCCTTCGCCTCCAGCGCGATTTCGACGGTGCGCGGCGCCACCTGATGACCGCCTACGAGGGGGCCGGCCGGCTCCTGCTGTCGCGGGAGGAGGCCCTGGCCCTGGAATTCCTGGGCGACGTCGCCCGGGACGAAGGCAGGCCCGACCAGGCCCGGCGCTACTACAGCCGCGCCCTGGCCATCGCCGGGAGCATCGCGCCCGACGGGGACATCGTCATGGAGGTCATGCGCCGCCAGGGCGAGTGCCTGCAGATGCTCGGCCGCCAGGCCGAGGCGGTGCCGGTCCTCAGGCGAAGCCTGGCCCAGGCCCGCCGGCAGGGCGACCGTTTCGAGGAAGCCGTGATCTGCCGGGTGATGGCCGATACGATGCTCGAGCTCGGCGACCTGGACACCGCCCTGAAGTACGGCCGGCAGGCCGTGTCCCTGTTGCGGGAAGTGGGCGCCCGGCACGAGCTGTGCCTCGCCCGCATGACCGCGGCCAGGGTGCTGATGGCCCGGGCCGACAGCGGCCTGCACAGCGACCCGGTGATCCTGCTCGAGGAGGCCTGGCAGGACGCCATGGCCGCCATGGACCTGGCCCTGAAGATGGAGATCGAGCACTGGATCGTGACGGGACGCCGCCTGCTCAACAGCATCAGCCGGCACAAGCAGGCGGCCGAGCAGGACCTCGCGGCGCCGGGCGGAGCCGGCGGCGGCGCGAGCCGGCCCATCGTCCACGTCTCCGGCTGCATGCGCGATCTGATCCAGCTGGCGGACGCCTTCGCCGAATCGGCCGAACCGGTCCTGGTGACGGGGGAGACCGGCACGGGCAAGGAACTGATCGCCCGCCGCCTGCACGAACGCAGCAGCCGACGTCACAAGAACCTGGTCTGCGTCAACGTGTCCGCCATCCCCGAGACCATGTTCGCCCGGGAGTTCTTCGGGCACGTGCGCGGGGCGTTCAGCGGGGCGGACAGGGACGGGATCGGTCTGGCCGCCCAGGCCGACGGCGGGACCCTCTTCCTGGACGAGATCGGCGACCT
>JAHJTW010000309.1 GCA_018829565.1 bacterium | reverse complement strand
GTCCCGGTGCGGGGACTGGGACGCCTGCTTTTCGTGTTTCTGCCGCTGTTCGCGCTGGCCTGTTCGTTCATCTCCGAGACCATCCTCATCGCCCTGATGATGCCGCTGTTCGTCGCGGTCTACCGGGAGACCGTCACGGGCCCAGGGCAGACGCAGGGTGAAGATCGGCAGCGGCAGCTGCTGGTCCTGTTCGCGCTGATGCTGTGCTACGCCTCGAACCTGGGCGGCCCCGGGTCGCCGGCCGCCGGCGGCCGCAACGCCGTGATGATCGGCATCCTCACCGACTACGGGAAGGCGCCGACCTTCGCCCAGTGGATGAAGTACGGCATGCCCTTCGTGCCGGTGGCGGCGCTGGTCCTGGCGGCCTACTTCTTCGTGGCGTTCCGGGGCCGCCTGCGGGCCGCGTTCCCCGGGGGCCTGAACCTGGACGTGGCCGGCATCGCCAGGCGCAGCAGCGAGCGCCTCGGACCGATGAACCGGGACGAGCACCTGACTGCGGCCGTCGGCGTCCTGGTGGTGGTCCTGTGGGTCTTCGGGGGATCCCGCCTGGGCATGGGGGGCCCCGTCCTGCTGGGGCTGGTGCTGCTGAACATCGCCGGCGTGCTGAAGTGGTCGGAGATCCCGAAGATCCACTGGGACGTCGTTTTCCTCTACGCCGGGGCCAGCGCCCTGGGCAAGGGTCTGGCCATGTCCGGAGGAGCGCTCTTTCTGGCCCGCGGCTTCGTCCTCATGCTCCCGTCCGGCCTGACCGACGGGACGGCCCTGGGCGGATTGATCGGCAACGCCGGTCTGGCCATGGCGGTCAGCTTCCTGACCGGCCTGGTCACCAACATCATGAGCGACGGGGCCACCGTGGCGGCCATCGGACCCATCGCGGTGCCCATGGCCCAGAGCGCGGGCGTCCATCCCTGGATGGTGGGCTTCGCGACGGCCTTCGCCTCGTCCTTCCCCCACATGCTGATCATCGGGACTCCGGCCAACGCCCTGGTGTACATCCTGTGCAAGGATCCCCGGACCGGCCGCCAGCTGGTCACGCAGGGAGACTTCCTCAAGCACGGGGCCTTCGTGTTCGTGTTGAGCTTCGTGGTGCTCTGGTTCTGGGCCTTCCTCGGCTACTGGCGGTGGCTGGGATTCCCGGGCTGAGCCGAACGGCAAAGGACGAGATCATGAACGACGGCGGCGCGGGCAGGATCCGGATCCTGGTGGTGGATGACGAGCGGGAGTTCCTCGCGGCCCTGGGCCAGCGGCTGGAGATGCGCGATTTCGACGTGACCCTGGTGGAGGACGGCGTCGCGGCCTTGGAGCAGGCCAGGGAGCGGAAGTTCGACCTGGCGCTGGTGGATCTCAAGATGCCGGGCATGGGCGGCGAGGAGGTCCTGGAGCGCCTTAAGGCCGAGCACGAGTTCCTCGAGGTGATCATCCTGACGGGGCACGGGTCCCTGGGCAGCGCGGTGGAGTGCACCAAGCTGGGCGCCTTCGGCTACCTGCCCAAGCCTTACGATCTCGAGGAGCTGATCAAGGTGCTCGGGGAGGCCTTCGCCGCCCGTCTGCGGCGGAAGTTCGAGGCCGACGACGAGCGCATCCGCCGCATGCTGGAGATCGCCTCGCAGGAAACCCCCCTGGGTTTCTTGCGGCGGATGAAGGAACTCGACGACGAACGGCACTGAAACCGAAGGGCCGCCCGGCGGCGGCCCCTCGACGCATCGGATCCCTACCTCAGCCGGCGATCAGAATCCCGGCGGATGCATCCGGTGCCAGCCCGTGGCGTCCTGGTAGGCCTTGGCCACCGCCAGCACGTCCGCCTCCCCGTACAACCTTCCCACGAAACTGATCGAGGTCGGCGCGTTCTCGGTCTCGAAGCCGCAGGGCACCACCACCTGGGGATGCCCCGTCAGGTTGGTGATCAGCAGGTTGTCCCCCAGGAACGAGGGGGTGACGTAGACGTCGATCTCGTCGAACACCCCGGCCATGAGCTCCATCAGGCGGACGCGGGCGCGGTTGGCCTGGATGTACTCGACCGCCGGGATGAACTGGGCGTGCCGGAACACGTTGGGCCAGGCGTTGCGGACCTGGCGGACGAGCTCGTCGTCCCGGTCGCTCAGGACGAGATCCTGGAAGGCTGCCCCGGCCTCGGCGGACAGGATGAACGACAGGTTGTAGATGTCGGTGCCCAGATCCCTGTTTCCCGGCAACTCGACGGGGACCAGGCGGGCGCCCGCGCGGCGCAGGTCGTCCAGGGCCTCTGAGTGCAGGGTGTGCCAGTCGTACTCCTCGTTGAAGACGGAGCGGAGGTAGCCGATGCGCAGATCCTGCAGGGGACGGTCGGGGCGGTAGGGGAAGGGCCGGTCCACCGTGGTGGGGTCGGCGGGGTCGATGCCCTCGATGGCGTCGAAGACGATGGCGCAGTCCTCCACCGTGCGCGCCATGGGGCCGATCTTGTCCATGGACCAGCTGAGGGCCATGGCCCCCTGGCGGCTGACCCGCCCGAAGGTGGGTCTCAGACCGGTCGTGCCGCAGCGGGTGCTGGGCGAGACGATGCTGCCCCAGGTCTCGGAGCCGATGGCGAAGGGCACCAGTCCGGCCGCCACTGCCGAGGCGGGGCCGGCGGACGAGCCGCTGCTGCCCTGCTCAAGGTTCCAGGGGTTGCGGGTGGTGCCTCCGAACCAGACGTCGCCCCAGGCCAGGGCGCCGAGGGTGAGCTTGGCCACGAGCACGGCGCCCGCCTGATCCAGCTTCTCCACCACCGTGGCGTCGCCGTTGAGGATCCGGTTGCGGTAGGGCCGGGCGCCCCAGGTCGTGGGATAGCCGCGGACCGCCAGCAGGTCCTTCGCACCGTAGGGTATGCCGTGCAGCGGGCCCAGGTACTCGCCGCGGTCGAGCATGCGGTCCAGCTCCCTCGCCCTCCGCAGGGCCCGCCCCTCGGTCAGGGTGACCACGCACTCCAGGTCGGGCCCGTGCCGGCGCAGGCGATCCAGCGCCAGCTCGGTCAACTCGAGGCAGCTGACCCGGCGGGTCCGGATGAGCTCGGCCAGCTCGCCGATGGTGGCGAACGCCAGGTCGTCCAGATCGTCCGGGCGGGTGACCTCGGGCGCGGGCGACCAGACGGGCGCCGGCCCGGTGGCCGGCCCCTCGCGGAGTCCGGTCCGAGCCGTCAGGGGATCGAACCGCAGGGCCGGCGGGACCGCGTTAGGGATCTCCATGCCCCTCAACCCCCGGTAGGCCTGGCGGCTTTCCGCCAGGTCCTCGAGCATCATGGTCCTTTCGGCTTGCGTCAGGTCCAGGCCGCTCAGGGCCTCGGCGGCGCGGACGGTCGCGTCGTCGATGGGCAGGTCCCCGCTGATCTCCTCGCCGCAGCCGGCCAGCAGGAGCATCGTCGCCAGGCCGCAGGCGATGGTGAGGTTTCGCATCACTCGGCCTCCCCGATGATGACCGTGCCGTTGGCAGAATCGGCTTCCTCCAGCAGCAGTTCGCGCAGGGCGGGCCAGTTCTCCGGCGCGATCGTGTCCTGCGGGATGGCCAGGGTGCGCTCGATCGTGACCCAGCCGTCCTTCTCGGTGACGGCGACCTCGAAGCTTCCGGCCGAGTTCTCGATCTTCAGCGGCCGGGGCGCGTGCTGCAGGGTGCGGCCGTCCAGCTTGAACCGGACGCTGACCGTCTGGTCGCATGCGGACTCCAGCAGGACGGGGGACTCCCGGGTCGCGTCGTACAGGTGGACGTCGTGGGGCAGGCGGTCGAGCACGCCGCCCTCGGGATTGCCGATGACGAAACGGCCGTCGGGGTCGGTGGGGTCGGGGACCTGGAGGTCGAAGGTGATGGCGCCATGTCCGGCCAGGATCCATTCGGGGTTGGCATGACCGACGACGGCTCCGGGCAGGACCGTGTTCACGATGGCCTGGGTGCCTTCGGCCATGCGGTTGTTTGTGCCAAGGACCCGGTCGTTGAGACAGAAGGATCCACCGGTCACCAGGGAGCCTGCACCGGTCCAGTCCCCTTCACTGTCGGGCCGGATGGCGCAACGGATGGTCAGGGTCCCCTCGGTGGAGCCGGGGGGAAGTTCTGCGCTTCGGCCCGGAATCGTGAGCTTGTGGACCATCTGGAAGTCGGTGTGGTGAAGCACGCCTCCGGAGACGTCGAAAAACAGGGGGAGTCCGCTGGAGGCGGATCCTTCCAGTCTCAGGAACAACGCCCCCCGGGGGGCCGCAGGCTCCAGATCGAGAGGTTCGGATCCGGGACCGGTGACGAAGACCGTCGTCGCCGTGATCCCTCGGCTCTCCATCAGGGCCTTGATCAGCACGGCGCGGTCCAGGTCGTGTCCGTAGCCCGTCTCGAAGGTGCGGGCGGCTGACCGGGGCGAGAATCGCCAGAATCGGTCGTCGTAATGGACAGGGCGGACGGCTTCACCTGCGAAGTCGAGGATTGCCTGGACGGTGGCCCGGAAACCCTCGACCGGCAGGAGGCGGCGCGCCAGGGAATCCTGCAGCGCGGAGGATATCTCCGCGGCTGGTTCGATGGCCCCCGACCAGGCCTCCAGGAAGGCGGACCCGCCGGACCACGTGCTCCATTGCAGCGTCGGTTCATACAGTTCGGGCTGCCCGGTCAAAGGCATCTTCAGCGCCGGCACGTCGTCTATGGTCCAGCGGAGGGAGCGGGGGGGGCTGATCTCGGTGGGGCCGGCCTCGGGGGCGCCGTTGTACGAGGCGGTCTTCAGCGGGGTGTCCCCCTCGACGTCCAGGGTGTACTCGACGAGCACGGCGGGATCCCGCTGGGGCATGACGAAGACCGCGTCGCAGCCCGGCCTCGCCCCGCCCCGCTCGGTGATGGTGTAGGCCGTCTCCATGATGCAGGGCAGCTCGACGCCGTCGTGCAGCAGCATGGTCTCGCGCATGGTCGTGTAGTCGTCGGCGCGGTCGAGGGCGTGGGGCAGGGTGTGCACCACGGCGGTCTCGCTGATCACCTCGGGGTCGGGCCACCAGCGGCCGTCGCGCCAGGTGCGCAGGATCTCGACGTCGAGATCGCTGGTCGCCGAGTTCCAGGGCACGCGCAGGTCGGCGTACTCGCGGATGCCGACGGACGTGCCGATCCACACCACGCGGTGCACCCGGGTGGCGAGCGATCCGTCCTGCCCGACGGTGACGTTGCGGCCCTCGAGCAGCAGGACGGCGTCCTCCTGCGCGAGATCGAAGGCCTTCTGGGCCCGGGACCACAGGGAATCCAGATCGTGGCCGCCCGAGCGGCCCATGGTCTGGGCCCCGGCCGCCGCGGCGGCCAGCAGCACGAGGACGATGGCGATGATCTTGATGCGTTTCATCACTTGCCCTCCTTGGCGATGCGGTAGGTCTGCCCGGTCCAGTCGCGGGCGGCGTCCATGGCCTTGCGGAACCCGGCGTACCCGTCGGGCGGGATCTGGCGGCGTCTGACCTCGGCCCGCTGGGCGATGCGGAGCGTCCGCCCGTCCTGGTCGGCCGAGGCCGAGAATGCGGCGTAGGTCTCGTCCACGTCGGGGCTCTCCGGCGGATCCTGCAGCGCGTATCCCTTGGGCAGCTTGATGGTCTCGCTGCCGTCCAGCAGCTGGGTGTACCAGAGCATCAGGTCGGTGGTGCGGTCCTTGGCCCAGCGGGTCCCGCCGTTGGCGAACAGGTTGCCGTCGCTGGTGACGATCTGCATCAGCGGACTGGTGAACTCGAATCCTTCGTCCAGATCCAGCGCGAACCGGGGGATGCGGTAGGCGATGCGCAGCCACATGTCGCCGCTGAAGTCGTCCGCCTCGCGGTGCTCGACCTTCTCGACGACCACGCGGGGACTGACGGGCGCCAGCAGCTGGGCGCAGCGGGAGATCAGCTCGTCCTTGCGCACGCCGTTGACCATCCGGCGCAGGCGGCTGTCCATGGCGCCGGCGCCGTCGAACCGCAGCACGCCCTGCAGGGTCCCGCCGGCGTCCAGCTCGGCCTCGTGGACCGCCTTCAGGGGCGACTCGGCGGGAGGACTGTAGGGGATGCGGCTGAGGGTCTCGCCCTCGGGGGTGCCGATCAGGTAGTGCTGTTCCGTCTCGGACTTGGACCAGATGTCGTTGTTGAAGGGCACCCAGGTGGGGTCGTACATCACGAACGACCCGTCGTCCAGGCGCAGGGCGGTGACGCAGTGGTTGAACTGGTCGGCGGGCACCAGGTCGATGCGGCTGCCGGCCATGGTCATCGCGGCGTAGGAGTCCAGTCCCGCCCCGCGCATCATGGTGATGAGCATGCCGGCGATGTCCTTGCACACGCCGCTGCGCTGCTCGAAGATCATGTCGCCAGGATGCAGGGTGAAGCCCTCGCCCTCGCCCATGGTCTGGCCCGAGTAGCGGATGTTCTGGGCCACCCAGTGCACCAGGGCCTCGGCCTTCGCAAGATCGTCGCCGCCGGCCACCCCGGCATCGCGCAGGATCTCCTCGACCTTGACCTGGATGGCCGGGGTGACCTCGAACTGGTCCCGGTTCACGTCGAAGAACCAGCGGCTCTTGGCCTCCCAGCTTTCCGCGGTCGCCATGACCACCTTGGGCGCGAAGTCGCTGGCGTCCGGCTGCCGCGGCTCGTGGACGCGGGCCGGCAGGTCCAGGCCCCACCAGGAGT
>JAHJTW010000308.1 GCA_018829565.1 bacterium | reverse complement strand
GAGGTACAGCGCGCCCTTCCGCGAAGGCGGCCGCACCTTCTTCACCAAGAACGACGGGTTGCAGAACCAGTCCGTCCTCTACGTCGAGGACAAGCCCGAGGCCGGTCCCCGCGTCCTGCTCGACCCCAACACCCTGAGCGAGGACGGCACCGTGTCCCTTGGCGGCACCAGCATCAGCCGGGACGGCCGGTATCTGGCCTGGTCCACGAGCGTCAGCGGGTCGGACTGGCGCACCTGGTACGTGCGCGACATCAACACCGGCGAGGATCTCCCGGACAAGATCGAGTGGAGCAAGTTCAGCGGCGCGGCGTGGGATCTGGACGCCCGCGGCTTCTACTACAGCCGCTACGCCGAGCCCCGGGAGGGCGAGACCTTCGAGGGGGCCAACTACTTCCAGAAACTCTACTACCACCGGCTGGGGACGGCCCAGACCGAGGATCAGCTGGTCTTCGAACGACCCGATCAGAAGGAATGGGGCTTCGGCGGAGAGGTCAGCGAGGACGGACGCTACCTGGTGGTTTCGGTCTCGCAGGGGACCGCCCGGGAGAACGGCATCTTCTACAAGGACCTGCTCGACAAGAGCCTGGTCGTGCGTCCCCTGCTCCAGGACTTCGACGCGAGCTACCGCTTCCTCGGCAACGACGGCCCGGTGTTCTTCCTCCAGACCAACCTGGACGCTCCGCGGGAAAAGGTGATCGCCATCGATCTGCGCCGGCCCGAACGCGAGAACTGGAAAACCCTCATCCCCGAATCCGAGGATCCCGTCGAGAGCGTGGCGATCCTGAACAACCAGTTCGTGGTGACCACCATGCATGACGTGGTCAACCGGGTGAAGGTCCACGATCTGGACGGAACCTTCCTTTACGAGATCCCCTTGCCGGGCCTGGGCAGCGTGGGCGGGTTCCGCGGTCACCCGGACGACACGGAGACCTACTACGTCTTCGACAGCTACCTCAATCCCGGCGAGATCTACCACTTCGATTTCAGGACCCGCACCAGCACCCTGTTCCGCAAGCCTGAGATCGCATTCGATTTCGGCGCCTACGAGACGCACCAGGCCTTCTTCACGAGCAAGGACGGCACCCGGGTGCCCATGTTCCTGGTCCACCGCAAGGATCTGCCCCTCGACGGGTCCAACCCCACCCTCCTGTACGGGTACGGCGGATTCAACATCAGCCTTAATCCCTACTTCTCGCCCGCCATCCTGCCCTGGCTGGAACAGGGCGGCGTCTATGCCGTGGCGAACCTGCGCGGGGGCGGAGAGTACGGCGAGGAATGGCACCAGCAGGGGATGCTGGCGAGCAAGCAGAACGTGTTCGACGACTTCATCGCCGCGGCGGAATACCTCATCGCCGAGCGGTACACCAATCCGAACAGGCTGGCGATCTACGGCGGCAGCAATGGTGGCACCCTGGTCGGCGCGGTGGTCAACCAGCGGCCCGAACTGTTCGGCGCGGCCATTCCCGCCGTCGGCGTGATGGACATGCTGCGTTTCCAGCACTTCACGATCGGGTGGGCGTGGGTGAGCGACTACGGCAGCAGCGAGGATCCTGAGATGTTCCCGGTCCTGCACGCCTACAGCCCCTACCACAACCTGCGGCCCGGCGTGGAGTATCCCGCGATCATGGTGACGACCGCAGACCACGACGACCGCGTGGTGCCCGGCCACAGCTTCAAGTACGCCGCCCGGTTGCAGGCCTGCCAGGCGGGCAACCTGCCCGTCCTGATCCGCATCCAGACCAAGAGCGGACACGGCGCCGGCAAGCCGACCGCCATGATCATCGAGGAGACCGCCGACCGTTACGCCTTCCTCGCCAGGGTCCTGGCCCTGGAAGGCGGCTGACTGGTGGGCGGGATGGCCGACGCTTCGGTGCTGCTGGAGGCCGACCGCCGCTTCGCGGCGGCGGTCGCCTCGGCGGAGCCCTCGGACCGGGGCCGGATCTGGGCGGGTTGGTTCGCCCCCGACGGCCGGCAGATCGTCACCGGACGCGAAGTGATCGGCCCTCAGGACATCGAAGCCCTCATGGGACCGGCCTTCTCCTTGCCCGGATATGCCCTGGAATGGGCCCCGGACGCAGCCAGGATCTCCGAAGACGGCGGCATGGGCTGGACCACCGGCCGTTACGTCAGCCGGAGCGTCTCCCCCTCGGGCGAGGCCGGGGAAAGCCGGGGGCGGTACCTGACCATCTGGCGACGCCAACCGGACGGCGGCTGGAAGGTGGCTGTGGACACCGGCGTTCCGGACTGAGGTCGCCGCCTCGACCGACCCGGCCCATCCTCACGGGGAGCGGGCCGGGTCCCGGTCCCTTGGCGGCTGCACCAGGATCAGCCCCGCCGAGATCAGGGCCATCCCCGCCAGGGCCCTCAGGTACGGCGCCTCCTCCCCGAACACCAGCCAGGACACCAGCACGGCCAGGGGGATCTTGAGGTTGTTGGCGGCGGCCAGCAGGGCCGAGGAGGTGCGCGCCGCACCCTTGTTCCACAGGTAGAAGCCCAGGGCGGTGGGAACCACGCCAAGGTAGGTCAGGACCAGGACGGCCTGGCCGTCCCAGCCCGAGACATCAGGATGATCCAGCAGGACCATCACCAGGGCGAAGAGCGCCGCACCCTGGTACATCCAGGCCAGCAGTCCCGACTCGGGCCAACCCAGGCCCTCCCTGAGCCGCGGAAAGACCACCTGACCCAGGGCGAAGCAGAGATTGGCCCCCTGCAGCAGGACCACACCCCGCCAGTCGCCACCGTCGGGCAACCCATCGACGAGCACGATCCCCGCCCCGACGACCGCAAGCAACGCCGCGGCCAGATGCCGGCGATTGAGACCGCCGGAGATCAGGCCCGCCAACCCCACCACGTAGAAGGGGGTGAAGATGGTCATCAGGGCGACCATCCAGGCGGCCAGGTACTCGAAGGCCGCGATGTACAGGACGTACATCAGACCGAACTGGACCACCCCCAGACCGAGCACCTGCAGCAGGGCGCGGCCCCTGACGGTGATGCGTCCGAGGAAGGGGGCGAAGACCGCCGCGGCCAGGATGAGTCGACCGCAGGCCACGATCCCGGGGTCGAGCCCGGTGAGGTGCCCCTTGATCAGGCCGAAGGAGAAGGCCCACAGGATGGATGCCGCCAGGAGGTGCGCCATGGAATACGCTCAGCGGACCAGGGTCAACGGCAGGGTGGACACCGCCGCGCCGGCCCGCATGCGCACGAAATAGGCGCCCGAGGCCGCGGCCCGTCCCGCCGTATCCCTCCCGTCCCAGCGCACGGCGTGTTCCCCCGGCGGCAGGTAGCCCGGGTCCAGATCCCGGACCCGGCGGCCCGCGGCGTCGTAGACCGTCAGGTCCACCTCGGCGCCGGCGGGCAGGGAGAAGCGGATGCTCGTGGTGGGATTGAAGGGATTCGGGACCGCGCGCTGGAGCCCGGCGAGCGGCCCGGCGGGCGGCAAGACGCCGCTGATCCCGCCTGCGGTCTTCTCGCACAGCACCCAGTCGTCCGGATCCAGCTCGACGACCTGGGGCTCGAAGGGAACTTCGAGGGAATACCACTGGACGGCCTGGTCGTTCCGGACCACGAAGTCGAACGTCCCGCCGGCGGTCCCCACCCGCAGGTCCAGGGGCATGGTGAAGACTCCGGCGTTGGTCTGGGTCTGGGCGATGCGGACGTCCAGCCGGTAGCCGCCGACCACCGGGGTGCTCGTGTGGGACAATTCATAGACCGGGTAGTATTGCCCGTAGACCCACTGGGAAAAGTACGGGCCCAGGTCCAGGCCCGAGATCCCCTCGCAGACCCCCTGGAAGTCCTCGGTGGTCGCCGAGGAGAAGGCGAATTGCTGCCGGTATTCCGCCAGGGCGGCGAAGAAGTCCTCGTCGCCCAGAACATGCCGCAACATGTGGACGACCCAGGACGCCTTGGCGTAGGTCGTGTAGTAGTTGAAGATGACCCGGAAATCCGCGGGGTCGTAGACGAAGACCGAACCTGCGCCCAGGTACCGCGTGGACTCCATGTCGGCGTGGTAGGCCGCGACGCCCTCGCTGACCTCGCGCCAGTAGGCCTCGCTCCAGGTGGCGAAGCCCTCGTTCAGCCAGATGTGGCCGAAGTCGGCGCAGGTGACCATGTCGCCCCACCACTGGTGGGCCAGCTCGTGGGAGATGATCGATTCCTGGTAGAGGCTGGTGTACATGCTGGAGCAGGTCTGGTGCTCCATGCCCCCGCCCCAGGTGAAGTGGGCGTGCCCGTACTTCTCAGCGATGAAGGGATACTCCCCGAAGGCGTCCGCGAAGGCCGCGATCATGTCCACCGTCGGGGCATACCCGTTGACGGCCGTGTTCAGCAGGTCGGGAGTGACGTAGTTGGTGACCGGCATGACCTGGCCCTGGAGCCCCAAGTAGGTGTCGGAGAAGACGGCATAGGGATGGATCGCAACGGACACCAGATAGGTGGCGATGGGATAGCGCTCCTGCCAGTGGTAGGTCGTCCAGCCGGGGCTGGGCACCGTGGTCCCGGCGAGCAGGCCGTTGCTGGCCACGATCAGGGGATCCTGGACGGTGACGTGCAGGTCCACCGAATCGGCCTTGTCCGTGTTGAGGTCCTTGCAGGGCCACCACTCCCGCGCGCCGTAAGGCTCGCTCAGGGACCAGACCAGAGGCATGTTCCGGGCCACCGCCCAGCCGAAGTAGTCGCCTGCAGGGTCGCCGCCGTAGTCGATCTCGACCGTGAAGAACTCGCCCTGGAAGTAGGTGCGGTCGAGGTCGGTCTCAAGGACGTCGCCAGCGTGGGTGTAGGCGACGGGAAGCCCGGCGGCGCGGACCTCCTGCACGGCCAGGTTGTCCAGCAGGTGGAGCTGGACCGTGGCCAGGGAATCCGCGAGGACCGCGGCCTTCATCCGTCCGGTTCCGGCGATGGTCTCGGTGACGGCGTTGACCTCGAGATCGAGGTCGTAGAAGGTGACGTCGTAGGCGTCCATGGCACCGGATTTGGCGAGGCCTGATCCGGCTTCCCGTGCGGCGAGTTCGGCGTATCCCCGGGCCTTGGTTTCGGCCTCGAGGATCCGGTGCTGCCGGATCTGGTACTCGGGCCGCCAGACAGGCTCCTGGGGCACCGGGGCCAGGGGGACGGGATCTGCGGCGAACCCGGGAGCAACGCCGCAAGCCCAGAGGACCAGGGCCATGGCCGAAACGACGAAACGACGATCCTGTCGGCGGTGCGGCGCCATGGTTCCTCCGGTCGAGGGGGAGCGGATTCGCTGGGTCGGTGTCCTACCATTATACACCAATGGGGGTTGCCCGGGCAAACCGGCCCCGGCCCCAGGCGACCGGTTGGCGGAATCGAGGACCTCCCTCCATATTGGGGCGTCACCATCAGAGCAACCAGGCCCGTTGACAGAGCCCCGACAAGGAGACGACCGTGCCGACCTACGAGTATGAATGCACCCGCTGCGGCCTCGTGTTCGAGGAGTTCCAGTCCATCTCCGCCCCCCCGCGCCAGCGCTGTCCGGAATGCCGCTCCAAGGTGGAGCGCCTGATCAGCGGCGGAACCGGCATCCTGTTCAAGGGATCCGGTTTCTACAAGACCGATTCCCGCGGGAAAAACACTGGCGCCAAGTCCGGTGAGGCTTCAGAATCCTTGACCGGAAGCGCTCCCGCCGCCGGCGAAACCGGCGGGTCGGCGAGCGCCGCCCCGGACTCCGGGGATTGATCATCCGACCCGCCACCAGAGGACGGCCATGGCCAGCGACAGCAACCAGGTGGAACTCGAAGGCCTGCCGCGGACCATCGCCCCCGGCGTCACCATCCTGCAGCTCCTTCGCGCCGAGAACCCGGCCCTCCTGGAGGGGGACGACCCCGTCGTCATCGCCTCGGTCAACGGCCGCCGTGTGAGCCTGCACGAACCCCTGGCCCCGGGCGACCGGGTCCGGCTCATCCGGATGGCCGACCCCTTCGCCCAGACCACCATCCAGCGGACCGTCCTGTTCCTGCTGGCCGTCGCCGCCCAGGATCTGTTCCCCGACCACCAGCTGAACGTCCACTTCAGCTACAGCGGGGGCATGTACTGCGAACTCCAGCGGCCCGATCCGTTGAATGCGCGGGAGATCTCCGCCCTGGAGAAGCGCATGTGGGAGCTCGTGGCGGAGGACCGGGCGCTGACGCCCCAGACCTTCGGCCTGCGGGCCCTGTTGAAGATCTACCGCCGCCAGGGGGACGAGCGGAGCTACCGGGCCGCCAAGTACCTGCGGCGCGAGGCCTTGACCTTCTACAGGATGGCGGACAGCGCCAAGCTCTATTACGGCAGGCAGCTCCCCTCGACCGGGTACGTGCGGACCTTCAGGCTGGAGCCGGAGCATCCCGGGTTCGTGCTGCTGGCCAACCTCAAGGGACGGATCACCGAGTTTCCGGCCTACGTACCGCAACCCCGTTACCTCGACACCCTGCGCGCCTACGCCCGCTGGACCGAGAAGGTCGGCCTCCAGGACACCGGCAGCCTCAACGAGTACATCGTCCAGGGGCGCACCGCCGAGCTCGTCCAGATCTCCGAGGCCCGCCACGCCCAGTTCTTCGTGGACGCCGCCCGCCACGTCGCCGCCCTGCCGGAGGAAGGCCGCCTGGTCCTTCTGGCCGGACCCTCCAGCTCGGGCAAGACCAGCAGCGCCAAGCGGATCATGGTCCACCTGCGCGTGCTGGGCTTCAAGCCCTTCGCCCTGTCCCTGGACAACTACTTCGTCGACCGGGACCTGACCCCCCGGGGAGCCGATGGGGACTTCGATTTCGAGGCCCTGGAAGCCCTGAAGATCGAGGAGTTCAACCGGGATCTGCAGGCCCTCATGGCAGGCGAGCCGGTCCACCTGCCCCGTTTCGACTTCGTGGCCGGCAAGGGCATCCTGGACGAGACCCCGACCCGCCTGGAGCGGGGCCAGCCCCTGATCGTCGAGGGCATCCACGCCCTCAACCCCAGCCTGACACCGTCCATTCCGCGGCGGGACAAGCTGCACATCTACGTCTCGGCCCTCTGCCACCTGAACATCGACAGCTACAGCTACATCAAGACCACACACAGCCGGCTGTTCCGGCGCCTGGTGCGCGACGCCCAGTTCCGGGGTTACCCCGCCGCCGAGACCCTCGCCCGCTGGCCCAAGGTCCGCCGGGGCGAGGAGAAGCACATCTTCCCCTTCCAGAACAACGCGGACCTCTTCTTCAACAGTGGACTGACCTACGAGCTGGCCGTCCTGAAGCTCTGGGCAGAACCCCGCCTGGCCGCCGTCGAATCCGACGACCCGAACTACGGCCTGGCCCGCACCCTCATCGACCTGCTGGCCCTGCTGCTGCCCATCGACGCCGGGCAAGTGCCTCCGACCTCCCTGCTGAGGGAGTTCATCGGGGGCAGCGGCTTCCGGTACTGAGAGGCTAGCGCCCCGGTCAGGGCACCAGGAACTTCTCGTGGAGCTTGGCGACGGCGACCGCGCCCTGGTCCTCGTTGGTCAGGAACGAGACCGTCGAGAACGAGGTGCTGATCAGGTGCAGTTCGATGCCGGCCTCGGCGGTGGCCTCGAAGATGGTGCCGGCGATGGCCGGCCGTTCGCTGAAGTGGGGGCCGTAGATGGAGACGGCGCAGCAGCGGCTCTGGTACTCGATGCTGCGGGCCTGGATCTCCTCGCTGATGGACTGCAGGATGCCCAGGGACTGGTCGAGGTCCTCCTTGCGGATGGCGAAGCAGATGTTGTTCAGGCCTTCCCGGTCGATGAACGAGGTCACGCAGATGATGTTGATCCCCCTGAGGCCCAGTTCGGACAGGGCCCTGCCCGCGAGGCCGTGCCCCGCCCTGGCTCCGAGGATGCGCACGAGGACAAGTCCGTCCTTCCTCGTGATGCCGCCGACTGCCATCTTTCCGGTCATGATCCGGTCCGTCCCTTGGATTGGAAACCTGAGGATTCGGCTCCGCCATGGGCAAAGCTAGCCCCTGGATCGGGGGATTCCAAATTCTCAGAATGGGATTCCGGGATGCCGGGCGGGGGATGCCGGGGGGTTGACATCGACCCGGTCAGGCGATAAAAGCAGGGACATGACACGAAATCCGGGGGTCTCCCCCGGGCCGCCCCACGGGAGGATGAGAACATGAAGAAGATCGCCGTCATCTTGAGCGGTTGCGGGGTCTATGACGGCTCCGAGATCCACGAGGCCTGCGCCGCCCTGCTGGCTCTCCGTCGCCAGGGTGCCGAGGTCGTGGCCTGCGCCCCGTCCGGGCCCCAGATGCACGTCATGAACCACCTGGCAGGGGAACCCGCTGCAGGTGAGACCAGAGACGTTCTGGTCGAGAGCGCGCGGCTCGTCCGCGGGGCGATCGCCCCCCTGGAGGACCTGGATCCCGCCGCGGTGGATGGAGTCCTGCTTCCCGGCGGATTCGGGGCCGCCAAGAACCTCAGCGACTACGCCACCGAGGGCGCAGAATGCACGGTCCATGCCGGAGTCGAGGACTTCCTGCGCCGGGCCCACGCCCTGGGCAAGCCCATCGGCGCCATGTGCATCGCGCCGGTCATCCTGGCCCGCGTGTTCGGGCCCGACCTGTCTCCCCGGTTGACCATCGGATCGGATCCCGCCACCGCCGGGCACATCGAGGCCATGGGCGCCCGGCACGTCGAATGCGCGGTCGACGCCGCGGTGGTGGACACCGGATCCAGGATGGTCACCACCCCGGCCTACATGCTGGCCCGGGACATCACCGAGGTCTTCGCCGGGGCCGAGGAGTTCGTCCGCAGCCTGCTGGCGCTCTGCTGACGACGGTTTTTCCGGTCGACCCGGATCGGAGTCGCCTCCTCCCTTCCTGGTCGTCATGACCGGGAAAAGGTTCCGGTTGATCAGGAAGCCTCCGGCCCTTAATCTGATTGCGGACCGGGAAGCCTCGGGGGTGGTTTCCGTTGCGGTCCGTTCCCGTTGCCAACCAGGCTATCGCCCCTCGGAAGACGATCGAGCCGAGCACACAGGAGATTCATCATGGACGACATCAAACCCGCAGCCAAGCTGTCCGGACCGGAACACCAGACCGACACGGGGACGTCCCCGGCCCCGAGACGGAGGACACCCTGGAACACCCTCGAGGGCCGCGTCATCAGCCTGGTCAGCCGCAAGGGCGGAGTCGGCAAGACGACCTCGGCCGTCAACCTGGGCGCCGCCCTGGCTCTCTCCGGGCACTCCGTCCTGATCATCGGGACCGATCCCCAGTGCGGCGTCTGCCGCACCCTGGGCACCGAACCCGCGGAGCTGCCGACCTCCCTGACGGACATCTTCACCGACCGGACGGGCCTCAACGAGATCGCCCAGCGTTCTCCCCTGGAGAACCTGTTCTTCATCTCGCCCCGGCTGCTCAGCCTGGCCGACGAGGAGGCCTACCATGAGGCCATGGCCTCCCGCATGGACGACTTCGTGCGCGAGGTGGACCGGGCCCGCAACCTCTACGACACCATCCTCATCGATTGCCCCCCCAGCCTCGGCGCCCCCACCAGGGCCGCCCTGGCCGCCTCGGACAGCTACCTGGTACCCGTCCAGGCGGAAGAGCTTTGCCGGGGCACCCTGGGGACGCTCATCGAATTCGTGGGGGACTTCCAGCGGAAGACCTACCGCGCCGGTGGACCCGTCTCGGCCGGAGCCATGCCCCAGACCCTGGCCCTCGAGGGGCTGTTCCTGACGATGACCAGCGAACGGACCCGGATGGGCCGGCACGTCGCCGCCCGCGTCAGCGAGGATTTCGGCAACGATCTGCTGGAATGCGGCATCCCCCGCAACACCCGGCTGAGCGAAATGGCACTGCGCGGCAAACCTGCCGTGATCTACGACCGCCGGTCCTCCGGAAGCCGGGCCTACTTTGATTTGGCGGACGAACTGGTCAGGCGTTACTGTAGGAATCCTGATTGCGGAATCCGTTCGGAGGCCCCGCTGGTCGAACCGGATCCTGAAGACCTTCCGGCGGCCTCGCGCACGCCCACCCCGCAGGAGGCCGAGGTCGATTTCGCCCGGGAGGCCAGCACCGGACTGGCGGGACTCGGCCGGTTCCTGGCCGAGCTGAGGGGCGGCGGGCCGGCCGATCCGGGCATCGCCCCCTTCGACGAGCCCGCCCTGCCGGAGATGGTGTCCCTGGACGACCTCCTGGCCGAGGAGGAGGGCCGCTGCGACCGCCGGGACGACGGCGACGATTCCTGGGCCTACGGATTCGATACGAGCGATCCTCTCAACTGACGAGTCCCGGCAGGGAAACGACGATCCGGCCGGGTAACCGGCCGGATTTTTTCGCCAGCTCCACGCTGGAGGTGCACCGTGAATGCCGAAACGATGAAGAGCCTGGTCTACGACAAGTCGAGCATGCCCTGGGACCAGTCCAAGGGATTCCAGCTACGGGACATGCCCCAGCCCCGCCTGGACGAGTCCGCCGACCCCGCCGACTCGGAGAACGTCCTGGTCAAGGTGATCTACGCCGGATTCTGCGGGAGCGACCGCGGCATCTGGAACCGCACCGCCTTCAAGGGCATGATCTTCGACAGCCTGAAGAAGGAAGGCGGGACCATCCGGGTCATCGGCCACGAGATGGTCGGCGAGATCGTCGCCGTCGGCTCGAAGGTGACCCCGCGTTTCGGCTACGCCCCCAAGGACATCGTCTCCACGGAGAGCCACATCATCTGCGGCACCTGTTACCAGTGCCGGATCGGCCAGACCCACATCTGCAGCCAGGACGTGATCATCGGCATCGCCCGGGACGGTTGCTTCGCCGAGTACATCAAGCTCCCGGCCAACGTCCTGTGGCAGACAGACCCCCGCAAGATCCGCCTGAAGGTGGCCGCCCTGCAGGAACCCTTCGGAAACGCCGTTCACGCCTGCACCACCGCAGACCTGCGGGGCCGGCGCGTGGCCGTCTTCGGCTGCGGCACCATCGGGCTGTTCGTCATCATGGTGGCCCGGGCCCTGGGAGCCACCCGGGTCATCGGCATCGAGCCCAATCCGGCCAACCAGGAGATGGCGCGGCAGCTCGGCGCGGATGAGGTCATCCCCGTCAACTTCAACAAGAACCACTCCCACGCCTGGGGCGCCGACAAGGAACTGGTGGCCCGGGTGCGCGAGGCCTTCGGCGGCCAGGGCGCCGACGTGTCCATGGAGATGGCCGGTTTCAATTCCAGCGTCAACAACGCCATCCAGTCCACCCGTCGCGGCGGCGAGGTGATCCTGTTCGGGCTGAAGCAGGGCAACTTCCACATCCAGGCCTTCGACCGGGTCATCGTCAACGGCCTGACCCTGCACAGCGTGATCGGTCGCCGGATCTTCGAATCCTGGTACATTACCAGGAACCTCCTGGAGGACCGCAGCAACGGGATCCAGGACCGGATCTACGAGGTCATCCTCGGAGGAGGCGACGACGCCGTGGTCCACATCCAGGATTTCGAGCCCGCTTCCTTCGAGAAGACCCTGGCCGCCTGGCCCAAGCCGCTGATCCAGTTCTGACGCGACCCCAACCCGAGGAGACGGCATGACCATCACCATCGAGTACTGCCAGGTTTGAAACTACGAACCGCGCGCCGCCGGTCTGGCGGACGCCATCGAACATGCCTGCGGCGTCCGGCCCGGGCTGATCCCTTCGAGCGGCGGGGTTTTCGAGGTCGTCATCGACGGCAAGCTGGTCTTCAGCAAGAAAGCCCTGGACCGGTTCCCGGAGGACCGGGAGATCCTGGATCTCCTGCCCGGCAAGTGATCCCCGAAAGTACAACCCCCTCGGCACCCATCCGGCCAAGGGGGTAGACCGGGGAGGGAACCGGAGGGGGTTGAAGATGCCGGGGACCCGGGACGGATCCCTGAAGCCGTGTCAACGCTCCTTGATGTCCCGGAGTTCCCTTCTCAATTCCTTCATTTCGCGCCTCAGTTCGGCGAGCTCGCCCCGCAGTTCCGCGGCGGTCTTTTCCGATTCGCCGCGGTCCCTGTGGTCGACCCAGTGTTCGGTCTCGAGCCCGGTGAGGCCCGCTTGCAGGGCCCTGCGGACCTCGACCATGATCTCGTCGACGTCCACCTCGATCGTCTGGTCCTCGTAGGAGAAGTTCAGCCGGTTGTCCTGCCCCATGTGGAGGTCGAGCTGAAGGCTCGCCAGGACCTCGGCCAGGTCCCCGACCGCGCCCTCCACCAGGGCGCCGACCTCTTCCAGATCCACCACCGTCACCCCGGTGCGGTCCCCGTCCTCCGTGGTGATCGTCAGGACCCCGTCCGTCCAGGCCAGGGTCGTCGACTCGTCCTCGCCCTTGACGATCATGATCTTATCCTTGACCCCATCGACCGGATCGCCCGCCGAAGCGGCGACCGGAATCACCAGGACGAGGAGCAGGGCGGCGGGGCAGGCGGTCCGGGTTATGTTCCTGAACATGATCGACCTCCGGATGCGATGCGGCTGGGGGAGCGGATGGACTCCATCTTCCCCCACTACGCACCGGATGATCTCCGGTTTCAGGGAAAAGCCGCCCACCTTGGAAAATCGGTTGTGCCGTCGAGATTGTTCCCGGCCCGGGCCTTGCCCCGGGCCGGACATGGACAGCTCCAATTCCAACCCCGAATCATGGGCCCCTCCCTTCTGCCCAAACCCTAAGTGCCCACACCACAACCTCTCGGGCCTCCCCTTCCCCTACAAACGCATCGGCTACTTCTGGAGACACCAGCCCCCTTTCCGTATCCAGAGGTTTGCATGTCGGACCTGCGGAAGAACCTT
>JAHJTW010000307.1 GCA_018829565.1 bacterium | reverse complement strand
GGACGGTGGGGCAGCTCGGATCCCTGGCTCGGCGTCCCGGTGGCCTGGAGCCAGATCGCCGGGGCCAAGGTCATCGTCGAGACGACCACCCGGGACATGGCGCCGGATCCCAGCCAGGGCGCCCATTTCTTCCACAACATCATCGGACTGGGCGTCTATTATCTGACCGCACGCGGCGGCGAGGGCGGGCGCATCGACTGGGACTGGCTGGACGCCCAGCCCGTCGCCGGCGAGACGGCCCACGTCCGGCACGTGCGCCTGGTCAAACCCCTGGAAGCCAAGGTCGACGGTCTGGCCGGCCTGGGGCTGTTGCGAAGGAGTTCCTGATGGATAGGGTCCGGGACCTGCTCGGCGCGCTGCGCGAACGCGCCAAGGAATTGAACTGCCTCTACGAGGTGGAGAAGGCCTTGACGGTGATGGGGGACAAGCCCTGCTCCACCATCGGGGAGGTGGTCAAGGCCATCGGCCCCGGCTGGCAGTATCCGGAGGTCTGCGAGGCCCGCGTGCGCCTGGACGGCGAGGAATGCGCCACCAGCGGCTTCCAGGAATCGCCCTGGATGCTGACCGCGCCCATCACCGTGCAGGGGGAAATGGTGGGCGACCTGACGGTCTGCTACACCGAAGCCCGGCCCAACGAGGACGACGGCCCTTTCCTCAAGGAGGAGATCCGGCTCATCCAGAGCCTGGCCGACCGTCTCGGCCACTGGATCCTGTACCGCAAGCTCGAGAGCATGGGCCGCAAGTGGCGGGAGATCGGCACGGCCGAGGCCGAGGACTCCACGCCCAGCTGGCGGGTCCTGGTCGACCTGCTCCGCGAAACCGACGAAGGATTGTTCGTCCGCATCTCCCGCAAGATGCTCAACCACCTGTGCAGCATCGGCCTGACCGAGGCCCAGGACATGCTCAAGGGAATCGACGCGGACCACGAAACCGTTCCCGACGACGAGGACGAGAGCAACGTCCCCGAGCGGCACATCGCCTCGGACCACCCCCTGCTGGTCACGGGCCGCCCCTTCGAGACGGCGGCCAAGTACCTCAGCGGGGAGGAGATCATCTCGCGCGTCCAGCGCTGGGTGCAGGCGGACAAGGCCAGCACCTTCCTGAAGGTGCTGGACAATCCCCGCTCGACCCTCATCGAACTGCGGGAGGCCCTGCGGCGATTCCACCAGATCGCCCCCAACGGGGCGGGGTTGCCGATCTCGACCCTCAAGAGCGTGAGGGTGGCCCTGAGCCAGCGCCTGCTGACCGAGCAGCTCGATTTCGTCCAGACCGCCAAGGACCAGGTCTCGGTGGAGTTCTTCCGCAAGCTCATGGACCGCATCGTGATGTCCGAGGAGAGCCACGGCAAGCTGGGCGGCAAGGCCGCCGGCATGCTTCTGGCCCACCAGATCCTGCAGAACTACGGGACCAAGGCCTCGGGGCTGGCCACCGGGGCCAAGTCGGACGAGAAGGTGCCGGACAGCAAGGTGCTGGCCTCGGTGAGGGTTCCCCGCACCTGGTACGTCGCCTCGGACGCCGTCCTGGACTTCATCGCCTACAACGACCTCGAGGACCTGCTGCACCAGAAGTACAAGAGCATCGACGAGGTGCGCCGGGACTACCCGAACATCATCCGGCTCTTCAAGAACTCGGCCTTCCCGCCCGAACTGGTCAAGGGCCTGGGAGCGGTGCTCGACGAATTCCAGGGTGCGCCCCTGATCATCCGCAGCTCCAGCCTGCTCGAGGACAGGGTCGGCTCGGCGTTCTCGGGCAAGTACAAGAGCCTGTTCCTGCCCAACCAGGGCACCAAGCAGCAGTGCCTGGACGCCCTGCTGGACGCCGTGGCCGAGGTCTACGCCTCCATGTTCGGTCCCGACCCCATCCAGTACCGGCGGGAACGGGGCGTCCTGGAATACGACGAGCAGATGGGCATCCTGATCCAGGAGGTCGTGGGCAAACGCGTGGGGCGGTACTTCTTCCCGGCGTTCGCCGGGGTGGCCTTCTCGCGCAACGAATTCCGCTGGTCGCCGCGG
>JAHJTW010000306.1 GCA_018829565.1 bacterium | reverse complement strand
GGTGATTGCTGGGTTGATTTCGGGGGCCCCAATCCAGAAATGGGACTCGTTGCAAACACCACCTACGTAACCATCAGGGGTGATGGGTGGGGAGGGCTTTTCAACCTCACCGGCGGCTTCATTGCGGGAGCCTTCCATTGCGGTATCAGCGACGGTGTCGTCCCCACCGAATCCGCCTATCTCCATAATACCGATGGCGGCAAAGTCTTCAACTACCGGCTCGATGATCCGGTCCATCACAAGGCTGAAATCAAGGGGATCCTGGAGGAGCCGGGGGTGCGGGACTTCGTTCGCTCGCTGCTGGCCACGGATTCCGGGACCTGGCCCGCCTCCAGCGAACCCAAGGCCGGGTCCGTTGCGAAAGCAGCCACCGACTGGAGCTTCCTGGGGTACCGGGAGTTCATGCTGCCGCCGGCTGGGTCGGCGGAAGATTCCATCATCGTGGACTATTGCGACTCCCTCGCCATCGAATGGTCGTGGTTCGAGGGGGATGTCGACCTGGTTCTGGAGAGCCCGAGCGGCGCCGTCATCGACTCGGCCTTCGCCGCCTCGGATCCCTCGATCCATCTGGAACTGGACCGGACGGAACGGCGCGGCCGATTCCTGTTGGAGTTTCCCGAGTCCGGGCCTTGGCGTCTTGTCACCGAGAGCGCCAACTCCACCATCGACCAGAACATCGTCCCACTGGTGTCCGCAGCCGGGGCAATTCGCATGTGGGCGTCCATCGAAGCGGTTGCCGAGGAGACCTTCGCCGACAGAATAATCCAGGTCGAACTTCAGTCGTTCACCGGGTTGGCGGTGGAAGACGCCGACGTCACCGCGATCTGGACGGGGCCCACGGGCACGACCGGAACATTGCCCCTCCTGGACGACGGCCTGCCGCCGGACACGGCGGCGAACGACGGCCTCTATTCCGGGCAGCTGGGTGTGGAAGCCGTCATCGGCACCACCACTCTGGAGGTCGAAGCTATCGGCGTGGAACCGGAGGCCTTTTCGCGGACCAACCTGCTGAGCATCGTCACCTCGCAGGTCTTCGACGTCGCCGTCGCGGCCCCGGGGCTTTCCGCGGTGAGCACGAACGGCCTGGCCCTCAACCCGGTCGAATTGCTGGCGACGATCACCAATGACGGGGCGGCCGAGGCCCGGGTCACTGTGCGCTTTTCAACGGGAAGCGGCCTGGTGCTGGCGGACAGCGTCATGATCGTTCCGGCGCAGGGTTCCCTGGAGGTTTCCGCCGCCCACCTCCCCTTGGCCGAAGGATTGTTCGAATACGAACTGGCCGTGGCGCCGACCGGGGATTACGCGGACGCCGACTTGGGGAACAATACCGCGGTGACCACCCTGCCCATCGGCCCCGCCGTGACGGGCGTTCCGGACGTTCTGGGGCCAGGCGACGAGACCGGGGAGGAGACTCCCGGGCGCTCCGGCATACTGGCAGCCTATCCTAACCCCTTCAATCCCGCGGTCCGTCTTGAATTCGCCCTGGAAGCCGATGGCGAGACCCGGGTGAGGATCTTCGACCTTCGGGGGCGGCTGGTGCGGGATCTCTTCTCTGGCAAGGCGTCCGCAGGCCGTCTCGCCCTGGACTGGGATGGGGCGGACGGCTCCGGAAAGCGGGTTGCGACGGGGGCGTATCTGGTCCACTTCCAGTCAGAAGGGGATCAAGATGTCCGGAAAATCATGTTGTTGAAATAGGTCGCGTTTCTTTCAGGCTTCCCTCTTCCGGTCGCCAGGCCCAGGAGGATTGGCGACCGCTGAATTTGGACCGCCAACCCCGGTAGAGAAGAAGCAGCGGAATACGGGAGTCCCCGCGACGCCCCTTCGGTGGTTAATGGTTTGCCACCCGTGCCCCATGCTGGGCGAATTCAGGGTTAGCGATCAACCTGCGCCGATTTCCTACCCGCCCTTCCTTCCAGTAAAAGGTCAGAAGTCCCAAGGGGGAAGGTGCTCGTGGACGTCATCTCCCCCTTGCATCCATGGGAAAAATGTGTCTTGATAGCGAATGAATGGCTCTAATGTTCGCTATTTCAACACAGGTCGGGGTATGAACAAGGAATCCGACAAGCTCAGCGCCAACGAGGCCGCGATCCTCGCGCTGGCCGCAACCCAGGGCATCCTGCGCCCACGCGACCTGCGCACGCAGGGCCATTCGGTGGCCTACCTCCAGCGCCTGGTGGCCAAGGGCCGTCTCCTCAAGCTGGGGCGGGGCCAGTACGCCCTGCCCGGCCGCGAACCGACCGAATACGATACGCTGGCCGTCACCGCCAATCGGTATCCGGGAACGATCGTGTGCCTGCTCTCCGCGCTCCGGTTCCACGAACTGACGACACAGTCGCCCCGTTCGATCTGGCTCGCGGTGGAGGGATCGAAGCTGGCCCCTGCCGACACGCCCGCCGCGCTCCAGGTGGTCAGGATGAGCGGTCCGGCCTTTCATACCGGCGTCACCACCCATCTGCTGGGACAGGTTCCCGTGCGCGTCTTCGACCCGGCCAAGACCGTCGCCGACTGCTTCAAGTTCCGCGGCCGGGTGGGGCTGGATGTCGCCGTCGAGGCGCTCCGGGATTGCCTTGCCCAGCGGAAGGCCACGCCGGCGCAGATCTGGGGCTTCGCGGAAATTTGCCGCGTCAAGTCGATCATGAGGCCTTATCTGGAGGCGCTCTCGTGACGGCCGAAGACCGCGTACGCCTGCAGGCCTCGATCAGGCAGAGATTGCTCAACATCGCTCAGAGGGAGGGCGCAGACTTCCAGCTCGTCCTTACGAGATATGGCCTGGAGCGTTTCCTCTACCGACTGGGGCGTTCTCCGCACCGATCCGCGTTCCTCCTGAAGGGCGCCTTCCTGTTCTACGCCTGGCAGCAGGAGGTGGGGCGCCCCACCCGGGACCTGGACTTTCTCGGTCATGGCGTCCCCAACATCAACAGATTGACGGGAGTCGTCGCAGAGATCATCGCCGAGGAGGTCGATGACGACGGCCTGGACTTCCTTCCGGACACCATCGAGGGCGAAGCCATCCGTGAAGCTTCGCTGTACGACGGGATACGGGTCCGGCTCGTCAGCACCCTCGGCAGGACCCGCATCCCGGTGCAGATCGACATCGGTTTTGGCGATGCCGCTGGTCCCCGCGCCGTAGAGCTGGCGTACCCTACCCTGCTCAACCAGGATCCCCCCTGGATCCTGACCTATCGGCCGGAATTCGTGGTCGCCGAGAACCTTGAGGCAATGGTCGCTTTCGGCGACATCAACACCCGGCTCAAGGACTACTACGACCTGTGGCGGATGAGCCGTACCATGGAATTGCCGCGCGAAAATCTCGTCGAGGCGCTGCGAGCGACGTTCCTGCGCCGAGGAACGGCAATCCCGGGCGATGTCCCACCCGGACTGGCTGACGACTTCGCCGACCCGCGACGGACCCTCATGTGGGACACTTTCATCACCCGGAATGGACTCGATGCGGAAGGGATTTCCCTCGTGGATGTGGTGGCCGAATTGCGTTCCTACTACTGGCCGATGATCTTTGCGGCGAGCCTCGCCGAATGAACGGGCCTGACGCCATTGGGGCCTGAACTTCCATCGCCGAGATGCCCGATGTCGCCTTGCCGGACTGAGCCGGCCGTCCTCGGTGGACACCTGCCGGGTGTATTCCATGCCGTGCGCCGGCTTTTGCAGTCAAAGATCACAGAAATTTCCCGATCGGGACAATTGATGGAGAATTCAGCTTCAGATCAAATAATTTTCCCGTTCGGGAAATTCTATTGACTTTTTTCGTCTAATACCCCACTATTTTACCGATCGGGAAAATTTTCAGGAGGGGCCATGGCGACAACAACACCCATTCAAACAGCCGCTGATCTCGGGAAAGCCGTCAGGAAGCAACGGAAGTCCGATGGTCTGACTCTCGCTGATGTTGCCGGCCTGACGAATGTTGGCATTCGCTTTCTGTCCGAGCTGGAAAACGGAAAGCCGACAGTTCGGCTCGACAAGTTGTTGCGTGTGATAAGGGCTCTAGGCCTTCAACTGCATCTTACGTCCATGACCGATTCCGATCCGGACGCACTCTAAAGCGAAGAAGAATGCCTTGTCACGGTAAGTGAGGCCAAGATGAGTACGCTGAATGTATTCTGGGACGACGAACTGATCGGACGCCTCCGCAAGGTCGGAGGGCAGGGGATGGCCTTCCAGTATTCAGAACATTACTTGGCGCTGGAACAACCACAACCCATATCATTATCACTTCCTCTCCAGGCCGAGGCGTTCGACGCTGCTACCTCGAAATCATGGTTTGCAAACCTCCTTCCTGAAGGAGAGATACGCGGACACATCGCGCGCAAGCTTGGGGTTTCAGAGCGCAATGAATACGCCATTCTGGACGGTATCGGCGGGGATTGCGCCGGCGCCCTGAGGCTCCTCCCGGAATCGGCTCCTGTATCCCCAAGGAACATCCTGGTCCCGTTACCCTGGGAAGAACTCGAAGCCAAGATCGCATCCACGCCTCGCCCGTCACTGCTGGCGCTGTTTATTCAGGAAGGTGAACTGAGGTTGTCTCTTGCAGGGGCACAAGACAAACTCCCGGTACACTTCTCCAACGGCGAGCTGGCCTTGCCCAGCGGGAATACCGCAAGCACGCACCTCCTGAAGATATCAAGCGGCAGCTTCCCGGACCTTGTCCAGAACGAGCTTTTTTGCCTGAATCTGGCAAAAAAGGCGGGTCTCGATGTCCCCCACGCCGAAATTGCCCCCACGAAAACGCCGATTCTCCTTGTTGAAAGATATGACAGGCGTGTTCACCCGGATAAAGGAATTCGCCGTCTTCATCAGGAGGATTTCTGCCAGGCATTGGGAGTTCCACCGGAAACGAAATACGAAAGCGAGGGCGGACCATCGCTGGTGCAGATATTCGAGGCTCTATCCCGCGGAAGCCGCTCCCCCCTGCCCGACAAAAGGGATCTCCTCAAATGGGTCCTGTTCAATTTCCTTATCGGAAACGCCGATGCGCACGCGAAGAACATCTCGCTTCTTTACGGCGAATTCGGTGACAATAAAGGACCGCGCCTTGCTCCGTTCTACGATCTGGTCTGTACCCAGGTATACGATCAACTGTCAACCAAGCCGGCCCAAAAAATCGGGGGAGAATACCGTTTCCAATATATCGCGAGCCGTCATTGGGACCGCTTTGCTGCTTCCATCGATGTTAACCCAAGATACTTGCGTACGATCGGACTCGAGTTATGTGAGAAAATCGAAAAGAACGTCTTTACCATTGCAGATGATATCAGCCATGCACACTCAGGCGCGGAGACCCTCGAGAAAATCGTCCATGTCGTTGAAGGGCGAATTCAACGCCTCCGAGAAGAGTTCCAAAGATAGGCTGTGCACCAACCCAGGAGCCTATCTCATCCCCGACCTTTCCCGATCCCCGGCGACATCACGCCCAAGAACCGGCTGCTGCTGGGATGGCCGCTTTGATATTTTCGGGATTGGTTTATTGAAAAAGTCACGAAACCCCCGTCCGGACGGGGGTTTTGCTATCAAAGCTCAAAACATGTAAGGCCGGCCCGGCATCCTGGAACCTGCCGACGGGGGCCGCGTCAATCCAACCAGGTGTCCGCCCCAGCTCCGAGGAAATCCTCCAGCGGGATTCCCCCCGCGCCCACGATCAGGGTCCGGGCAGGACCGAACGCCTTGACGAACGCCGCCAGACCCGAATGCGCAGCGGGGGTGCCAGGATGTCGCTATATGGGGGATGATCACTTTACTCACTTCATTGAGTAATCTCAGGGCTTTTTCCTGATTGATTTTTTTGAAAAAGTCAGAGAACTTGCAGCCGGCT
>JAHJTW010000305.1 GCA_018829565.1 bacterium | reverse complement strand
GGGGAACCCGTCCTGGTTGGTCGTCTCGGGAATGATGCTGCATTCGCGGAGCGAGCCGGCCAGGGCGGTTTCCGAATCGGTGCTCGTCAGGGGCTGGGGTTCCCCCAGGGTCACGAAGAAGGTCGGGATGTCGTTGGGCGAATCGCCGTTGATGTCGCTCTGCCAGTCGCTGCCGGCATGGACGAAGATGATGTAGGTGAACGGGTCGTCGTCGTCGTAGTCGGCCAGGCGGGCCGACCCGTCGGCGAGGGTGCCCTGGTCCGCGGCGGTGATCATGTCCCGGACCAGCCGCTCCAGGGATTCCAGGGTCCAGAATCCGTTGGCGCCCGGCCCGTAGTCGGCGACGTCGGTCAGCTTGTAGCTGCCCCGGGGGTCTTCGGGCAGGACCCGGCCTTCGATGTGCAGCCGGCCGCCGGACTGGAAGCGGTAGTACTCGGACAGGCCCTGGAGATGAGCCTCGTAGAACGCCTTGTCGTGCGGAGGCGGGTCGATGACGAGGAAACCCGGATCCTCGGGAACCGAGAAGTCGAAGTCCCCGTCCGGTGCGATGGTGGTCAGCTGGGAATCGCGGTTGGTCGTGAAGGAGACCCTGACGATGAGAACGCGCAGGGTGTCCTGGCCGTCGACGGCCTTGTCCCCCTCGGCGAGCGTCCGACCGTCCAGCAGGGCCGGGCCCAGACCGCGCCCACGCAGGATGTCCTGACCCTTGCGGGAGACGTGGGCGTCCCCCACGAGGTCATGCACGATGCGCCACCGCCGGTCGTATTCGCGGCTGCGCTCGGCCTCGCGCCCCGGGACCTCGCCGGACCCCGGAAGATCCCGCACGTCCCAGCGGCGGGCGGGGATGTCGTGGTAATGCGGCCTGTCCGCGGCGGTCGCCGGGCGGCCCCCCACCAGGGCCAGGAACAGCCCGGCCAGCAGGAACGCCTTCCGGGGATCGTGCCGCCATCGGCGTCCGCTTGGCTTCCGAAGGTGCAAGCCGTATCTCCTTCATCAGTGACGGTCGGCCGGAGGTGCGGGGGGCGGATCACAGGACCCGCCCGCCCGGACCCGGGGAAGATCAGAAACGGTACCCGAAGGACAGCCGCGAAACGCTGGGCAGGCCCTCGGCCTGGGGAACCGACGCGAAGTCGAAGGTGATGGCCTTGCCGGTCCAGCGGTCCATGTTCACGCCGAAGCCGTAGGTCGTGTCGGTGATCTTGCCGAACTCGGCGCTCTTGTAGCCGAAGCGGATGAACAGGGACTGCAGGTAGTTCCACTCGGCCCCGACACCCCATTCCTCTTCCTCGGTGGCGAAGCCGAAGCCCCACTTGTCGTCCTTGTACTTGTACAGGGGCACCAGGTAGTCGCCGACGAACAGCAGCCCCATGAACTCGCTCTGGTAGAGGCTGTGAGCCAGGCCGAAGGTGATCTTGCGGGGCATGGGGTCGGTCTGGGCGGCGTTGACGTGCTGGATGCCCGGCCCGAGGTTGGCCACCGACACGCCGAAGTTCGACCGGATCGAGGGCAGCTTCCACAGCATGCCGAAGTCCACGCCGAAGCTGTCGCCGCTGCCGCTGCCGGTGGTGTCCTGCAGGAACTGGTCGTCGGCCAGCTTGTCGCGGAAGTATTTCACGCCGATCCCCACGCCCATCGTGCTGGAGAGGCGGACGCCGTAGGTCACGCCCAGGGCCCACTCGTAGGAGGAGAAGGTCCCCTTCTCGAGGTTGCCCTCGTCGGTGGCGACCTGCTCGCCCATGTCCAGGTAGTTCAGGTAGAAGCCCAGGGCGCCCGTCTCGCCCAGGGGCGCGCCGTAGCCGACCCAGTACAGTCCGATGTCGTCGGCCAGACCCTTGGCCAGGCTGGACTGCATGACGTGGATTTCGTGATCCTGGGGCCGCAGGGGCATGAACGCGAAACCGCCGGCGTTCCACCACTGGGCCGTCACGTCCTGGGACAGCGCGGTCCCCGCCTCGCCCAGGGCGTTGTAGCGCGCACCGATGGGAAACACCAGGTTGATGGCGCCGGCGCCCGAAGCCGCGGCCGTGCCGCTGAATCCCAAGACCAGGGTCATCCCCAGGACGACCGCCATCGCAATCCTCTTCATTTCCGATAACCTCCACGGTGGTGTTCACCGCCGGGCACCGGGCCCGGCGGCGGCGGGTCTACCGCATGATGACGAGCTTTCCCGTCTTGATCAAATCCCTCTCGTCGGCCGCAGCCGCAAAACCCCTCAGGACGAACAGGTAGGTCCCGTTGGCGATCTCGTCCCCCTCCTGATCCCTGCCGTCCCATTCCAGGATGGCCGGGCCGGCGGCCTCGAAATCGCGGCGGATGGTCTTCAACCTCCGGCCGGCAACGGTGTAGATATCCCACTGGACGCCCATGGGGTCGCTCAATTCGAACAGGAGTCGGCAGGGTCCCGGGGTCGGGTTAGGGAAAAGGGTCACGCTCTCCATGCCCCGCACCCCCTCGGGGATCACCAGGAAGCTCAGCGTGTCGCTGCCGACGTTGCCCAGGGCGTCGCTGGCATGGAGGGCCGCCATGTGCCGGCCCAGACCCAGATCCCCGGGCAGGGGGAAGGTGATGCTGCCGCTGGTGAAGCTGTTCGCCTCGAAGGCGAAGCTCGAGGTGACGTCGGTCATCAGGCCCGTGTCGTCGAACTCCAGCAGGATGCTGTTGCCGGGACTGGTGCCCAGGATCGCGATCCCGTTGGTGTCCTCGAGGTCGGCCTGGAGCAGGGCCCCGGCCCGCACCCGGTAGCGGTCGTCGTCGAAGGCCAGACGGATGCGCGGGCCCCAGACGTCGTCGCCGGTGGTGCCGGACCCGCGGACCGCCGGGACCCTGGCCACCGCCACCAGTTCATCGCCCCCGGAGGCGACCGACAGGCGGACCCTGGCATCCTCCCCGTAGCGGAACTGGACGGGATTCATGAAGGGGATCTCCAGCACGCCGGAGGACTGCACGCCCGTCCCGTGGAACACGGTGGATCCGCTCCTGCGGTAGAACCGGTCGGTCGGGGTGAAGACCAGGCTGCCGTCCGGGCGCGTGGAAACGTAGTGGACCACGTAGAGCTGTTCGAAATCCGATTCCTCGACCAGGAGGTCGTAGGTCGCTCCCGGTCCGGGCGCCAGGGGATTTTCTCCATCCAGCCTGACCGCCTGCCGCCGGCCGGCCACCAGGGTGTCGGCGCTGTCCTCTGCAAACGCCAGTTCGTCCCGGGGATGGGGCAAGGCCACCGCCGGGTCGCCGAAGTAGATGAAGCGCTGCGAATTGCTGACGTCGTCGACGGTGATCATGACCGCCTTGGCCTGGGCCAGGGCGGCTCCCATGGACAGGCCGGGATCCACGCGGCGGCCGGGATAAAGCTGCTGGTAGAAGGCGTAGGACAGCCGGTTGTTGTTGTAGATGTAGCTGACCTGGCTGGCGCAGATGGACGCGATGGCGCCCCCGCCGGGGCTGGTCAGGAACTTCTCCGCCATGGACCAGTAGTTGGGGCTGTCGTAGACCCCCACGTCGCAGCTGAAGGCGATGAACACGG
>JAHJTW010000304.1 GCA_018829565.1 bacterium | reverse complement strand
TCGCCGAGGTCACCACCGCCAATGCGCGCGCGCTCTTCGATCTGCCTGCCTGAAGCCCCGGTTCCGTCGCAGCCCGGGGTGCGCCGGTCCATGGGGCGTTTCTGCCCCCCGGGGGGCGGCCCGGATCACCGTGCGGATGAGGTCGCTCCGGAGGGCACGCCATGATCGCCGTCATCGGAGGCGGCCCCGCCGGGTACTTCGCGGCCATCACCGCACGGGAAACCGCTCCCGGCGTACCGGTTGTCCTTTTCGAGAAGACCTCAAAGACCCTGCGCAAGGTCAAGATCAGCGGGGGCGGACGCTGCAACGTCACCCACGCCTGCTACGACGCCCGCGCCCTGGCCGGGTTCTATCCACGCGGCCACCGCGAACTCATCGGACCGTTCACCCGGTTCGGTGCGGCCGAGACCGTGGCCTGGTTCGCTGAACGGGGCGTGAAGATGCGCACCTATCCCGACGGTTGCCTGTTCCCGGAGTCGAACGACAGCCAGACGGTCATCGACTGCCTGGAGTCGGCGGCCCGCCGCGCCGGAGTCCAGATTCGCACCAGGGTGGAGGTCGCGGCGATCCACCGGGACGGCGGCGGTTTTCGGGCGGAGATGGTTGACGGGGCAACCATCGCCCTGGAAAAGGTGTTGATCGCCACCGGCGGGAAAGCCCCCGCCCCCGGCCACATCGGCCCCTACGAGCCGCAGGGCGGCTACGCCCTGGCCGCGGGCCAGGGCCACACCATCACCCCCCCGGTGCCCTCGCTGTTCACCTTCACGATCAAGGATCCCCTGCTGGACGACCTTGCGGGCATCGTCGTCGAGAACGTCCAGGCCACGGCCCGCACCCCGGGCATGGGCCCCAGGCTCGCCCCGCAAACGGGCCCCCTGCTCATCACCCACTGGGGGCTGAGCGGCCCGGCCGTCCTGAAGCTGTCGGCGTGGGGAGCGCGGAAATTCCATGAAGCGGGATACCGTTTCCCCCTGACCATCGACTGGACCCCGGCCCTGGATGACGAGGCCCTCACCGACGCCTTGCAGGTCCAGGCGGAGGCCAACAAATCAAAACAGGTCAACGCCTTCGGCCTGTTCGGGGTCAGCCGCCGCCTGTGGGCGCGTCTGGTGGCAAGGGCGGGCATCCCCGCCGAACGCCGCTGGGGCGAACTGGGCCCCAGGCAGAAGACGGCCCTGGCCCGCACCCTCAAGGCCACGGAGTTCCAGGTCACCGGCCAGTCCACGTTCAAGGACGAGTTCGTCACCTGCGGCGGCGTGCCCTTGAAGGAGGTCGACCTGAAGACCATGGAGAGCCGCATCACGCCGGGCCTGCACTTCGCGGGGGAGGTGCTCGACATCGACGGGGTCACCGGGGGGTTCAACTTCCAGTCCTGCTGGACCACCGGCTGGCTCGCCGGCCGCGCCCTGGGTGGAGATCCGGCTTGAGGATCGCCTGGCCGCCGCGTACTCTCACGCCGTGCAACCCGACCCCCTGCGGCTGCGTTGAGTGAAGGCGTCGTCCGCCAACCGCACCCGTCAATCCGGAGGAACCCCATGTCCCAGCCAAGTTTCTTCCACAGCCTCGTGCGTTCGGTCGCCCTGACCCTCTGCACCATCGTGATCCTCGTCGCCCTGGCCGTCGGGATCCAGTGGCTCAGGTCGACCCAGGACGGCAAGATCGACAAGGGATCCTGGCTCTGTCTCGATCTTTACGGAGAGGTGCACGAGTACGATCCGCCGGGCGGACCCCTGGCGATGGTCACCGGCGGGGGAGCCCTCACCCTGCAGGACCTGCTGGACAACCTGGGCAAGGCGGCCATCGACGACCGCATCGACGGGGTGATCTTCCAGATCAGCAGCAGCAACAACGCCGGCTGGGCCAAGCTCGAGGAGTTGAGGCTTGCGGTGGACAAGGTCCAGGCCGCGGGCAAGCCCGTCCACGCCTGGGCCGACGCCCTGGACATGCGCTCGCTCTACCTGGCGGCCGGCTGCGACAAGGTCATGATGCCCACCGGCGGTTACATCACCTTCAAGGGCGCCAACCTGCAGATGGTCTACGTGCGGGGCGTGCTGGACAAGCTGGGCATCATCCCGCACCTGCACAAGATCAAGGACTACAAGTCAGCCGCGGAGATCATCATGGACAAGGGCATGTCCGACACCGCGCGCGAGAACCGGCAGTGGATCCTGGACGACGTCTGGGACCGGGTCATGGCCGCCCTGGAGCAGGAGCGCGGCCTTCCCGAGGAGAAGCTGCTGGAGCTGATGGCCTACGCCGAGTTCACCCCGACCGAGGCGCAGGAGGCGGGGCTGATCGACGAGTGCATCTACATGCAGGACCTGCAGGCGCGCCTCAAGGGCGACGACGAGCGCCTGAAGACCGTGTCCCACGACGAGTACGCCGAGGTTTCCTGGAAGGACGCCGGCCGCAAGGAGGGCAAGGACACCGTGGCCGTGGTCCACGCCCAGGGCAACATCGGCGGCCGCGAGAACCGGGTGGACCCGCTGATGGGCATCATGATGGGGCACGAGACCATCGTGCGGGAGCTGCAGCGCTGCCGCTACGACGACAAGGTCAAGGCCGTGGTGTTCCGCATCGATTCTGGCGGTGGGGAGAGCCTGGCCAGCGACCTGATGGCCCACGAGGTCGAGCTGCTGGCGCAGGAGAAGCCCGTGGTGATCTCCATGGTGGACGTGGCCGGGAGCGGCGGCTACTACATCGCCTACAAGGGGACGAAGCTCGTGGCCGACCGGATGACGGTGACCGGCAGCATCGGCTCGATCAACGGGTTCTTCAACATGCGCGGCCTCTACGACAAGATCGGGATGACCAAGGACGGGATCTCCAAGGGCCCCATGGCCGAACTGGGCACCGACTACCGCGATCCCACCGAGGAGGAATGGGCCCGCCACGCCGAGGCCCACTGGATCAGCTTCAACGAGTGGCTGGCCGACGTGGCGCTCAAGCGCGGCTGGACCTTCGAGCACGCCGAGACCCTGGCCCACGGCCGCGTGTGGACCGGAACCCAGGCCCTGGAGATCGGCATGGTCGATGCGGTGGGCAACCTCGACGACGCCATCGCCCTGGCCGCTCAGCTCGCGGAGCTGGAGGCGGACGCCCAGCCGAAGATCGTCCACCTGCCCGAGAGCAAGGGCCTGCTGGAATCCATTCTGGGCGACGAAGCTGGCCCCGCGGACCCGGTGGCCGCGGCCGTCCGCGCCCTGATCTACCGCGAACTGCGTGCCCAGGTCCGGCAGACCACGGACTTCATGGTCAACGGCTATCCCAACGTCGTGGCGCGTCCCTGACCTGTTTTTCCCGATGTGACTGCGGCGGCTCCGGAAGGGGCCGCCGCGTTATTTGCAAAACCCCCAAATGCAAGGGGTTATGCGGCGATTTGACCCCGTTCGTTCATTATCGGTATACTTATCCGGATCAGGTTGCGGGCCGCGCCCAGCCGCCCCGCCCGGTGGCCCCGTGTCCGATCCGCTCGCTCATTTCATGAGTTCCATAAGGGGGAACGACCATGTCACGGATCCAGGCCACGCCCTGTCGGCCATGGGGCCAAGCTCTCATTTCATGTCTCTTGTTGTTGGCGGCGCCTGTCCTGGCGGCAGGCGAAAGCGGGGAGCCGATCGTCAAGCCGCTTTTGACCGCGGACCAGCCGCTGGTCTTCGGCGGACCGGTCGAGGTGGTCAAGGCCCCGGGCGACAGCGTGCTGATCATGGGGCCTGCCGGTTCGGGCGCCCCGTACGACGGCACCTTCCAGACCCCCTTCGGCACCCCGAACTGGCACGGATGGACTCATCATGATTACACGGTCGACGGAACCTCCCACTGGCAAGCGAGCGATTACCAGGCCGAGGGCCTGAACGGGCACGGTCCCGGCAACCTTGCCGCCTGGTGCGGAGAAGACTTCCCCTCTTGCGGGGGCGCCGATGAACCGGGCGGATACGGCAACGCTTACCGGGATGACCTGGTCTGGTCGGCCCCGGTGGCCAATCCCGACCAGCCCTGCACGGTGACCATCGGTTGCCGGTTGAACTACGACGTGGAACCCGGCTACGACTACGTCCGCGTGGCGGTCGTCCTGGCCTCCGAAGCGGTCCACGTCCTGGCGGAATTCGACGGAAAGGCCGCCGACGTCCCGGTCGATCTCAGCTTCACCTACCTGCCCGGCGATTACGTCGGCCCGAACGCCGACGAGGTCAAGGTCATGTTCCAGGTGACGTCCGACGGCGGCTGGTCGGACGAGGACTGCGGCTGGCCCACCGTGGGCGCCTGCCAGATCGACGACGTCGGCGTCAGTCTCTCCAATGGGGGGACGGCGATCTTCGACGACTTCCAGGACGGCACCCTCGGCAACTGGACCGCCGAACTGCCCCTGGGGGTCGGGGATTTCGCCCAGCTCTGGTCGAAGCTCGAGGACCTGGATCCCTGCCGTACGAACTACTCGCCCCAGGTCGCCTTCATCGACGACGGTCTGGTCGTGCCCGGGGTCGGGCCTTCCCATTGCATCACCTGG
>JAHJTW010000303.1 GCA_018829565.1 bacterium | reverse complement strand
TGAGTCGGCGGATCTTCCGGACGTTGATGGAGTTACCGGATCGGTGGGCGCAGTACTATGATCGGGCGGTGGAAACCCCCGCGCTGGGGAAGCAGAGGCGGCATGAATTGAAGTACGCGTACTAGGGAAGACCCCTCTGCCGGGTGAGACCGGCAGAGGGATGACAGCGGACACAATTTCGACGGCACAACCGTCTCCAAAGAGGAACAACCTGGCCTCGAAAACCGAGCCACCGGCGACTTCGGAAGGGGAGAATCGCGCTGGTTCCGACGGCACATCATTATGTAAATACATGAATTTTAAAGATTTATAACATTTGCGGCATTTGCCGCCCTCCATGGCACCCAACCTGCGATGACCGAACAGGAAGCGACCCCTGACGAGCCCAAAAGGAGGGCGTCATGAAGACCAGGAAAAGGATAACCATTCCCGCGGCGCGCAAGGCCCTGCTGCCTCTTCTCATCATGGCTTGTCTGGCGATCTTGCCCGTCGCAGCGAGCGCCGGCGTGCTGGTCAAGGCCAAGGTGGGGCCGGTGACCGTCAGGGTCGGGGACCGGCCGCAGGTCAGGGTCCTGACGAGTTGCGGGGCTCCCCGCAGGACGGTCGTGGTGGACCGCTGCGGAACCGTGGTGGTCGAGCCCCAGCGGCACCGCCACCACCGGGATCGGGTCTGGATACCCGGCCATCACAAGATCAATCGGCACGGCTGCCGCTCCTGGGTGCCCGGCCACTGGAAGCGGATCTGAGGCGACGGATCCCATAGGTTTTTCCCCCGGACGCCCCCGCCCCTCGGCGGGGGCGCTTCCATTTGCGTCTCGCCTTTGCAGCCTGCAATTGGCCATACGGGCCATCCGGGTGTATCCTCCCTCGGTCGAACAATACCCCTGGACACCGGAAGGCGGACCCATGCTGCGGTTGACCGGCAACCGACTGAAGACCCTCGCCTCGGAGCGCATCCTGGTCCTGGACGGGGCCATGGGCACCATGATCCAGTCCTATCGCCTCGGCGAGGAGGATTACCGGGGATCGCTCCTGGCCGACCACCCCCGGGATCTGAAGGGCAACAACGACATCCTCTGCCTGACCCGGCCGCAGGTGATCCGGGAGATCCACGAGGGTTACCTGGCCGCGGGCGCGGACATCGTCACCACCAACACCTTCAACGGCACCTCGGTCTCCCAGGCGGATTACGGGACATCCCACCTGGTCCGGGAGATCAACACCGCGGCCGCGCGTCTGGCCCGCGAGGCGGCGGACGATTTCACCCGGCGGACCCCTGACCGTCCCCGGTTCGTGGCCGGGTCCCTCGCGCCCACCAACCGCACTTGCAGCATCAGCCCCGACGTCAACGATCCCGGCCTGCGCAACATCACCTTCGCCCAGCTGGTGCAGGCCTACGGCGAGGAGGCCGAGGCCCTGCTGGACGGCGGGGTGGACATCCTGATGGTCGAGACGGTGTTCGATCCCCTGAACGCCAAGGCCGCGGTGTTCGCCGTGACCGAGGTCCTGGAGCGGCGGGGCCTGGTCGATTTTCCGGTCTGGATCTCGGGTACCATCACCGACGCCAGCGGACGGACCTTGACCGGCCAGACCCCCGAGGCTTTCTGGATCTCCCTGGAGCACGCCCGTCCGGCGGTCTTCGGCCTGAACTGCGCCCTGGGGGCGACGGCCATGCGTCCCTTCGTCGAGGAGGTGGCCGCCGCGGCGGACACGCTGGTCTCGGTCCACCCCAACGCCGGCCTGCCCAACGAACTGGGCGGCTACGACGAGACTCCCGGCCAGATGGCCGCCGTCCTGCAGGAGTTCTGCCGGGACGGCCTGGTCAACATCGTGGGCGGTTGCTGTGGGACCACGCCGGAGTACGTCCGGGCCATCGCCGAGGCGGTCGAGGGGTTCCTCCCTCGCGCGGTGCCCGACCGCAGGCCCGGCACCCACCTGGCGGGCCTCGAGCCGTTGCGCATCACGCCCGAATCGCTGTTCGTCAACGTCGGCGAGCGGACCAACGTGGCGGGCAGCCGCAAGTTCGCCCGCCTGATCCGTGAGGACCGCTGGGAGGAGGCCCTGGACGTCGCGCGCCAGCAGGTGCGCGGGGGCGCCCAGATCATCGACGTCAACATGGACGACGCCATGCTCGACGCCGTCGCGGCCATGGGAGACTTCCTGAACGTGCTGGCGGCCGATCCTGAGATCAGCCGCGTGCCGGTGATGATCGATTCCAGCCGGTGGGAGGTCATCGAGGCGGGCCTGCAGCGGATCCAGGGCAAGGGGATCGTCAACTCCATCAGCCTCAAGGAGGGGGAGGAGGAGTTCCTCCGGCACGCCCGCCTGGTCCGCCGCTACGGGGCCGCCGCGGTGGTCATGGCCTTCGACGAGCAGGGGCAGGCCGACACCCTGGGGCGCAGGCTGGAGATCCTCCGCCGGGCCTGGACCATCCTGCTGGCGGACGGCTTCCCGCCGACGGACATCATCTTCGATCCCAACGTGTTCGCCGTGGCGACGGGTATACCCGAACACGACCGTTACGCCGTGGATTTCATCGCGGCCTGCCGCGCGATCAAGCAGGAGATGCCCGGCGCCCTGGTCAGCGGGGGGGTGAGCAATCTGTCCTTCAGCTTCCGCGGGAACGACACCGTCCGCGAAGCCATGCACTCGGTGTTCCTCTACCACGCGATCGCCGCGGGGATGGATCTGGGCATCGTCAACGCGGGCCAGCTGGCGGTGTACGAGGACATCGAACCCGACCTGCTGGAGGCCGTCGAGGACGTCATCCTGGCCCGCGGACCCCGCGATCCGGGCGGGCCCACGCCCACCGAACGCCTGACGGCCCTGGCGGCGGCCGGAGGCGGCGCCCGGGCCGCGCGCGCGGAGGACCTGTCCTGGCGCGACCAGCCCGTCGCCCGGCGCCTGGCCCATGCCCTGCTGCACGGCGAGTCCCGCTTCGTCGAGGACGACACCATGGCCGCCCTGAAGGAGGCCGGGGATCCCCTGAAGGTCATCGAGGGCCCCCTGATGGCGGGCATGAACCACGTCGGAGAGCTGTTCGGCGCGGGCAAGATGTTCCTGCCCCAGGTGATCCGGTCGGCGCGGGTCATGAAGATGGCCGTCGACGTCCTGGAGCCCTACCTGGAAAGAGGGAAGGACGCGGCTGCGCCCACGGCCGGACGGATCCTGCTGGCCACGGTCAAGGGGGACGTCCACGACATCGGCAAGAACATCGTGGGGGTGGTCCTGGGCTGCAACAACTACGAGATCATCGACCTGGGGGTGATGGTGCCCGCCGAGACCATCATCCGGACCGCGCGGGAGCAGCAGGTGGATTTCGTGGGGCTCAGCGGGCTGATCACCCCGTCGCTGGAGGAGATGGTCCACGTGGCCCGCAGCATGCAGCGCGAGGGGCTGGACGTCCCCTTGCTGATCGGGGGGGCCACCACCAGCAGGCTGCACACCGCGGTGAAGATCGCGCCCCATTACGCGCCGGGTGTCTTCCACGTGCCGGACGCCTCGCAGGCGGTGGCGGTGGTGGGGTCCCTGCGCCATCCCGAATCACGAGCAGCGGTGACGGTGTCGGTCGCCGAGGACTACGAACGGCTGCGCCGCCGGCGCGAGGAGAGCGGCCCCGGCCGCGATCTGCTGACCCTGGCCGAGGCCCGGGCCAACGCTCCGGCGCCGGACTGGTCGGAAAAGGCGGTCGCCGCCCCGCGGCGGCCGGGCGTCCAGAGCTGGGACGGCTGGGACCTGGAGGACCTGGCCGCGTACATCGACTGGACCCCTTTCTTCCAGACCTGGCGCCTGCCCGGCCGCTACCCAGGGATCCTCGCCGACGACCGCCTGGGGCCGGAGGCCAGACGTCTGCACGGGGATGCCCTGGACCTCCTGAAGGAGCTCACGGCCGGTCGCGGGCTGGTGGCACGGGCCGCCGTGGGGCTGTTCCCTGCCAACGCCGACGGGGACGACGTGGTGGTCTTCGCGCCCGACGAGCCCGACCGCCGGCTGGCCCGGGTCCCCTTCCTGCGCCAGCAGCGCCGCAGCGCGGCGGGGTCGCCCAACTTCTGCCTGGCGGACTTCATCGCCCCGCTGGACACCGGGACGCGGGACTGCCTGGGAGCCTTCGTGGCCGCGGTGAGCATCGAGCCCTCGGCGGCGGGGGACGGCAAGGACGACTACCGGGCCATCCTGGTCCAGTCGCTGGCGGACCGGCTGGCCGAGGCGCTGGCCGAACGGCTGCACCTGGAGGTGCGGCGCACCTGGTGGGGATACGCGCCCGAGGAAGACCTTGACCTGGACGGCCTGCTCCGCGAAGAGTACCGGGGCATCCGCCCGGCGCCCGGCTATCCCGCCTGCCCGGACCATCTGGGCAAGCGGTTCCTGTTCGATCTGCTCGATGCCGAGCGCCTGACCCGAGCCGTCCTGACCGGGAGCTGCGCCATCCAGCCGGCTGCGGCGGTGGCGGGCTGGTACTTCGGGCATCCGCAGGCCCGCTACTTCGGCGTGGGGAAGATCGGTCCCGACCAGGTGGCCGATTACGCCCGGCGCGCCGGGATTCCCGGGGAAGAGGCCGCCCGCTGGCTGGCCGCGAACCTGCCCTGACCTTCCACTCCATCCCGCCCCGGACGGGGACGAGGCGACCGACCATGCACGTGACCGAGCACCTGGCCAAGGCCGACCGCACGCTCTTCAGCTTCGAGATCATTCCCCCGCCGCGCGGCAAGAACGTGCGGGAGATCATCGACATCGTCGAACAGGTCGCCCGGGTGAACCCCCCGTTCATCGACGTGACCAGCCACATGGCCGAAGCGGTGTACGACGAGCAGCCCGACGGATCCATCCAGCGCCGGGTCCGCAAGAAGCGCCCGGGCACCATCAGCATCTGCGGGATCATCCAGAACCGGTACGGCATCGACACCGTGCCCCATCTGCTGTGCACCGGGTTCACGCGCGAGGAGACCGAGGACGCCATCATCGAGCTGAACTTCCTGGGCATCCACAACGTGCTGGCGATCCGCGGGGACGAGACCAACTACAACAAGGTCATCAGCCAGGGGCGCACCCGGAACGTCCACGCCAAGGACCTGGTCTGCCAGGTGAAGGACCTGCGCCGGGCCAAGTACCTCGACACCATCGCCAACAGCGAGCCGATGGACTTCTGCATCGGGGTGGGGGGGTATCCCGAGACCCACGTCGAATCGCCCAACTCCAAGACCGACGTCCGGTACCTCAAGGAGAAGGTGGACGCCGGCGCGGACTACATCGTCACCCAGATGTTCTTCGACAACGCGGTCTTCCACGACTTCGTCCGGCGGTGCCGCGAGGCGGGCATCACGGTGCCCATCATCCCCGGCCTGAAGCTCATCGACAACGCGCGGCAGCTCAACTCGCTGCCCAAGCACTTCCACGTGACCCTGCCCGACGAGCTCGTGGACGAGGTCCTGGCCGCCCCGGATCACGCCCCGGAGATCGGGGCCGATTGGGGCAGACGGCAGGTGGAGGACCTCATCGCGGCGGGGGTCGAGTGCGTCCATTTCTACGTCATGAACGACGCGGGCAGGGTCGTGGACCTGGTCCGGAAAATGGTGTGATCCCGGCGCCGGTACTCCCGATTTCCCTGGTTGTCAATTCCCGGGGGGCCGGGTAGTCTTGCCTGGGATTCATCGCCCCCCGGGGGGCCGGTCGGTCGGGAACGGGCCGCAAGGATGCGGCTGAACGTTCGCGGAAGGGAGTCCGAGCGGGCAACATGTCCTCCGTTCAGGCGCTGCGGCGCATCCTGCACATCCACCGTGACCCGGGCCTGGCGGATCGGATACGCGACCGCCTGGGCCGCATACCCGCTCCCAGGCACCTGGTTGCCCATTACGCCCACCTCGTCGATGCCTTCGCCTACCTCCAGGTCAGCCCCGTGGACGTCGTGCTGGCCGGGCCCGAGCCCGCGGACGACGACCTGCTGGAAACGGTGCGTCGTCTCAGCGCCACCTTCCCCGAGATCCCCGTCGTGGCCCTGGTCGAGGGCGATGATCCGGACCTGGTCGACCGCCTGCAGAAGGCGGGAGCCCGCGACTGCCTCGACCCGGCGGCGGCCCATCCGGAGATCTGGGCGCGGACGTTCAACCATTGCCTGCGGGAGATGGTCACCGTCCGCGAACTGGCCCAGGTGACCGCCCGCCTCGACTGGCTGATTCACATGGACGCCCTGACCGGCACCCTCAACCGCAAGGGGCTGGAGCGGGCCATCATGGACGAGCTGGGCCGCTGCCGGCCCCGCGGCGCGGAGCTGGCTGTGCTGCTGGTCGACCTGGACGACTTCACGCGCATCAACGCCACGCTGGGCCACGGGGTGGGGGACATGGTCCTGGTGGCCGCCTCCCGCCGCATCCACGAGACCCTCCGGCCCGCCGACAAGGTGGGCCGTTGCGGGACGGACCGGTTCATGGTCGTGCTGCCGGGATCGGATCTCGAGGACGCGGAGGCGGTGGCCGAGGAGATCCGGCTGGCCATCAGCCGGGACGCCATCACGGCCGGCGAGATCGTCCTGAAGACCACCGCCAGCATCGGCGTGGCGGCCATCAGCCCGCGCACCCTGTCGTTCGACGAGGTGCTGGCCCGGACCCAGATCGTCCTGCAGCGGGGCAAGCTCGAGGGCAAGAACCGCACGACCCGGGCCGCCAGCGTGCAGGACGTGAACCTGATCACCCCCGTGGAGTCGGGGCCAGACATGGTGCGGGCCCTGGTCAGGGGTCGGGTGCTGCAGGTGGCCAGCCAGCCCATCGTCAATCTGACGGACGGGCGCATCGTGTCCCGGGAGATGCTGATCCGCGGCCCCCGCGGCCCGCTCCACACGCCCGACAACCTGTTCCGGTTCTGCCAGGAGAACGACATCCTGGCCGCGGTCGACCTCCGCTGCCTGAAGCTGTGCGCCTCCACCGCCGCCCGCCTGGGATCCCACGCGCGCTACCACGTCAACATCATGCCGGCCACCCTGATGCAGACCCCGGTGGAGGAGCTCATCCGGGTCCTGAAGGTCAGCGGCGCCCAGGGCCACTGCGTGCTGGAGATCAGCGAGCAGCAATTGCTGGGGGACCCCACCGTCCTGGTGGGGCCGGTCAGGAGGCTGCAGGAGGCCGGCGTGGGCATCGCGGTGGACGACGTGGGATTCGGCAACAGCTGCCTGGAAGGGCTGCTCATGCTGCAGCCGGAGGTGATGAAGGTCGACAAGAAGCTGATCCGGGGACTGGCCGACGATCCCGAGCTGCGCAGGACCCTGCAGCGCCTCCTGAGGGTGGGGGCGGTGCTCGGCGCCGAGATCGTCGCCGAGGGCATCGAGAACCAGGCCGACTACAACGTCCTGATGGATCTGGGCGTGCGCCTGGGCCAGGGCTACCTGTTCGGCCGGCCGGTGCTCTGCGAGCAGGACAGGAGCTTTCCCTCGCCCCCGCCGCGCACGGCGCCTCCCCCTCCGGACGTCTCCGGGCCGGCCGCCGCCGGCTGACCGGTCAATCCAGCGGACCGATCTCCTTCTCCACCGTCTCGAGCACCCGGCAGGAACGGACGAGTTCCTTCATGGCCGTGTGGTCAGGAGCCAGGGGTCGGTCCACGTCCAGGAAGTCGACCACCGATCGGACGGTCTTCCTGGCGGTGGCCGTGCCCTGCCCGGGGGTGAAGTCCCGCAGATCCAGCGCCTGGGCGGCGGCCATCAGTTCGATGCCCAGGATACCGTGGGCGTTGTCGACGATCTGGGCGTTCTTCAGGGCGGTGTTCATCCCCATGGAGACGAAGTCCTCCTGGTCGGCGGCGGCGGGGATGGACGCCACGGACGCGGGGGCGCAGAGGATGCGCTGCTCGACGATCAGGGTGTCGGCCGTGTACTGGCTGAGCATCATGCCGCTGAACATGCCGGCGCCCCGGGTCAGGAAGGCGGGCAGCCCGGCGCTCAGGGCGGGATTCAGCAGGCGGTTCAGGCGCCGCTCGCTGAGCACGCTGACCATGGTGACCGCCTGGCCGGCCAGTTCCATGGGCAGGGACACCGGGGTCCCCTGGAAGTTGGCGCCGGTCAGGCAGGCGCCGGTGTCGGGGAAGAAGATGGGGTTGTCGCCCACGCCGTTCAGCTCGATCTCGACCTGGCTGCGGGCGTAGGCCACGGCGTCGTGGGCGGCCCCGATGACCTGCGGGGTGGACCGCATGGAGTAGGCGTCCTGCACGCGGGTCTTGACCTTGCCGGTCATCAGGTCGCTGCCCTCGATGCACTTGCGGATGGCCGCGGCGCTGCGGATCGCGCCCTTGAACCCGCGCACCTCGTGCAGCTGGGCGGTGTAGGGCTTGAGGTTGGCCAGCAGGGCCTCCAGCGACATGGCCGAGGCGATCTCGGCCTGCTTCAGCCAGCGCTGCATGTCGAAAATGGAGAGGGCGCTCATGGCGGTCAGCAGGTTCGACCCGTTGATGGTGGCCAGGCCGTCGCGGGCCTTCAGGCCGGGCACGGGAATGCCGGCCCTGCCGAGGGCCTCGGCCCCGGGCAGCAGCTCGCCCCGGTAATAGGCCTGTCCCTCGCCCAGCAACAGCAAGGCGATCTGGGACATGGGGGCCAGGTCGCCGCAGGCTCCGACCGATCCCTTCTGGCAGACGAAGGGAGTCACGCCACGGTTCAGCATCTCCACGAGGGTCAGGGTGATCTCCGGGCGGCACCCGCTGTGCCCGTGGGCGTGGACGTTGATGCGCCCGGCCATGGCCCCGCGCACGTAGTCGATGGGGGCGGGATCCCCGATGCCTGCGGCGTGGTTGTAGATCAGGTACTTCTGGAAGTCCCGGACCTGCTCCTCGTTCAGGGCGATCTCGCTGAACTCCCCGATGCCGGTGTTGACCCCGTACATGATCTCGCCGGCCTCGATCTTCCGTTCCAGCAGATCGCGGCAGGCCCGGATCCGCTCCAGGGCCCGGGGGGCCAGTTCGACCGTTTCCCCGCGGCGGGCGATGCGCTCCAGCTTCTCGATGCTCAGCCCTGATCCGTCCAGAACGATGGCCATGATCAAGCTCCTTGAAGGAGGGTGGGAGAGGGTCCCGGTCCGTGATGCCGATGTTCATTCTCAACGATGGAACCTGGACGACCACTTGTCCAGCGTCGGCCGCGGGTGTAGATTTCAGGCGACCCGCTTCAGGACCGTGGACCAGAAAGGCTTGCGCATGGCGACCAGAGCTCTCATCACCGGGATCACCGGGCAGGACGGATCCTACCTGGCCGAGTACCTGCTGGACAAGGGGTACGAGGTCTACGGGATGGTGCGGCGTTCCAGCACCGAGACCTTCGGGCGCATCGCCCACCTCCTGGATCGGATCACCTTCATCCAGGCCGACCTGCTGGACCAGGCGTCCCTGGTCAAGGCCCTGGACGAGGCCAGTCCCCAGGAGATCTACAACCTGGCCGCCCAGTCCTTCGTGCCCACCAGCTGGAACCAGCCGGTGCTGACCGGCGAGTTCACCGCCCTGGGAGTCACCCGCATGCTCGACGCCATGCGCCAGGTGTGCCCCGAGGCGAAGTTCTACCAGGCCAGCAGCAGCGAGATGTTCGGGAAGGTGCGGGAGGTCCCCCAGAACGAGCTGACCCCGTTCCATCCGCGCAGTCCCTACGCCGTGGCCAAGACCTACGGCCATCACCTGACGGTGAACTACCGGGAGAGCTACGGCCTGTTCGCCGTCAGCGGCATCCTGTTCAACCACGAGAGCCCGCGCCGCGGCCACGAGTTCGTCACGCGCAAGATCAGCGACGGCGTGGCGCGCATCAAGCTGGGCCTGGCCGGGGAGCTGACGCTGGGCAACCTGGATTCGCAGCGGGACTGGGGCTACGCCGGGGACTACGTCCGCGCGATGCACATGATGCTGCAGCTGCCCGAGCCCGACGACTTCGTGATCGCCACCGGCCGCACCCATTCGGTCCGCGACTTCCTGGAGATCGCCTTCGGGCACGTGGGGCTCAGGTACGAGGATCACGTCGGCCAGGATCCCCGCTTCATGCGGCCGGCCGAGGTGGACCAGCTCATCGGGGACAGCGGCAAGGCCAAGCGGGTGCTCGGCTGGGAGCCCACCGTCACCTTCGAGGAACTCGTGGTGATGATGGTGGATGCGGATCTTGCCCTGCTGGGCGATTGACCCCGGTGGGGCTCACTCCACGGCGCAGACCAGCCCCTTGAGGTAGCTCCCCTCGGGGAAGTTCAGGGCGATCGGGTGGTCGGCGGCCTGGCCCAGGCGGCCGATGATCCGGGCCTGCCTGCCCGCGTCCAGGGCCGCGTCGGCCACGATCTTCTGGAACAGGTCGGCCTCCAGCAATCCCGAGCAGGAGAACGTCAGCAGCAGGCCGCCCGGGCGGATCAGCCCGAAGGCCTGCAGGTTGATGTCCTTGTAGCCGCGTGCGGCCCGGTTCAGGTTCTGCCGGCCCTCGACGAACTTCGGGGGGTCCAGGACCACCAGGTCGAACGCCCGCCCCTGCCGGCGGTATTCCCGCAGGACCGCGAAGGCGTCGCCCTCCACGTGCTCCAGACGGCCGGGGTCCAGGGCGTTCAGCTCGCCGTGGCGGGCGGCCAGGGCCAGGGAGGGGCCGGAGGAATCCAGCTGGACCACCCGGGCAGCCCCGCCCTTGAGGGCGGCGATCCCGAATCCCCCCGTGTAACTGAAGCAGTTCAGGACCTCCCGGCCGGGGGCCAGGCAGGCCGCTTCGGCCAGGTTCTCCCGCTGGTCCAGGTAGAATCCGGTCTTGTGGCCCTGGCGGACGTCCACCAGGAAGCGGCAATCGCCCTCGCAGATCTCGATCAGTTCGGGCGGTTCCTGCCCGGCCAGCAGGCCGGTGCGGGGCTCCAGGCCCTCCTTGGCCCGGACTTCGGCGTCCGAGCGCTCGTACACCCCCCGGCAGCCCGTGAGCTCGACCAGGATCTCGACGATCACCTGCCGCCAGGCCTCGACCCCGGCGGTCAGGAACTGGCAGACCAGGAAGTCGGCGTAGCGGTCCACGATCAATCCGGGCAGGCCGTCGTTCTCGGCGTGGACCAGCCGCAGGCCCGCGGGTTCGGGCTGTTCGCCCCAGGTGCGGCGCGTGGCCAGGGCGGTCTCGATCCGGTCGCGGAAGAAATCGGCGTCGACTTCCCCGGCAAGGGTGAAGGTCCACATCCGGGCCCGGATCTGGGAGTGGGGAGAGTAGGCGGCCAGGCCCAGGACGGTCCCGCCGGCCGCCGCGACGGCCACCGTCTCGCCGGGGCCGGGACGTCCGGCGACGCGGTCCACGGCGCCCGAGAAGATCCAGGGATGGCGCCGCAGCAGGGACTTCTCCCGGCCGGGCTTGAGAACGAGGGTCTTGTCCATGGGCCGCCGATCGGCAAGGGTTCAGTTCTGGAACTCGTAGTCGGCCGTGACGCCGAAGGCCAGCAGGACGCTTGCGACGTAGACCGGACGTTCCAGCATCATGAAGTGGCCCGTGCCTCCCACGCGCTTGAAGGTCAGGGACCGGGCGTGGTCGAAGCCGACCTGCCGGAGAACCCCCTGGCTGCTTTCCTCGTCGGGGAACATCAGCTGGCTGCCGATGACCAGCAGGGGCACGGACAGCCGCGAGAGGCGATCGGTCAGGTCGAAGTCGAAGCTGCTCATGAGCAGGGAGATGAACGTCGCGCTGTCGGTGCGCAGGGCCGTGTCCATCACCCGCTCGTTCACCTCCGGGTCCGGACCCAGGTTCAGGTAGCGGGAGGCGACGAAGCGGTCGTAGTCCTCGACCAGGGCCTTGGCGATGGCGGCCTTCTGTTCGGGCACGGCCAGCTGGCGCGGAGCCGAATCGATCATGATCAACCGGTGCACGTCCGCCGGATGGTCCAGCGCGTATTCCAGGGCGACCATGCCCCCGAAACCGTGCCCCACCAGGGTGGGGTACGCCAGTCCCTCCTGCGCGATGAAATCGGCCAGACGCCCGACTTCGTGCTCGAGGCTGGGGTCCAGGACGGGCTGGGTCGACCCGTGGCCGGCCATCTCGAAGACCCGGACCTTGAAGGTGCCCTTCAGGTAGGGCAGCACCTCGTCCCAGACGGCGGCGTTGCTGCCGAGCCCGTGGATGAGCACCATCTCGAACTCGCCCCGGCCTTCGACGTCCCGGGGCGCGGGCCGGTCCTGGGCCTGCGCTGCGGTCGGGGCCAGGGCCAGGCCGGCGATCAGCAGGGCGGCTGCCCCGAGGGTCCGCGAAAAGGTCGTCAGCATGCTTTTCAACTGGAATCTCCCGTCCCGTGGGGTAGGGTGAACACGTCGCCGTCGACGGCCTGGACGACCCGGCCATCATAAGATGCGCCGATCAGGGACGCCAGATCAAGGGCCGCGGCCGGCGGGTACTGGTGGGTCAGAACGGTGAGGGCGGGCCGGGAGTTCCGGCAAAGCTCCGCCACCTGGGAGACCGCCATGTGTCCGGGCGTGGCCAGTTCGTCGGGGGTGGAGCACTCCACCACCAGCAGGTCGGCCCCCCTGGCGGCTTCGACCAGGTTCCCGCAGGGGCCGGTGTCGCCGGAATAGACGGCGCAGCGGCCGTCCGCGTCCAGGAACCGGAAGCCCAGGCAGACCCCGGACAGCCGGTCCTGGGGATGGTCGACGGCGAAGGCCTCGCACCGGCCGCCGCCGGGAACGTCCAGGGCCTGGCCGGGTTGAAGCTCGCCTGCCTCCAGCCTGCGGCTGCGGGGCTCGAGCCAGCTGCCGTAGATGCTCCGGAACCGGTCCAGCAGGTCCAGCAGGCCCGGCGGTCCCCAGACCCGCAGGGGATCGGTGCGCACCGGCAAGGGCGAGTGGGCCGCGAACAGGAGGGCCACCAGGTCCAGGGAATGGTCCGGATGCAGGTGGCTGAGCAGGACGGTGCCGATGCTGTCGGTCCCGGCGGGGATGAGTCCCGCGGCGGCCAGGCGGACCAGGGCGCCCGGCCCCGGATCGACCAGCAGGGGCTCACCGTCCACGACGATCCAGTAGGTAGCGGGCGTGTGGCCGGCCTGGGGCAGGGCCCCGCCCGAGCCGAGAACGTGCACGTCGATCATGACCATAAAGCAACAGAGGCCAGGGCCCCCGTCAAGTCCGGTGTACGGGGGCTTCGCCCGCCGATCCCGGGGAGGATGCCGATGGACTACGCCAAGCACATCGACCAGATGATGGCCGGCTACCGCAATTCGATGATCCTGGCGGCCGCCTGCCGGACCGGACTGTTCGCGGTTCTGGAGCAGGGCGGCCTGCCTGCTGTGGAGGTCGCCGGACGGCTGGGCCTGGATCCGCGCGCCACGGAGATCGTGCTGAACGCCCTGGTCGCCGCCGGTCTGCTGACGCTCCAGGGGGGAGATTACGTCCTGGAACCCGGGGCGGCCCCCCTGCTGTTGCCGGACAGCCCCGACACCAAGGCCAGCATCATCGGGCACAACGCGACCATGATGAAGAGCTGGATCCAGCTGCCGGAGGTCCTGCGCACCGGGAAGCCGGCCGCCCGCCCCGAGCGGACCGAGCAGGAACTGCGCGACTTCATCCTCGGCATGGAGAACGTCTCCCGCGCGAGCAGCCGGGAGGTGCTGGCGAAGATCGACCTGGGAGGGGCCCGCTGGTTGCTGGACCTCGGCGGCGGGCCCGGAACCGCGGCCCTGAACTTCGCGGCCGCCCACCCCGGCCTGCGCTGCGTGGTCTTCGATCTGCCGGCGCCCATCGGCATCGCGGAGGAGCAGATCACCGCCGCGGGCCTGGGAGACCGCGTGACCACCGCCGCCGGCGATTTCCTGACCGACCCGCTGCCCACCCCTCCGGGAGGCGGACTCTTCGACACCATCTACATCAGCAACATCATCCACATGCTCGATGAGGCGCAGACGGGGGCCCTGCTGGCCAAGTGTCTGCCGGTGACCGCTCCCGGGGGACGTATCCTGTTGAAGGACTTCTTCCTGGAGGATTCGGGGACCGAGCCGGCCATGGCCGCCCAGTTCAGCGTCAACATGCTGGTGGCCACCGAGGGGGGGAAGTCCTACAAGCGGTCCGAGACGGTCGGGCTGCTCCGGAAGGCGGGATTCACGGTCGAGGAGGTGGTGGACGTCGCGGTCCACAGCCAGGTCATCTGCGCCCGACGGGAATCCTGACCGCCCCTGCGGTGTACAAAAAGGATGGCCTGTTCGGGCGTCTGGACACCCGGGGCGGGGATCCCTATCATGGGGTACCTCCTCCGGTACGAATGCAATCCAAGGTCCCCGGAAATCAGGCCGGTCGAAGCGCCGGCAAGGGCATGATGATGAAACCGACACGAACCCTGCTGATCCTCACCCTGGGACTCGTCGCCGTCTTCCAGCCGGCCGGGCCGTGCCCGGTCGCAGCCCAGGACAGAGGCGGCCAGCCGGGCCTCACCTCCGCCAACAGCGGTCAGGAACGGGAATTGACCTTCGAGGAGAAGGTCTCGGAGCTGAACCGCAAGGTCATGGCCGACCCCCGGGACGGGGTGTCCTGGAACGACCTCGGCGTTCTTTACGCGGAGCAGGGCGACTACGAGGTGGCGCGGGATGCGTTCATCCGGGCCATCCAGACCGCTCCCCAGGAGGGCGACTACCACCGGAACCTGGGCCTGGCCTTCTCGCGGCTGGGCGAGTACCAGATGGCGGCCTCGGAGTTCGAGGCCTACCGCCGGTTCGATACCTTCGGGGGCAAGGATTACTGGCGCCTGATCGGGCTGGCCCAGCGCCGGGCGGGGATGCTGGACGAGGCGAAGGCGACCTTCACCGAGGGCATCGCCGCCCTCGGCGAGGAATTCACGCCCGAGAAGATGCGGCTTGTGCTCAGCCTGATGGACGTGGCGGACGAGCAGGAGGACGCCCAGACCTCCCGCGACCTGCTGGAGACGTACGCCCCCCAGGCCGTGCGCTGGCTCGCCGCCAACCCGGACGAGAGCGCCGACGGCCATCTCGAAGCCGCCAACATCGTCCACAACCGCGTCGCCATGCTGGTCGATGACGGCAAGGTCCTCGAGGAATCCGGTCTGGCCGGCGAGGCCGTCGCCCGGTACAAGGAAGCTTACGAGCTTGCGCCCAGTCGCCTCGATCTGTTGCCGAGCCTGGTGGATGCCTATTTGCAGGACGGCGCCGAACTCGACGCCCGGGTGGCGACCCGCCTGGCCCGGGACAAGCATCCCGACAAGGCCGGAACCTGGATCGCCACCGCCAAGGTCCTGGAGAAGACCGGCAAGCTGGAAGAGGCGGTCGACGCCTACGAGAAGGCCTTCGCCATCGACGACAGCCTGGACGATCTGCGGGTGGCCATCGGGAACCTGCTGATGCGCCTGGGCCGCGACGCCGAAGCCGCCCGCTACCTGAAGGCGGGGGTGGATGCCGACAACACCAAGCCCGACGTCGTCTACAACTATGCGGTGAGCCTGATGCGCGAAGGCAAGTACCATGCAGCCATCGCCTCGCTCCGGTCGGTGGTGTCGCAACTCCCCGAGATGGGACAGGCCTGGTACGCACTGGCGCAATGCCTGCAGAACACCAAGCAATACGCGGCGGCCATCGAGCCCTACGAGCGCGCCTACGCCTTGAATCCCGATCCCAAGCTGCTGTTCCTGGCCGCGTCCTGCGCCCAGAACGGTGACCGGCCCGAAAAGGCCATCGAGTACTACCAGGCCGCCATCGCCGCCGACCCCAGCTACAACAAGGCGCAGTACAACCTGGCGCTTTCCTTCATGGCGGCCGGCCGCTACGAGGAGGCGGTGGCCGCCTTCGACCAGCTGATGGCCCTGGAAGGCCCCTCGTACCGCGCCTACTTCAGCCAGGGGCTGTCCTATCACAACCTGAAGGATTACCCCAAGGCCCTCGAGGCCTTCGAACTGGCCCTGGAGTTCGAGGAGACCCCGAACCTCATGAACGCCATGGGCAACGTCTACAACGCCATGGGGAACAAGAAAGAGGCCAATGCCTGGTATGCGCTGGCCAACGGCAAGAAGGAGGGCGGATGATGGCGAACCCTCGCCTGGGCGGCTTCTTCCTGGTCGGGAGCCTGCTGATCCTCGGCGCCGGGAAGGCCCCGGCCCAGCTGCATCCCAGCGTCCTGCCGCCCCTGACCCCCGACGGCCATTTCCCGCGCTGTTCGGCCATGGAACTGGCCGAGATCGGTTTTCCCGACCACAAGCACGCCTTCACCTGGTACGGGTGGGAGGTCCTGAAGGACGAAGAGGGTAGACCCTACGGTCCGGGCGCCTTCTGCCGGCACAAGGAGCTCATTCCCCGGCCGGACCTGCACATCGAGCCGGACCGGAAGGTGTTCGGGCAGTTCGTGCTCGAGCACAACGCCGCCTACAGCGATTGCGACATGCTGTACTTCATGGAGCTGGTGGACTGGGCCTGGCACGAGGTCCCCGCCCTGATCGGCTTGTCCTCCGCGGACACCCTGACCATGGTCAATCCGGACAACAACGAGGCCTATGGCCGGCTGACGGGCTACGGGATCTGGCGGTTCTACCTGCTGGAGGATGACCGGGCGATCATGCAGCCCTGGCCGGTGCTGCAGGGCCGGACCCTGGACGGCCATGCCGCCTTCATGCTGATCACCGACTGGTTGCTGCGCGAGAACCTCGGCGACGCCCTGCCCGCCTGGCTACACCAGGGCCTGGTGGATTACTGCGGGGAGCACGGCCAGCACCTGGTCAACTACATGGCCCAGTTCCGCAAGGAAGGGTCGGTGCTGATGTCCCCGCCGCTGGTGGACGCCCTGCTGAGCCGGGGCCCCGATCCCGACCCCCAGACCGACCGCGAGGTCTACCGCAAGGCCTGCTACAGCGCGTTCCTGATGGTTTGGGAACTGGTGGAGAACCGCGGGGGGTTGCAGGCCATGCGGGAATACCTCGATCAGGTTTCCACGGGCCGGACCCCCGACGATGCCGCCGTGGACGTCTACGGGCTGGACATGGCGGAATTGGCCGCTAGTTTGGATCCCGCCCGGCTGGGTGAGCCGGGGGGGAAGAACCCGCCCCTGCCGGTCCCCCACAAGCAACCCTGAGCGAGCCCCGAAAGGTCACGGTCCATGAGCCAGAACCCGGCCCCGCGCGTCCGTTTCGCTCCCAGCCCCACGGGATTCCTGCACGTCGGCGGGGCCCGCACGGCCCTGTTCAACTGGCTGTACGCCCGCAGCCAGGGGGGGACTTTCATCCTGCGCATCGAGGACACCGACCAGCAGCGCAGCACCGAGGAATCCTACGCGGCCATCCTGCGCGGCCTGAACTGGCTGGGCCTGGACTGGGACGAGGGTCCCCACGCAGGGGGGGATTTCGGCCCGTACCTGCAGTCCGAGCGGCTGGACCTTTACCGGGAACATCTGGACAGGCTGGCGGCCGAGGACAAGGTCTACAAGTGCTTCTGCACGGCCGAGGACCTGGAGGCCAGGGAGAAGGCCGTGACCGACGCGGGCGGCGTGTGGGAGGGGTACGACCGCCACTGCGCGCACCTGTCCCCCGAGGAGATCGCGGTGGCGGAGCAGGCCGGCAAGCCCTGCGCCTGGCGCCTGCGCACTCCCGACGAGGGCAGCACCTTCTGGTACGACCTGATCGTGGACAAGCGCGAGTTCCAGAACACCGTCCTGGTGGACCGGGTCATCGTCAAGGCCGATGGTTTCCCCACGTACCAGTTCGCCTGCGTGGTCGACGACCATCTCATGGGGATCACCCACGTGCTGCGCGGGGATGACCACGTCAGCAACACGCCTTTCCAGATCCTCATCTACCAGGCTCTGGGCTGGCCCGTGCCCAAGTTCGGCCACATGCCCATGATCCTCGGACCGGACCGGAAGCGGCTGAGCAAGCGCCACGGCGCCACCAGCGTGGAGGAATTCCAGACCCTGGGCATCCTGCCGGCGGCCATGCTGAACTACCTGGCCCTGCTGGGCTGGTCCCCCGGCGGCAACGCCAAGGAGGTCATGTCGGCCCAGGAGATCATCAAGAAGTTCAGCCTCAAGAAGGTGGGCAGCAGCCCGGCCGCCTTCGACTACGACAAGCTGAACCACATCAACAGCGAGCACATCAAGAACCTGAGCGCCGTCGAGCGCCTGCAGCTGGCCCTGCCGATCATCACGGAACGGGGCTGGGGGCTGGATCCCGACTGGATGATCCACGGATGCGACGGCACCGAGGCCTACCTGGGCCGGGTGCTGGGCACCCTGGGCAACCGGTTCAGCAGCCTGATCACCCTGCCCGAGCAGATCGGATTCTTCTTCACCGATGAGCACTTCGTGGATCAGGAGGCCTGGGCCGGGCACGTGGCGAGCGACGCGGCCCGGGAGAATCTGGCCGCCCTGGCCGACGCCCTCGAGGCGGCCCTGGACCTCGCCGTCGCCCAGCCTGCCGGGGCCTTCGAGGAGGTCATCCGCACCACGGCCGAGGCCCGGGGGGTGCAGGCCGGCGACCTCATTCACCCCAGCCGGGTGGCCCTGACGGGGCAGTCCCGCAGCGCGGGGATCTTCGAGGTCATGGAACTGGTCGGAGCGCCCAGGACCATTCGGAGGTTGCGGGCCGCGGCCGCAGCAGGATAACATGCTCCCCTGATTCCTCGGGGAGCACGCACTGAAGAAACTGCCTGGCATTCTCGGTCGGTATGTCCTGGTCTGGGTCGTGGCCGTCCTGTCCCTGCTGCTGGCCACCTCCCTGCTTCCGGGTTTCCGGCTGGACACCGATCACCCCCGGTACTGGGTCGCGGTTCTGCGGCTGCCCCTGCTGTTCACCGCGCTGCTGATCCTGCTGCGGCCGTTGCTGCTGTTCCTGACGCTGCCGCTGAACAGCCTCACCCTGGGCCTGCCCACCCTGTTCTTCAACAGCCTGATCTTCTACCTCAGCGCCCAGATGGAGCAGGGGTTCGTCATCACCAACTACGGCGAGGCCCTGGTGGGCACCCTGGTGATGACCGTCATCTCCGCCAGCATCACCGGCTGGCTGGGCCTGGACGAGGCCTATCCCTTCTACCAGTCGGTGATCTATCGGCTGGGCCGCAACTATGGGCCCAAGCCCAGCCTCAAGCCCACCCGGGGCCTGCTGATCCTGCAGGTGGACGGGTTGTCCCTGCCCAGCCTGCGCAAGTGCCTGTCCCAGGGCCGCATGCCGACGATCTCGGCCATGCTGGCCCGCAAGAGCCACCGCCTGTTCGGGTGGCACTGCGGGGTCCCGTCCAACACCCCGGCCGTGCAGGCGGGCGTCTTCTACGGCACCCGCGAGAACGTGGCCGGCTACCGCTGGTTCGATCGCAGCGAGCAGCAGGTGAGGGTCGTGAGCACGCCCGAGGATCTCCGGTCGCTGGAGGCCATGGTCGCCGAGGATCGCGTCGGCCTGCTGGACGGCGGCTCGTGCATCAACACCTTCCTGTCCGGCGGGGCGGCCAAGCGGCTGATGACGGTCAGCGCCCTGGGCGAGGCGGGCAGCCGGCGCCGCCAGGGCGAGCGTGCCGACTTCAACCTGTTCTTCCTCAGTCCCAACGCCTACACCCAGGCCGTGCTGGCGGGGGTGTGGGACTACTTCGCGGGGCTGATCCTGGCCGTCGTGGGCCGCCTGGACAAGAACCGGACGCGCCTGAAGTTCAGCGTCAAGCGGGTGGCCCAGCGGGCGGTCGCCAACTCCTTCCTGCGCGACCTGTCGTTCTTCTGGCTGAAGCAGGACATGGTGCGGGGAGTGCCGGTGATCTACTCGAACTTCGTGGGCTACGACGACGTGGCCCACTCCACCGGCCCGGACACCTACGAGGCCCAGATCTCCCTGTCGGCCTTCGACCGCAAGCTGAGGTCCTTGCGCCGGCGGGCGCGGCGGCAGTCCCCGATCAGCTACGACATCGTGCTGTTCTCGGACCACGGGCAGACCCCCAGCATGCCGTTCCGCATCCTCTACGGCGAAACCATCGAGCAGACCCTGGCCCGCATGATGGGCCGGACCCTGGCCACCGGCGCGGATCCCGGACGGGCGTCGGACCCGGACCGCAGCTACACCGCCGCCCTGCTGGCCGAGCTGGAGGAGGTGGGGACCGACCGGCTGGGCTGGGCGGGCCGCCGTGGCCGCCGGGCTCTGGAGGCCATCACCGAACCCTCGCAGGGAGAACCGGATCCGGGGATGCAGGGCCCGGTGGTGTGCGTGTCGGGTTCCCTGGCCCACATATACTTTCCCGGTCACGCCCATCCCCTGCACCTGGAGGAGATCGTGGCGCTGTATCCGGGGCTGGTGGAGCAACTGGCGCGGCATCCGGGCATCGGGTTCGTGGCGGCCAGCCGCCGGTTCGGGGATGCGGTGGCCATCGGGGGGGACGGTATCCGCAACCTGATCACCGGTCAGATCGGCCAGGGGAGCGATCCCCTGGCTCCGTACCGGCAGCCCGACCGCTGGGCGGGCGAACTGGCCCAGCTGCTGGGCTACCCCGATTCGGGAGACCTGGTCATCAACGGGGCCTGGCTGGAGGACGAGCAGAAGGTGGTCGTCCTGGAGGAACAGAGCAGCAGCCACGGTGGCATCGGCGGGGCCCAGACCCAGCCCTTCGTGCTGCTGCCGGCGAAGTGGAAGGTCAGCCCCATGGACCTGGAATCGCCCGAGGCATTGCACCATGTCCTGGCCCGGGAACTGGCCAAGATCAAGTCCTGAACGGGCTTCCCAAAAACTTGCGCGATCCGGACCCGGGGTGTATATTCCGCAGTCGATTGCCCGGTCGTCCAACGGCAGGACAGCTGACTCTGGATCAGTCGATGGGGGTTCGAATCCTCCCCGGGCAACCAACTTGCCACAGGCGCCGCTGCGATGTATCTTGGCGGCTCGCCAGTTTGTGGCCCCTTCGTCTAGTGGCCTAGGACGCTGCCCTCTCACGGCGGAAACAGGGGTTCGAGTCCCCTAGGGGCTACCAAAGGTTCCAGTGTACGAACACCCCCGAAATGGGGGAGGCGGAACCACACTTCGAACGTACACCGGTCCGACACGAGCACCTTCTCCACGAGCAAGCGGAGAAGGTGCTTTTTTTGTGGGATGGGGACCGCGGCCACCACGCCCCTCAGATTGCCCAGGATTTCGCCCAGGAAGTCGGTCTTGAGCGCCGGCAGATCCAGGTTGCCCCGTTGCTCCAGGAGCGCCCTGCGGCGATCCTGGAGCGCCTTGTGCTGCGTTGAGAGATCCTCGATCCTCTGGCTGCAGGCCGCCGGGTTCATGCTCCCATCTTCGAAAGCCCGGAAATACTTGTGCAGGGTATCCTGGCCCCGGGCGAGCTTGTCCTCCACCGACTTCAACTCCGCATCGATGGCCGGCCCGTTTCCGGCCAGCTTCTTCTGGGCCGATTTCCAAACCTCCTCCAGCAGGGCCTCGTCCTGGAAAACGGCCTGGACCTGGGCCAGGATCTCCTCCTCGATCAGGTCGGCCCTGACGTAGTCCTGGTCGCATTCCTTGGTGTCCAGGCGCCTTCGGCAGGCGTAGTAGGCGACCTTGTTGCCGCGGACGTTGGCGCTGACCCCGATCATGGGAGAATGGCACCGGGAGCAGCGCAGCAGGCCGCTCAGAAGGCGCTGGTTCTGGTTGGACAGCCGGTACCCCGGCGACTCGGCCGAACGCTCCTGGAGGATGGCCTGGGCCGCCTGGAAGGTCTCCTCCGAGAGGATCGCCTCGTGTTCGCTCTCGAACTCCTCCTTCTGCCAGCGAAACCGGCCCACGTAGAAGGGGTTGCGAAGGATCACCAGGATGCCCTTGCGGTTGAATTTCCGGCCCTGCTTGGTCCGGTAGCCCTCCCGGTTCAGGATTTGGGCGATGGCACTGGACCCTTCCTTGCCGTTGATGTAGAGGTCAAAAATCTTGCGGACGATCACGGACTCGTCCTGGTGGATCTGCAGCCCGGTATCAGGGTGGAATGTGTAGCCCAGCGGCACCCGGCCACCGGGCCACTTGCCGGTCTGGGCCTTCTTGCGCATCCCGACTTTGGTGCGCTCGACGATGCTCTTCTGCTCGAACTCGGCGAAAACGCCCAGGGTCTGGAAGATCATCATTCCGGCAGGGGTGGAAGTGTCGATCGGCTCGGTGGCGCTTTTGAGATCCACGCCGTAGCCCTTGAGTTCCTGGGCCAGATTGGAGAGTTCAGCTACCCGCCGGCTGAGCCGGTCGACCCGGAAGGCGACCAGCAGGTCGAACTGGCCGGTCTGGGCATCGGCCAGCATCTGCTGGAGTTCGGGACGGGCGAGAGTCGTGCCGCTGGCGCAGTCCCGGTACACTTGGGACAAGATCCATTCATCGCCGAATTGCCCCTTACAGAAGGCGGCCAACCGGTCCTTCTGGGCCTCGAGGGAGTATTTCTGCTTATCCTCGTCGAGGCTGATGCGGGTGTAGAAGGCAACCCGGCGCATGGTCATCAGACCTGCTTCCCAGCGTCCCGGCAGCCGCAGCAGCCGGTGGGGTTGGGGGCCTGATTCTCCAGCAGCTCCACACGCAGGGCCAGCAAGTCGTTCAGCCGGGTCAGCTGGCGGACCAGCTCGGGCATCGTGACCTCGATGAACCTGCGGCCGCTCTGGGTGAGGTAGAACGGAACATCGCTCATGGCTTGGACTCCTGGTGGAGCTTGAAGAAGACCGGTCCGCTGATTCCGTAGCCGGTGATGTGCCGAGCGACCCCGGAGATGCTCCTAAACGTCTGGCCGTCGAACTCGAATCCAGCCTCGGTGACCTTGACCTCGATGGTCTTGCCCTTGAACTCGCGGGTCAGGACGGACCCCACGGCGGGCAGGTGTGGGTCGCGGCCGGCGGGCTTCCCAGCCGCCTTCGCGCGAGGTCGTTTAGAGGAAGTCTTCGGGGTGGATTTCTTCGCGCCCCGGGCCTTCTTGGTGGTCGTTTTCTTGGTGGCCATAACTGTTTCCTTCCGTTTGCGTTTCAGTTGCACCCATGGTCCCGGCGCATGACCGCCAGTTCCTTCTTGGTCCGGATGAATTCGGCCGTACCCGGTGACATCGTCTTGAGGGCATTGGCCAGCGCAGTGGCGTAGGCTTGGGCCGCGTTCTTGGTGGCGGACATGGTCGTGCCTCCTCGTTCCATCAGCGCACCCCCAGCGTATCGGCGACCTGCGCGGCGTAGACCGGGCTGGCGGCGGCTTCCTTGGCTGCGGTCGCGGCTTCGCGCGCGAACTCGACAGGACTCAGGTGGTCGAGGCAGGGGTTCTCAAGGCGCATGAGGGCTTCGACGTGGGCCACTGGGGCCACACCGATCAGGCCGGAGGAGGCCATCTGCTCGCGGATCATCGCCTGGTAGTGGTTCATGTCAGCCCTCCAGTCCGTGGACCTTGCGGGCGCCAGCTTCGAAGGCAGCGATCAGCGCGTCGCGGAGGCTCCACACCGCGACATCGTGGAAGTCGAGGCCGTCCGAGTTGCGGGTGTCGAGGCATTCGATCTGAAGGTGCCGACGTGCGATTTCGGCGGCGACGGTCTGCGCGGCGTCGTTGTCACCAGGGGTGCCGCCGAGGTGGATCTTGCGGGCGCGGTCGAAGCCGACCCACTGGCCGTTGGCATCGAGCCCCCGGTTGGCCAGTTCCCGTCGCGCGAACATAACCGGATCGATCATCCCGGAGGCAGCGGCAAGCAGGAGGTCGGTGGTGGTCCCCTGGAAGAGGAAATCGGGGTTCAGTTCATCCCGGGAACCGAGTTCCCCCTGGATGCGCTGCCGGGTGGCCTCGGCCATCCGGTCCCTGGGCTTGGCGCTTCTGTTGGTCATGTCATTTCCTTTGGTGGCAATGGCTTACGAGCTCTTGACATGACATCTATGCCTCCGGTGGGCGGTGATAGCAAGGTAATTAGATGGGGGACAAGGAGTTAGATTGGTGGAATAGTGGGGTTCGTTGCCGGGTGGGATGAAATCGGCCCGAAGGCGCAGGTAGCCCTCGGCCAGGATCGCGCCGATTTCGGCCAGGAGGCTGGTGGTGCCCTTGGTAGGCTTCACGACACCCGGTCCTCCTGGGCTTGGGCCGCTCGGGCAAGGGCCGCCAGCTGGGTCAGAATGGCGTTCTGGACAGCTTCAGCCGCCTCGCTGGAGATCGGGTGGAAGTAGCTGTGAGTTCGACCGGTCGGTTCGATTCGCTTGTTCGGGTAGGTCAGGAACAGGGAGCCGTCCTGGCCACGCCGTATGGCGATGTTGTCCAGCTTAATCGCGCCGGAGACAACGCAGGACGCCCAGGCCACGAGGGCGTCGGTGCCGTTGTTAACGAGCCTCACCTTGACGTCGGAAATCGGTATGTTCAGGGTCATACTATCCATGTCGGGGCCTCCGAGGATGGCAAGTTGAGTCCGGCGCTATCGAGAGATCTGGGGGGAGTTGTGCTCGCAATTCGCTCACACCTGCGAACCCAAACGGGGATTCGCGATTGCTCACACGCGTTCGCAGTTCGCAGCCGATAAATGGTAACCATCGACCACCTAGTCCCTTTGGGGGGTGGCTCCTGCTGTTCGCAATCAGTTCGCACATGCTCATCGAGGTGCGAACACAGTCCTGCCCCCCTAAAGGGGGCAGACTGTTCGCATGGAGCCTAGTCGTCGCCATCGTTCACCACCTGGACAAACTCCGCATTGCGGCGGATTGAACGCTTTGCTTGGGTTAGGGAGCCCTTGGTGACTTTGAGCGTTCCGTTGTCAAAGAGCCCCAGAATCAAGTCGGTCAAGGCTCTGATGCGGCGATTGCGTTCTTTGTCATAGTCGCGCTGATTTAAGGTTCTCTTGGGTTCGATGGGTTCTCGTTTCAACCAGGCCTTCAAGATGGAATTGATGGATACCCCCGTGGCGAACAGACCGCTCGGGGGACCGCCAGTTTCATTAAATCCACAGGCGAGAATGGATGCCGCGAGGCCGGGTTCCGCTGTTTCGAACAAGAAATCCATAGCCGGCGAGGTTGCGGCAACAGGCACAGGGTAGTTGTCAGCACCGCCGATAACCTCGAACGTAAACTGCTCACCAACCCCGTCGCGTACCTTGACCGGTTTGACGATGCGTAAATTATTCGACCTCGTGATGATCATGCTTCGCTCGGCGGCACCTTCGATCACCGAGCTGCCTCTGGCCTGCGTTCCGTCTTTGCGAAGGTGATGGGCGACCACAACCGCTACTCCTGCTGACGCCCATGATTGAAGCGCTCCGCAGACAAGCGTCATTGAGGATTGTTGGTTTTCGTCGACCCCGGGGATTGAGCCGCTCAGAGTGTCCAGAATGATCATGATCGGAAGCTGGCCGTTACGTTGGGTAATCTCTTCGTTTATGGTGCCTGTCAATGCCTCAATGCGGGAATGTGAAGTAAAATCAGCGCCGGTTGTGACGGCTACGATTTGATCGGTGAGGGGAATTTTGTAGTGCTCGCGAAAGGCCACGCTCCGAGCACCCCAGCTGTTTGAGCCTTCTGATAGCAGCAGAAGAACCCAGCCAGTACGCGCTGGCGTGGGGCCGGTGCCCATCAGCGGGATGCCGAGTGCGACGCTGAACGCAATCGCCTCGAGCAGGAGGCTCTTACCTGCCGCGGGCTTGGCGTATACGAACACCAGGGCTTTGTCCGGAACCAGGCCGGGGATTAAGTCATTTGGCGGCCTCCGCTGCTCGAGCTGGGCCAGTGATTCGAGGCGAACGAACGGCCCACCATTGTTAAGGTTGGCATCTGCAGATAGGCCGAGCGAGGACGTTGGCCAATGACCCCCCATGACCTCGTAAGCAGTCTTGTCCGGGTCGTAACGCGCAACACTCGTCGCAATCTTCTCGATTTCGTCCTTTTCGAGCGGATCATTCGATTCGTCGTTACGGGCTACCAGAAATGCGGTGAGGACTTTTTTGGATGCACCAATACGGCGGAGATAACCAGCTTCGCTCGTAAATCTGACATTCCGAATGATGTCGACCGGCTGCAAAGCAGGTTGTGACTTGGCGAGCGTGTTCTTCCGGTCTTTCTTCCCTGACTTCTGCAATTCTGCAATCAACCAACCCGGAGGCTCGGGTAATTCGGCGGGGCGACAGTTGAGCACGTGGTGGGGCAACCAAACGTACGCCCCGCCATCAGGACGCACGGTGGGAGCAATGACCAAGAATCCCCCACGTGCACGCACGTCGACAAGCTCAGCGACAACGTTGGCGCTGCTGGTTATCGTCAGGTTGTGGGGTTCGCGGAATATGTGGTGGCGTCCACCCCTTGGAGTCGTCTCGATGGGGTGATGCGGACCATCATTGGCCAGGCGGCGGGAGAACTCGTTGCCCGATCCTTGGTTGTCATCGTCAATGACAACGAGACCGTCAGTGGAGATTCCGATGCCCGATTCCGGATGCTTGCGAAACCAGCCCAGCACCGTGCTTTCGCTTGGAATTTTGGACTGGAATTGCTTCCATTTGATCCAGGGGCGTTTAATGCTGGGGTTGATCGGCAACACACGATAGCCCAATGCCCGTAAACGCAGCGCTTCTTGGAGGATGAAGTCCTGTTGCTGAGGATCGCAACGTGTTGTTTTCTGTGGGGAGGGGGAGATCTCGGTAGACTTATCGAAAGCCTCAGGTTTGCCGTAATCGGTTGTGCTGTCAGACATTTTGGCCACCTGTTCCGCATGCCATTTGGGCTCAAAGGTCCGTCCGTATGGATGGGCGGCGCTGTGGTCGCACCATCGGCGGCAACCTAGTAAGAGCGTGAGGCAGGCGAAGCAGGCGAAACCCAGGAAATATTAGTAGGTTTTCCCTCCCTTCTCGCGGGTGATCGCAAACGCAGTGGGAGACCCATTGGTCACCCAAAGAACACCGGAAAAAAAGTCCTCGGCTTTGCGTTTCAATGGCGGCAACTCGAAGCTCGGGTCGATCGGCGCGAACGGGTAGCCATCGCCGATCGCGCCGATTGGCAGGTTGGGAGGCAGGGCTTCGGCTACGACCTCATGCGGATACTTAGTTGGTGCGCCCTCGACGCCAGAGTATTTTAGCAGACGGCCAATGAGTTTTGAAAACGGCCCGCGACCACGTCCCGGCGGCTTTCCGTGTATTTGTTCCCAGATAAGAGCCACCTTTTGCACGAGATGAATCTCAGGGGTGTGAGGTAAGCGGCCCCCTTTGAGCTTGTATGAGAACCGGTACTTTAAGAGCGCATCGGCATAGTGCTCTGCCTCACGAACAGGGTCGATCAACCACTCGTTTGGGCCACGATGGCCCTTGGATAGAAAGGTGATCGCTTTCCTCAGCGCCTTGGCATGCTTTTTCACACTATCGAGATAATCACGAATCTCGCTGGGTGGAATGCGGTTGGCACATTCAGTTCGGTAGACGGCGACATCTGCTTCCAGGTTGGGTACTACGAGATTGTTTGGTAAGAGCTTCACAATCTCGCGACGTTGAGCGGGGGTGAATTGAAATTCGTCGCTCATTTTTTCTCCTTTGCACCGAGTCATGTCAATCGCTTGAAGGGGAAGCCGGGTCGATTATTCGTCCGCGAGCGTTGTCACTCACAAGAGTATATGTTATCTTCACCGGCGTAATAGAACCAGCCTTTGACCAATCTCCGTTGACAAACATTCGACACGCCTTGGGAAGCCGACGTACGCCTTTTCCCAAGGAGTCCTACCATGCCGAAGTCCCTGCAGTTCGAGCAGAAGGCCATTGCCGACCTGGTCCCCGCGCCCTACAACCCCCGCGCCATCAGCCCGTCAGCGCTGGACGGCCTGCGCCACAGCGTGGAGCGCTTCGGCCTGGTGGAGCCCATTGTCTGGAACCGCCGCACGGGCCGCGTCGTCGGCGGCCACCAGCGCCTGAAGGTGCTGCGGCAGATGGGCGAGACCGAGACTCAGGTCGTGGTCGTCGACCTGGACGAGACGGAGGAGAAGGCCCTCAACGTCGCGCTGAACAGCCCCAGCATCGCCGGCGAGTTCACCGCCGACCTGCACGCCCTCCTGGCCGAGATCAACGCGGCCATGCCCGAGCTGTCGGGTCTCCTGAGGTTCGACGACCTGGCCGCGCAGACCCGGGCGTTGCTGGCGGACCTGCAGCCCAACGAGGGCCAGACCGACCCCGACGAGGTCCCCGAGGCCCCGGAGACCCCGATCACCCAGCCCGGGGACCTGTGGGTCTTGGGCCGCCACCGGCTGGTCTGCGGCGACAGCGGTGATCCGGCGGTCCTCGAACGGCTGATGGATGGGCAGAAGGCCCAGCTTTACGCCACCGATCCGCCCTACGGTGTAGGCTACGACGGCACCAGCCACCCCCAGAACCGCCGGGACAAGGACAGGGGCCGGGAGGCGGGCAGCCAGAACCGCAACTGGAGCGGCGACTATCACGACCACGACGCCTGGGACCACTTCGGCGACAAGGCTGAGTTCGAGGGGTTCCTGGAGCGGGTGTTCATGAACGCCAAAGGTCACGTGGATCAGGATGCCGCCTGGTACTGCTGGCACGCCTCGGCCACGGCAGCCTGCTTCCAGCGAGCGTGGGAAATCGCCGGCATCCGCTACCACCAGACCATCACCTGGGTGAAGCCAACCCACGTCCTTGGGTTTGCGATGTGGAACTACCGCACCGAACCCTGCCTGATGGGCTGGCAGCAGGGCCACAAGCCGGCCGCCCTGCCCGTCCCTGACGAGCATTCGAACTGCTGGGAGGTGGACTGGGAAGGAAAAGCCCGCTGCACCGATGGCCAGCATCCCACCCAGAAGCCGGTCCGCCTGTTCGAACTGCCCATGCTCAAACACACCCGGCCGGGCGCCATCTGCCTGGAGACCTTCGCCGGCAGCGGCAGCCAGGTGATCGCGGCCGAACGCCTGGACCGCCGCTGCTTCGCCGTCGAGCGCAACCCCCGGTTCTGCGATGTGATCGTCCAGCGGTGGGAGCAGTACACCGGCCAGTCCGCGATCCGGGTCCCCGTCGAGGGGAGCGAGTGATGGCCTACGGGCGCGACATCATGCTCCAGGCGAAGGCCCTGTGGATCTGCGGCGCGGGCACGGACCAGCAGATCGCCCAACGGCTCGGCATCAAGCGGCCCGAGACGATTGGCGAATGGCGCAGATCAGAGGGTTGGGACGAGGAGCGCCGGATTGTCCAGCAGGTCACCGAGGAGCGGATCACCCAGGCCGTGGCCGAGACCATCAGCGAAATGAACTCCCGGCACCTGAAAGAGTACCAGCTGCTCCAGAGCAAGGGCGTCCAAGCGTTGAAGGACCTCAACCCCAAGACCGCAGCTGAAGCCCTGGCCATGGTGGATACCGGGATCAAGGGCGAGCGCCTGGTCCGGGGCGAACCGACCGAGGTCCGGGAGGTCCGGGCCCTGATGCAGGCCAACGTCCAGATCCTCGAGCTGGTCGTTGCCGACGTGATCAAAGCCCTGATCGATGCCGGCAAGATGGATAAGCGGCTAGCCAAGGTCTTTGCTGACGAGTTCGCCAAATTGGTCAATTCAGCGCCGTTCCGGTACGCGGTGGAGGGCTGAACCATGAACCGTGGAACGTTAATCGAATTCATCAGTTACGGGGCCGGGCCTATCTGCATGAAAACACACGAATTGCCTAATCCATCGCGTGCCGAATGTGTCCGTTTGGACACGGAAATTCCCCGAAAGTCGCATACTAGGAAATATATGACCTGCAACGAGTTAAAGCGTTTTTGGGGCCATTTCTGCGCTCCTGACGGCCATTTCCAGCCGCTTGGGGTCGACCTGGGCGTAGATCTCGGCCGTGGTGACGTGGGCATGCCGCAGGG
>JAHJTW010000302.1 GCA_018829565.1 bacterium | reverse complement strand
CCTGAACCCCGGCAAGCTGAGCGGTCCCTGCGGACGCCTGCGCTGCTGCATGAACTACGAGCACACCGTCTACCAGGACCTGACCCGATCCCTGCCCAAGGTGGGGGCCCGCGTGCGCACCCCCGAGGGGCCGGGCAGGGTGCGCAAGCTCGACCTGCTGGGGGAATCCTGCACCGTCGAGATCGAGGGCCGCGACGGGATCGTGGAGTATCCGGCCAGCAAGCTGAAGTGGGAGAGAGGGAAGGACGATGGGCCGGTTTTCGGAGGACGGGATCCCTCACCTTGTGGCCGGCCGCGCCAGGAGCAATGACCGGATCGGTTGGCGCCACTTCCCCGAAATGGTGGTCTCCCGGGCGGACTCCCTTGACAGAAAAAGAAACTTCTTGCATACTTTGATCGGAGCCCGTACAAAGTCGGAAATCGTCCTTGGCAGCACTGGAGCGGACCCGGTCCAGCATCTCAACACGGAGGCGCGCGGTGAATCTCAAGTACCGGAATCGAATCGTCCCGGCTGTGATCCTCGCCCTGGCATCCATGGCCGTCTTGGTCCTGAACGGCTGCAGCGGCCGGGATGTGACCGAGCTGGAACTGGCCACCGCGCCGGTCGATCCCGTGGTTTTCGCGGATGCCTTCCTCGGCGGCCTCGATTACTCGGCGTTCGAGTTCTCGTACTACGAGGCCATGACCATCGACCAGACGGACGTCTACGCGGGCACCCACTCCCTGAAAATTTCCATTCCCGCCGGGCTCTGGGCCGGAGGGTCATTCTGGACGCACGGGCCCCGTGATCTGAGCAGCTTCAACGCCCTGACGTTCTACGCCAAGGCCGGCAGCGACCTGACGCTGGATACCGCGGGCTTCGGCATCGGCATCGTCACCCCGCCCGTCAACCAGGCCGAGACCACCAACATCCAGCTGGGCACCGACTGGCGGCAGATCATCATTCCCATTCCCGATCCCAGCGTCCTGACCAACGAGCGCGGTCTCTTCTGGTTCTCCGACGGCGGGGGTGGATCTCAGCCCGTGGAGATCGTCTTCGACGAGGTCAAGTTCGCCAGGGTGGATGGCATCACCAACGTGCGGCCGACCATGGCCAGCAGGACCGTCGAGGCCCTCCAGGGCGAGACGGTGCCCCTGCCCGTCGGGGTGACCACCTTCAACGTGAACGGCGAAGACGTCTCGGTCCAGCACACGGCGGCCTACTTCACCTTCTTCTCCTCGGACGAGGAGGTCATCGTCGGGGGCGTCGGGTCGGCCACCGCTGTCGGTGGCGGCACGGCCGACGTCACCGCCCGCCTGGGTGACGTCGACGTCGTGGGCACCGTCACCGTGACGGTCATCGGGCCGCCCGCCGAGACCGCCCCTGTACCGGCCTTTGCGGCCGCAGACGTGATCTCGATCTACAGCGACGTCTACGACGACATCGAGGTGGATTCCTGGCGAACCCAGTGGTCGACCTCGGGCGGGGTCTACGACCAGACGATCGCCGGCGACAACGTCAAGGCCTTCCTCGGCCTGACCAACAACGCCTACGTCGGAATAGAATTCATCGAGGACCAGATCGACGCCGCCACGCCCGGCATGACCCACTTCTCCCTGGACGTGTACGCCCCCCAAGGATCGGTGTTCGCCGTCAAGCTGGTGGACTTCGGTCCCGACGGCGCCTTCGGGGGTGGGGACGACACGGAGCGAGGCTTGAACTTCAGCAGTTTCTCCACGCCGGAGTTCGTCGCCGGAGAATGGGTGACCCTGGACATTCCTCTTGCGAACTTCACGGGGATGAACTTCGGCAACGTGGCCCAGCTCATCCTCCAGTCGCCCAACGTGGGCAACGTGTGGGTGGACAACATCTACTTCCACAAGTAGGGTCTCGGGTCCGAAGCGACGCAGCCGAGCGGGGGAGAGGACGGACTCGTGATCAAGTCCAGCAGCATCGTCATCGCCGTGCTGGTTTTCGCGGGCCTCGCCGGATGCGCCTCCGAGCCCTTCGATCCGACCACTCCCGATCCCGGGCCGGTGGAATACACCCTCATCTGGCAGGACGAGTTCGACGGTTTGGCGGGCCAACCCCCCGATCCCGCCAACTGGACCTACGACATCGGGGGCGGGGGCTGGGGCAACAACCAGCTCGAGTACAACACCGGCCGGCCTGAAAACGTCTCCCTGGACGGGATGGGCCACCTGAGGATCATCGCCCGCGAGGAATCCTTCCTGGGCAACGACTACACCTCCGGACGCATCAAGACCCAGGGCAGGTTCACCCACACCTACGGCCGCTGGGAGGCGAGGATCCAGCTGCCCGTCGGTCGGGGCATCTGGCCCGCCTTCTGGATGCTGGGGTCGAACTTCGCATCCGTGGGTTGGCCCGAGTGCGGCGAGATCGACATCATGGAATACCGGGGCCAGTTTCCGAACGTCGTCAACGGAGCCCTCCACGGTCCGGGCTATTCCGGCAACACTCCCCTGAACGGCAGCTACACCCTGTCCGGCGGGGGGTTCAACGAGGGGTTCCACGTCTTCGCCGTCGAGTGGACCCGCAATTCAATCTCCTGGCTCGTCGACGGCACCACCTACATGACCCAGGAAGTCGGCGACCTGCCCGGCGGCTCCCGGTGGGTCTTCAATCACCCCTTCTTTATTCTGCTGAACGTGGCCGTCGGGGGCAACTATGTCGGCTCCCCGGATCCGTCCACCCAGTTCCCACAGACCATGCTGGTCGACTACGTGCGGGTGTACCAGGCTGAATAGGCGGAAGAACTCCCTGGGCCTCTCCGGGATGACAGGATAGCTCCTCAAGGAATCGCCCCGGGGACTCCGCAGTGGTGTCCCCGGGGCGAAAACCAAGGATGCAGTCCGTTACTTCAGCAGGATCATGCTTCGCGAAACCTGGCCAGCCCCGGTCCTCAGGACGTAGTTGTATACGCCCGCCGCTGCGGCCGCGCCGTTGCGGTCGGTGCCGTTCCAGTTCACGAAATGATCGCCGGTACCCAGGTCCCCGCTCAGGAGGTTGGCCACCAGACGCCCGGCCATATCGTAGACTGAAAGGTCAACGCGGCCGGCCTTCTCGAGGCTGAAATCGATGCGGGTCATGGGGTTGAATGGATTCGGATAATTCTGCTTCAGGTTCGCGTCGGCGATGGCCGAGGCGACCGGCACGTCGGAGAGAGCCTCGCGCAGCTGCAGATTGTCGTAGAGGATGCTCGAGGGATCGTAGTTGGTGCACTCGTTCGAGAAGCCGACCTGGAAGAGCTGGCCGATCAGGCCGGCGTCGATGCTGAGGCTCATGGACCAGCCGCCCCAGGTGTCGGGGATGGCGGTCATGTCCTCGGTGATGAGGTTGGTGGTGACGTACCCGTTGAGGGGATCGAGGGTCTTGATGAAGGCCTTGGCGGTCGAGGGGGCCACCAGCAGACCCTTCTTGGCCTGGAACTCGAACACCCAGGTCTTGCCCACGTCGGTGGGATCGATCGTGAATTCCTTGTAGACGTTGGCTTCGACCAGGTCACCGGCGACGTGGGCGCCCGCATTGTTGTAATCGCTGAACACGGCCAGCTGCTGGGCGCCTTGTTCATCGCCGCCTTCACCCAGGGTGATCGTGCAGAAGGCCGGTGAGGCCGGATTGTTGGGAGCCGGGAAGGGTCCGTAGCCGTAAAGGTAGTTGCCGGTTCCAGCCTGGTAAACGTTGCCGTAGACAACGAAAACCGGGTAGAGGGCATCCAGGGAATCGGCCTCGAGGCTCTCGAAGTCCTCGAAGAATGCAACGATCTGCGCCGAGGCCGCGGCCGGAACCAGACAGACCAGCGCGGCCAGCAACAACATTCTCTTCCTCATGACATTTCCTCCTGGTCCGCATTGTCCTGCTCACCGCGTGATTTCGATCGGGCGAACAGGACAATGCGGACTGACCGTTTCGGGGAAGCATTCCCCGCAGCGGGGGCCCCCGGCCGGAATCTTCGGGATCCCGGGGTGGGCTCGCCGTGATGACCTGCCTGCAGGGAACTCGGGAGCGAGTCTCCCCTGCGGATTCGTTCTGCCTGCTTGGTTCGGTGTCCCGCCGACCGTCTGGCTGCTTGCCGGGCGTCAAGTGATGAAAGCGGGAAGCAGTTGCCGGGTGCGAGGGCTCTCGGCCAGAGATGCCCAGGATCCGGAAAGTGCCGGTGCGCTCGACTGGACATAGATGAGTATACACTATGTTCGGAGCCCGAACAAAGGTTTTTTTTACAATTTCCTCGACATTTTTTCTATTCCTGGACCATGGATCTTCCTTTGAGACTCCAGGATTTGCCCTTTTCAAAGCCATGACCTCCGAGGTTCAACCCGAGGCCGATCCATGCTATTTTCCCCTTCGAAGCGCTTGACATGAAGTCGGTGACTGTGCACTATGTTCGAAATCCGAACAAAGATGATGGATCGTCCCGGAGGAGTGTCCCGTGAGTTCTAATCGGATGAAACAAGGCCACCCGGCGAAGCTTGTCACCATCACTCTGGCCTTTATCCTGCTCGCCGCCGTCACGGCCGGCGCTCAGGTCGAGCCCGTCCGCGTGATCAAGGATGCCGCCGGCATGAAGCTCCAGGTCGACGGCCGGGACTTCATGGTCTTCGGAATGAACTGGGGCTACATGCCCATCGGGGAGAACTACGCCTACGACTTCTGGGGCAAGCCGGACGAGTTCATCCAGCAGGTCCTGGCCGACGAGATGCCTCTTCTGCAGAACATGGGGGTCAACACGATCCGGCAGTACGCCGGCATTCCCCCCCGCTGGGTGAAGTACATCTACGAGACTTACGGCATCTACACCGTGGTCAACCATCCGGTGGCCCGCTGGGGCTTCACCCTCGACGGCGTCTGGCACCCCCAGACCGACTACTCCAATCCCCGTCTCCGCCAGATGGTCAAGGATGAGGTGTTTGCCCTGGTCGAGGAATTCGAGAACACCCCGGGCATGCTGATGTGGCTGCTGGGTAATGAGAACAACTACGGGCTCTCGTGGGCGTCCTTCGAGATCGAGGCCCTGCCCGAGGGCGAGCGGAACGCGGTCCGGGCCCGGTTCCTCTACTCCCTGATGGGAGAACTCATCGACGGGATCCACGAGCGCGATTCCCTGCGTCCGGTGTGCATGGCCAACGGCGACGTGCAGTACATCGACATCATCGCCGAGGAGTGCAAGAACCTCGACATCTTCGGCTCCAACCAGTATCGCGGCATCTCCGTGCGCGACATGAACGACGTCGTCAAGGACAAGATGAACATCCCCCTGGTGTACACGGAGTTCGGCTCGGACGCCTTCAACGCCAGGACGATGCAGGAAGACCAGGCCATGCAGGCGAAGTACCTGATCGGCCAGTGGCAGGAGATCTACGAGCGGTCCTACGGCAAGGGCCTGGTGGGGAACGCCGTCGGCGGCATGATCTTCCAGTGGGCCGACGGCTGGTGGAAGTTCCGCCAGGAGGAACGGCTCAACATCCACGACACCAACGCCTCGTGGCCCAACGCGGCCTATCCCGAGGATTACGTCGAGGGCGAAAACAACATGAACGAGGAGTGGTGGGGCATCTGCGCCAAGGGGCCCACCAACAGTCAGGGCTACTTCAAGCTGTATCCGCGGGCGGCCTATTACGCCCTGGCCAAGGCCTTCAAGCTGGACCCCTACGCGCCCGATACCGATCTCGCCAAGATCCGCGCCCATTTCGGCGCCCTGAGTCCCGCCACCGCCGCGCTGGAGGCCAGGGGCGACAAGGCCGCCCTGAACGCCACGGCGCAGGCCAAGGTGCGCCTGGCCGGCCTGAGGATGGAGTTCGAGACTTACAGCACCGGAGCGACCGTCTCCACGACGCCCGAGTCGCCGGTGCCCGGCTCCGCCGAGTACCCGGCCTTCGTGGGCTTCGACCAGATGGAGTCGTTCTACGCGACGATCGAGGCCAAGCCCGCCGAGAACGTGCTCGGCAGCCTGACGGTGAACGTGCTGGGCAACGTGGCCGACAATCCGATCGACGAGATCTTCTACGAGAACCGCGGCCGCACCCGCGATTTCGACCTGCGCGGCAACTTGCCCAACCTCCAGGGCGAGGAGGAATTCTACACCGCCCAGGATCCGGAGCGCGTCAAGGTCTACCAGGGGTCCCTCACCTGGGACGACAAGTGGTTCGAACTGAACGCATTCTACCGCACCGGGCACCTGCACTGGGGCTTCGAGGGCGACTTCTTCGGCCTGTACCGGAACGCCTATTACGGCGAGAACATCGACATCTACAACGGCCTGGCCCCGGTGGGGATGGAGATCGCCGGCAAGAAATCCCTGCGAGGACTGAAGGCCGCCTTCGGTCCCCAGCTCTGGTGGGGGGCCAACCCCGCGGTGTTCCTGAAGTATCAGCGCCAGGTCGGCCGTTTCGCGATGACCGGCATCATCCACGAGGACATCGCCGCGGGCGAGGCCGCTGGCACCTCCGGGGTCCAGAATCTCCAGGAGACCCGCAAGGTGTCCCTGCAGGCTTTGACCACCTACGGCCCCTGGACCATCGAAGGCGGGACGCTCTGGTCCGGCGACAACAAGGTGGGCGACGAGTTCAAGCTCTACGACGACACCGACCCCGCGGACGTCACGATCCGGAAGGACCGGATCAAGGACGAGGACGCCTGGGGATTCAAGGGCAAGCTCTCGGTGGAGAAGGGTGCTTTCCGCTGGTACGGCCAGGGCGCCTACATGGGGCTGGTCGCCGACGCCGGACCCACCGAGGTGATCACCTTCACCGGCTGGAAGCTCAAGGATTCCGGCTCCGGCAACCAGAAGAACGTCATCACGGGATTCACCTACAACACGGGGAACTGGCAGATCGGGCCGAACTTCCTCTGGCAGAAGCCGATCGTGGGACCGATCCCCGGCGGCGCCCCGGATCCGGGCGCTCCCCGCAACCTGCTGGTCGATCCCCAGACGGGCAAGTCCACCGACCCGTTCGCGGTGCTCTGGAACCGCGAGATGACCGGCGCCGAGATCCTTTTGACCTACGACCCGCATCCGGCCACCTGGTTCTACGCCTGGGACAACGTCCAGCGCGAAGGGGCCCGCTTCGCGTTCAACCTGGGCTTCGTCTACAAGGATATGCCCACCACCCGCGACGCCCTTCTGTTCTACGCCGAGGATGGGAGCACCCAGTACGCATTCGAGGGCGGCAGCCCCGGTCATACCGAGTGGGAGATCCATTCCCGGATCACCGGCCGGCTGGGCCAGAAGTCGCGCCTGGTGGCGAACGTCTACGCCGGCCAGGCCGAGCCCAACGGCTGGATCTACGGTAATCCCGAGACGGTCGAAGGCACCTACATCAACCATCGCGTCAATAAGATCATCCACCGGTACGGGGCCGATGCGCGCCTGACCTACGGCTCCCTGGCCCTGGCGGGCATGGTCAAGATCAACGACTGGGGCATCTACGACTACCACCACGACTGGAACTACACCTACCCCCTGCAGCTGATGGGCGACGTGTCCTGGTCCCTGGGTTCCCCCGCATGGTTCGACCTGCCGAACACGCGAATGGGCATCCGGGGTCTCTACCGCACCCTGGACAAGAACTCGAACCGGTATTTCCTGCCTGAAGGCTATGACGAGGTTCCTACCTCTGCCGAAGCCTATCAGGAATTCCTGGACGAGATCGACCGCAACGGCAACGGCTCGGAGTGGGAGATCAGGACCTACGTGCATCTGGCCATCTAGGCCGGGTACGGCAGGAATGAGCAACGCGGGCCGGCCCGGGATCATCCTGAGCCGGCCCGCGTGTGAGTAACGGGCGTTCCCTGCTCATGGGAGGAGGTCCATCATGCGACCCTGCGTGTTGCTGGCTGCGGCCCTGGCCCTGTCCGGATGCGTCTGCGCGGCGCCCCTGGCCGTCCTGGCCCAGGCGGTGCCCGTCACACTTGTCCGGACCATGGACGGCGGATGGCAGCTGTTGAGGGGCGGTGAGCCTTACTTCATCATGGGTGCCGGGGGCGACGGGCCCAAGGACCTTCTGGCCGCCTCGGGCGCCAACACCTTCCGGACCTGGGGCGTGGGACCGGACCTCGGGGCGCAGCTCGACGAGGCCCAGGAACTCGGACTGACCGTCGTGGTGGGCCACTGGCTGGGCCATCCTCGCCACGGGTTCGACTATGGCGACGTGGCCATGGTGGCCGAGCAGTTCGAGCGGGTGCGCCGCGACGTGCTGCTGTACAGGGACCATCCCGCCCTGCTCCTCTGGGGAATCGGCAATGAGATGGAGGGCTTCGGCGAGGGGGACGACGCAGCGGTCTGGTCCCACGTGCAGGCCCTGGCCGGCATGATCAAGGAACTCGACCCGCATCACCCCACCATGACCGTGACAGCGGACATCGGGGGCTGGCGCGTGGCGGGCGTCCACCGGCTGTGTCCGGACATCGACATCATGGGGATCAACTCCTACGGCGGGTTGCCATCGCTCCCGGACCGCTACCGCAAGATGGGAGGCACCAAGCCCATCGTCATCACCGAGTTCGGTCCGCCCGGCACCTGGGAGACCGCCAAGACCGATTTCGGGGCGCCGATCGAGCCGACCAGCACCGAGAAAGCGGTGGTTTACCGGGAGGCTTTCACGGCCGGGTGCCTGGAGGCCGGCGGGCTGTGCCTCGGCGGCTTCGCCTTCAACTGGGGCTGGAAGATGGAGGCCACCGCCACCTGGTTCGGCATGTTCCTGCCCGACGGGGACAAGCTGGGCGCCGTCGACGTCATGACCGAGGTCTGGAGCGGACGTCCGCCCGCCGACCTCTGTCCCGAGATCCGGTCCTTCGGCCTCGTGGGGCCCGATGTCGTCCAGGCAGGCGACACGGTGCAGGTGGAACTCGACGTGATCGATCCCGAGGGCGCCGAGGTCACGGTGAAGTGGGCTGTGCGGGGGGAGGCCGGAGAATACCTCACCGGTGGGGACGTCCAGGCGACTCCCCTGGAACTCGACGGAATCATCACCGCATCCTCGACCCGAGGTGCGACCCTGGTCGTGCCGGGCGGGGGAATCTACCGGCTCTACATGACGGCCCACGACGGAAACGGGGGAGCGGCCGCGGCCAGCGTTCCGATCAAGGTCGACGGGGAACCGGGCGGCGTTCGGGTGAAGCTGCCCGTCCACGTCTACGGAGACGGCAAGGAGCGGCCCTGGGTCTCCTCCGGCTGGATGGGCGGCTGGGACGCCCTGACGCTCGACCTGGAATCGACGGAATCTCCCCGCAGCGGCCCCACCTGTCTGCGGGTGGATTACGACGCCCCGGGCATGTGGGTGGGAGTGGCGTGGCAGCACCCCGCCAACGACTGGGGCGACCTGCCTGGCGGCTTCGATCTGACGGGCGCGCGCGAACTGACCTTCTGGGCCCGCGGGGCCGAGGGCGGCGAGACGATCGATTTCAGCGTGGGTCTGCTGGGCTCGGACAGGGAATATCCCGACACCGTGAAGGCCGAATTGAAGGGCGTGAAACTGAAGACGGACTGGCAGCGCTACCGCATCGACCTCGAGGGGAAGGACCTGACCCGGGTCAAGACCGCCTTCGTGTGGACGATGGGCGGCCGGGGTCGTCCGGTCACGTTCTTCCTGGACGACGTCCGGTTCGAGTGATCCGGGCCAGGCGCCCGCAGCCTGGGGCGGATATTCCGAGCAGCATCGGAGCCCGGGGACATCAAGTCTCCGGGTTTTTCCGGGGTCCGAAATAGCAGATCGTTCCGAAAATCGGAATGGTTGGGGGCTAGATTGAGGTCAATGCCTTCATGGATATTGGGGACCTCATCCGGTCCGCCGGCCCGCAGCCAAGGAGCCGCCCATGACCCCCTCCGAACGTCTGGACATGTACCTGGATTTTCTCAAGGCCGAGGGATTCCGTCCCGAGGTGGTCGGCGAGGGAATCGTCGGTTTCAAGAAGGAAGGACTGTCGTTCCTCATCTTCGTCGACCAGGAGGATGAGCAATTCTTCCACCTGGTCTGTCCCAACTTCTGGCGCCTCGAAGGGGCCCGGGAAAGGACGCGAGCCTACCGGGCCGCCGGCGAGGCCACGGCCCAGACCAAGTGCGTGAAGGTGTATCCCGTGGCGCAGAACGTCTGCGCTTCGGTGGAGATGTTCTGCGATCCGCCCGAGGTGTTCAAGGCGGTGTTCGGCCGGGCTCTGGAGGCGTTGACCATCGGGCTGGATAGCTTCCGGGAGGAGATGGAGGGGAAGTAGGGGGACCCTCATCAGGGTGGGCAGGGAGCCCGGGCGGGAAAACCCTCATTATCCTTGGAAAATCCCCCCTCCCCGTGGATTATTGGGAAAACCCGACACCCATGATCCGCGAGGTTTCCCGTTCCGATGATCGACAGCCACGTCCACCTCAACCGCCGCGAGTTCGCCGGCGAGCAAGCGGCGGTGATCGGGCGCGCCCGCACGGCCGGCGTCCGCGCCTTCCTCAACGTGGGCTACGACCCGGTGACCTGCCGCGAGTCCATCGCCCTGGCCGAGGCTCATCCCGACATCTGGGCCACCGTGGGCATCCACCCCCATGACGCCCGCCTGCTGGCCGACGACCAGGGCAACCACCACCCGCAGGGCCTGGACCTGCTGCTCGAGATCGAGGAGCTGGCTGCCCATCCGCGCGTGGTGGCCATCGGGGAGATCGGCCTGGATTTCTACCGCGATCTTTCGCCCCGCCCGGCCCAGCGCACCGCCCTTCTGGCCCAGCTCGAACTGGCCGACCGCGTGGGTCTGCCGGTCATCTTCCACGTCCGGGACGCCTGGCAGGAAACCCTCGACTTTCTCGACGAGGTCGGTCCTCCGCGCAAGAAGGGCATCCTCCACTCGTTCTCCGGCGGCCCCGAGCACGTGGACTGGGCCCGGGACCACGGATTTCTGCTGGGCATCGGCGGTCCGGTGACCTATAAGAACAGTGCGCTGCCCGCTCTGGTGGCGCGTGCGGGCATCGGGATGCTCGTCCTCGAGACCGACGCGCCGTGGTTGCCGCCGGTGCCTTGGCGGGGACAGCGGAACGAGCCGGCCTACCTGGAGAAGACCCGGGACAAGGTGGCCGAGGCCCTGGGCCTGACGCCGGCCGAGGTGACGGCCCGCACCACCGAGAATTTCGCCCGTTTGTTCGGCGTGGAGGTGCCCGGGGCATGACCGAGACCCCCCGCAGCCAGCTGAGCCTGCTGAAGTCCCACGGGATCAAGCCGGTCAAGCGCCGGGGCCAGAATTTCCTGCTGGACGGCAACCTGGCCCGGGCCATCGCCGCCGACGTGCTGGCGCTGAGCCCCCGGGTGCTGGAACTGGGGGCCGGCGGCGGCGCCCTGACCGGGCCCCTGCTGGAGAAGGCCGAAAAGGTGGTCTGCGTGGAGATCGACCGCCACCTCTGCGGGGTGCTGCAGGCCGAGTTCGGTGACCGGCCCGCCTTCACCCTGGTGGAGGGCGACCTGGCGCGCCTGGACTGGGACGCCACCCTGGCCCTGGCCGGCGAGGGGCCGGTCGTGGCCGGGAACCTGCCCTACGTGCTGACGAGCACGGTCCTGTTCGCCCTGGCCGGGCTGCGGGACCGCATCTCGGGCGGGGTCTTCATGGTGCAGAAGGAGGTGGCCGAGCGGATGACGTCCACCCCGGGGGGACGCGATTACGGCGTGCTTTCCATCCTGCTCGGCTCCATTTTTGCTATCGATACCCTGCGCCCGGTTCCGAGGGACGTGTTCTGGCCCAGGCCGGACGTCGCCTCGGCGGTGGTCCGGCTGGTCCCGGCGCAGCGGTGGACGGACCAGGAGTTCGCCCGGTTCACCGCGGTGGTCAGGGCGGCTTTCGAACAACGCCGCAAGAAGTTGCGCTCGGTATTGCGGGCCCGTTTCGGTTATGATCAGCAGGTGGCCGAGGATCTGGCCGCCCGGGCGGGCGTCGATCCGGACCTGCGGCCCGAGCAGATCACCCCGCCCCAGTGGCGCGCGCTGGCAACCCTGGTGTCCCCAGAAGGATGCAAGTGAAGGCTTTCTTGGACAGGACCACGGCCCCGTTCCTCGCCCTGGCGGTCGCCTCCGCCCTGGTCTTCGTCCTCGCCGCCGCCGCCCCGGCGCCGGCCATGGCCCAGGACTTCGAGGACGCCGAGGACGACACCACCGGCGCCGCGGCCGACTCCCTCAGCAACGCCGAGATGCTGCGCCTGGCCGCCCTGGAAGCGGAGGCCGTCTCGGGCGATCCATTGGGGCCCTTCTGGCAGGGGATGACCAACAAGCCCAAGGCCGGGGTCAGGTCCAACGTCCGCCAGTACAGCTACTACGGGGAGAACGTCACCAACGTCAACTTCCGGGAGGGCTCGTTCAACAACACGAGCAGCTACTCCTGGGAGGAGTACCGCAAGCAGGACAAGACCCTCGAGAAGCGCACCGACCAGTTCAGCTACAACGCCGGTCGCCTGTTCCCCTTCGTCACCAGCATCACCGGCAACTGGGACTGGAGCGAGGACCTGACCACCAACACGGCCGGGTTCACGAACCTCAGCAAGCGCGACAGCAAGAACATCAACCTGTCGGCGTCCAAGACCAAGTTCCAGACCGGAGCCTTCACCAACACCCTGAAGGCCGACGCCCGCGTCGACGACCAGAAGAGCGTCAACCAGGGCCAGCGGAACGACTTCAGCGAGGGTTCGCTGTCCGGAGGCCTGCAGAGCGGGACGGCCCTGTCCGAAGGCGTGACGGTCGCGGGTCGCTACTTCGCCAAGTCGACCTCGGGCGACCGCAGCCTCGGCAACTCGACCAGCCCCTCGTCGGCCAGCGCCGATTCGGCCGGATTCGGGGTGTACTTCGACCGCAGCTTCGGGACCGGCCGCGTCGCGGTCACCCGCAGCAACTTCGACAAGAAGTACCTGGACTTCAAGAAGAACAGCAACGGCCTGATCGACACCGTGGGCCTCGACGACCAGGACAAGGTGGTCGAGGAGCTCGAGACTCGGGACGCGGTCTCCGTCGAGTTCGAGCACACCCTGCAACTGCGCCGGATGAAGCTCATCACCAAGGCGTCCCGTTCCACCGACAATCAGGACTACCGGGTCAGCGGCGTGGGCCTGAAGGAGCGCGAACAGGACCAGTTCGACGTGACCTGGGGCTTCGGCGTCGGCCGCGACTCCCTGGCCCTGTCCTACAAGTTCCTTTGGAAGTGGGACGACCAGCGCATCAAGGGCGCCACCCTGAACCGCGGGCGCCAGTACACCAAGAGCCGCAACTACGACCTGACCTGGATGCGCCCCCTCATCGGCGGCACCCGGATGACCTTCAAGTACCACGAGGGCCTGACCCAGGACATCGCCGAGAAGGTCCACAACCAGAACGACAAGGACCGCCTGCAGACCGACGTCTCCCTGCGGCTGGATCGCGACTGGCAGCAGAAGTTCAAGACCTCGATGATCTTCAGCTACAAGCAGGGCCAGGACCTGTCCATCCGCGAATCCCGGTCCTCGAACAACAACGTCAAGGATTCCTACGAGATCTCGCCGGGATTCCTGTGGACCCTGGCGCCCTGGCTCACCCTGGACCAGAGCTACCAGGTCTTCATCCAGTACACCGACTACGTCTACTCCGATCTGGAGTCGGTCAACCGGGACGACAACTACAACAAGCGCGGCAACCTCACCACCAAGGTGACGATCAAACCCACCCGCCGCCTGGACCTGGTGGTGCGGAACGACTACAACCGCCGTTTCAACGCCACCCGCGTGGTGACCGACGCTGCGGGAAACAGCTACTACCACAAGGACCAGATCCAGACCATCAGCAAGATCGATTTCGGCATGACCTTCCGCGTGGCCCCGGGCGTGACCCTCGAAAGCGCGACCTACCAGACCGAGGACGTCAAGGACACCTTCGGCGCGCGCGACAGGACGACCACCACCCGCTCGGGCGAGGTCTGGGTCGGCACCAAGGTCAACAAGCGCTGGGGCAAGACCCGGCCTCTGGAACTTTCGGCCACGGTCAAGAAGTACAACGCCTACGGGCCGGCGGTGACCGCCACCAGCGCCGATTACTGGGAGGCCGACGTCTGGATGAAGTGGGAGTTCTGACATGACCCGTTCCGCACCCCGCATCCTGCATCCGGCGGCCCTCCTCGTGGCTCTCCTCGTGGCCCTGGCGGCGCTGTCCGGCTGCCTCTTCGAGCCGCGCGATCCCGCCCCGCCGAGCACCAGCAGCATCCAGTATCTGCCGAAGACCAGCGCGGCCAACGTCTGGGCCAACCTCGAGAGGTCCCTGGTGAACACCCACGCCTTCGGCTGGGAGGACAACGTGGTGCCCGAAGGGGGCACGCCCTTCATCTACATCCCCGACTCCCAGGCCGCCGACCAGTTCCCCGGCGTCTTCGACGGCTGGAACCGGACCAAGGAAGTGGCGTTCATCAACCGCCTCTACAACAGCGACGTCACCATCACGGCCAAGCTGAAGGAGGACGACTTCGTCCCGCCCGACGATTCGGGCGGCGAGGTCCAGTGGGAAGGCGTGGTCTACGACGTCTCGGTCACCAGCAAGACCGACGGGTCCACCACCCGGTACCGGGGCCGGGCCATCATAACTTTTAGCGTCGAGGGAAATTTTTGGTATATTACACGATGGGAAGACCAGTTCGGGGAAGGTGACCCGGACAATCCGGACCAGATCCTGCCTACGATGGGGGTGTTGCGGGGAACTTTTGGTAGCAAATAATCTCAGGATATGTTAAAATCGGGGAAAGCTTCCCCCTGCACCACGTCGGTTTCTCGCAAGAACAATGACCCTGTCACCCCCGGGAAACCCTGGCATTCTGGAGGATCGCACGATGAAGATGAAGAGTTTCCTGACCCTGGGATTGGTGGGCCTGCTGCTGTTTCCCACAGGTTGCATCTTTTCCCCCGACGACAACGATGGGCCTGTGGGAGGGAGTTCTGCGGGATTGCCGTTCCCCGGTTCCCCGGACCAGCTGATGAAGAACTTCCGGTCCATCTACGAGGATATGGACATCGAAGACTACCGGAACATGCTGCATCCGGACTACCTGACCATCCTGAAGGAATCCACCAGGCTGGACTTTCCCGAGGTGGGCGAGACCCTCGACTACACCGAGGAGATCCGCATTCACACCAACATGTTCTCGGGCGCTCCGGGCCGCGACGCCCAGGGCAACCTGACCAATCCCATCTCGGCCATCCAGTTCGACGAGCCCGTGCAGTTGACCGACTGGGAGACGTCTCCGGCCACCGACCCCATCCCCAACGCCCTGGCCGCCCTCTTCGAGGTGTCCTTCAACTTCGAGCGCGCCGGCGACAAGACCCTGCAGGTGCAGGGCCAGATCAAGTTCTTCATCACGTCGCGGGACTCCCTGCACCAGGGCGTCAACAAGCAGTACTACCAGATGATCGGGCAGTGGGACTTCACCGAGGACGAACCGGTGAAGTAGCACGTCGGGTCGACTTGCGGGGCCGCCTCGGCGGCCCCGTTTTTTTTGAGGCCCGCCCGGTCTGGCCAACGGCCCCTCCGCGGGCTACAATGGGGATCCTGAAGATCGGCCCTGCGGTCACGGACGCCCGCAGATTTTTGCCCCTTCCATGGAGAAGCTCCTCTTTGAGCCCTGCCCGCACCTCCCGGAAATCCCGAAAGAAGCAGGGGACCCGGCCGGTCGTCTGGTTCGCCGGCATCGGCCTGGCGGCCGTGCTGGTGATCGCCGGCATCGGCCTGCTGAAGTGGGCCGAGACCGAACCGGGGCAGGCGGCCCTGTTGACCCTGGGTTCGGACAAGATGTACGCCGAGGTCCAGACCACCGTCGAGCAGACGCTGAAGCTCGTTCTGCCCGCCCTGGCCGTGGGGCCGGGGCCGGTCCTGCAGGACGGCGGCCTGGCTCCCGGCAGCGACGGCGACTGGGCCGCTCCCCAGCTGGGGCCGGGTGCGGCCATCCGCTGCCGGACGGTGGCCGTGCAGGGAGGGGCGCCCTACTGGGTCATCCAGCGGAACCTCGCGGCGGCGCTGGAGGCCATCGGCGCCCGCATCCTCTGGTGCGAGCGGATCTACCCCGCCAGGCCCGGGCCCGAACAGCTGGCGACCAACGACGAACTCGACCTCATCCGGCTGGACGTGGGGGTGCCGGGCCGGCCGACGCACACCCTGGTGCTGCACCGGGAAGACCGGTCCCCGGCGATCCGCTGGGGCGCCGATCAGGGCCGCACCGCCTGGCAGGTCTTCGCCGCCGAATCCGCCCCGACCCTGGCCCTGGTGATCGACGACTGGGGCAACAACAAGAGCGACGCGGCCCGGGCCATCCTGGATCTCGACTCCCCGTTGACCCTGGCCGTCCTGCCGGGCCGACCGTTCAGCCGGGAGTTCGCCCTCAACCGCACCGACCTGGTCCTGCCCCCCGAGCAGGAGTCCGACCGCGGCGACCTGCCCGCCGACGGGCAGTTCGATCCGGTGCGCGGGCGCCTGGCCGCAGGCTGTCCCGTCGAGGTGGCCCTGGGCCGCAAGGCGCAACCCATCCCCGGCAGGAGGCGCGAGGTCCTCCTGCACCTGCCCATGGAGCCCGAGGGCTATCCCGACCCGGATCCCGGCGCCGGGGCCCTGATGGTGGGGATGGATCAGGAGGCCATCGCCGCCCTCATCGACGGCCACCGCAAGGCCCTGCCCATGGTCACCGGGGTCAACAACCACATGGGCAGCGCGGCCACGGCAGACGAGGCCACCATGCAGGCCCTGATGACCGTGCTCCGGGAGCGGGACCTCTTCTTCCTCGACAGCCTGACGACCTCGAAATCGGTGGCTGCGGCCGCCGCGGCCCGGGAAGGGATTCCCGTCCTGAGCAACCGGCTCTTCCTCGACTACGACAGCGAGGATGCCGGCCGGATCAGGGCCAACCTCGACCGGCTGGTGGAGGCCGCCCGGGCCACGGGGTTCGCCGTGGGCATCGGGCATCCCTATCCCGCCACGGCCGAGGTCCTGCGGCGGGAACTGCCCCGCCTCGAGGCCGCCGGCGTCCGCCTGGTCACCGTGTCGGAGCTGCTGGCTCTCAAGCAGGAGGCCGATAAGGTGAGGCCGCGGTGAGCGCCAGGGTCCACAAGCTCGCCTTCCAGAGGGCGGGAGACGGCCTCACCCCGCCTGATCCCGGGGCAGGGCTGGCCGACCTCGTCCGGAAGGTGGGGGCGCCTCCGGGCTCGCCGCGGGGCGCGGCCTGGGGACTGAAGATCCGGCTGGCTCCCCCCGGCTTTGCGCCTGGAGTGCAGCCGTCGTGGCTGGCCGCCCTGGCTGCCGGCCTGGGCGCAGGGCCGGAATCCTTCGCCTGGGACTCCCTTTCCATCACCACCCGGGGGCTCGATACGCCCGCCGGCCTGCTGGCCCAGGCGGAGCGGCAAGGCTACGCCGCGCCGGGTTCCGCCCTGGCGTTCCGGATCCCCGAAGCCGCCGGTCCCGGGCAGTCGTCCCCCGCCGGG
>JAHJTW010000301.1 GCA_018829565.1 bacterium | reverse complement strand
TGATGGATGTCCGTCAGGAGGGGCGCGCCCACGGCGTCCTTGATCCGCTGGAGCAGCCGCAACCCCGCCTCCAGCCCCGGGCCCCGATAGGAGTCGGCGCTCGTGCGGTTGTCCTTCCGGTAGCTCGACTTGAAGCAGTAGCCCAGACCGAGTTTCCGGCAGGCTGCGGCCAGACGCTCGGCGACGGCGAGCATCTCGTCGGGATCCTCGAGGACGCAGGGGCCCGCGATGACGTACAGGGGCTCGCCGTGGCCGATGCGGCGATCATCCAGGACGATGGGAACGGCGAGGGACATGACCGACTCCTGGGTTAACCGGCCGCGGACACTTCACCGCCGGGACCGGACTTCTCCTGATGCTGGATGGCGGCGGCCACGAACGCCCGGAAGAGCGGATGGGGCGCACCGGGACGGGACTTGAGCTCGGGATGGAACTGGACGGCCAGGAAAAAGGGATGCCCGGGCAGCTCGATGATCTCGACCAGCCGGTCGTCGGGCGAGGTGCCCGAGAACACCAGCCCGGCCGCCTCGAAACGCTCGCGGTACTCGTTGTTCACCTCGTAGCGGTGGCGGTGCCGCTCGCTGATCTCCGCAAGGCCGTAGCATTGGTGGGCGAGCGAGCCCTCGCGGAGACTGCAGGGATACGCACCCAGACGCATGGTGCCGCCCAGGTTGGCGATGCCCTTCTGCATCTCCATCAGGTGGATCACCGGATGCGGCGTGGCCGGCTCGAACTCCGAACTGCCGGCCTTCTCCAGGCCCGCCAGGTCGCGGCCGATCTCGATCATGGCGCACTGCAGGCCCAGGCAGATGCCGAAGAACGGCACCCCGTTCTCCCGGGCGTACCGGATCGCCTTCACCTTGCCGGGAATGCCCCGGTCGCCGAAACCGCCGGGCACCAGGATCCCGTGGATGCCGCCGAAGATCTCCTCGAGCCGCCGGTCGCCCACGTCCTCGCCCTCGAGGCTCTCCGAGTCGATCCAGACCTTCTCCACGCCGACGCGGTTGGGGATGCCCGCGTGGATGAACGCCTCGATGATGCTCTTGTAGGCGTCCCTGAGCTCGATGTACTTGCCGACGATGGCGACCTTCACCGTCTCGGGGGGATGGAGGATCATGCCGACCATCTTGCGCCAGGGGCCAAGGTCGGGCTCCGGGGTCTCCAGGCGCAAACGTTCGCAGATCAGCCGGTCGAAGTTCTGCTCGTGCAGGTTCAGGGGGACCTCGTAGATGCTGGTGACGTCCTTGCCGTCGAAGACGTGCTCCACGGGCAGGTTGCAGAACAGGCCGATCTTGCGCCGGGCGTCCTCGCCCAGGTGGTGGTCGGTGCGGCAGAACAGGAAGTCCGGCTGGATGCCGATGCTGCGCAGCTCGCGCACCGAGTGCTGCGTGGGCTTGGTCTTCATCTCGCCCGCGGCCGCGATGTAGGGCACCAGGGTCAGGTGGACCGAGACCGTATCCTCCAGGGGGTGCTCCAGCCGGAACTGCCGGATGGCCTCCAGGAAGGGCAGGCTCTCGATGTCGCCGACGGTGCCGCCGATCTCGGTGATCACCACGTCGACGTCGGGGTTGTCCTTCACCGGCAGCATGATCCGGCGCTTGATCTCGTCGGTCACGTGGGGGATGACCTGCACGGTGCGCCCCAGATACTCGCCCTTGCGTTCCTTGGCCAGGATGGTCTCGTAGACGCGCCCGCTGGTCAGGTTGTTGATCTGGGCGAGATTCGTGTCCGTGAAGCGCTCGTAGTGACCGAGGTCGAGATCGCACTCGGCCCCGTCCTCCAGGACGAAGACCTCGCCGTGCTGGAAGGGGCTCATCGTGCCGGGATCGACGTTCAGGTAGGGGTCGAACTTCTGGAGGATCACCTTCAATCCACGGGCCTTCAGCAGGTTGCCGAGGGACGCGCTGGCGATGCCCTTGCCCAGGGCGGAGACCACCCCGCCGGTGACGAAGACGAACTTGGCCATGGTATCCTTTCCTTGCCGGGGGTCGATCCCTGGCTCAGGGACGGCCAGCGCCGCCGAGCCAGATCCTGCGGACTTCCTCGAGATCCTCCGGGGTGTCGACGCCCACCGGCGCCCCCCCGATCACGGTCACGCCGATCCTGCCCCCGTGTTCCATGATCCGCAACTGCTCGAGTCCTTCCTGCCGCTCGAGCGCGCCCGGTTCGAGCCCGGGGAAACGCAGCAGGGCCTCGCGCCTGAAGGCGTAGATGCCCACATGCCGCAGCGCCGCCCGGTGGGCCGGGGTGTCCCTGCCGGGAAAGGTACCCGGGATGGGCGCTCGGGAAAAGTACAAAGCCACGCCCTGCCGGTCGACCAGCACCTTGACAGCGTTCGGGTCGCTCCAGAGGCGCTCGCCCGGGAACGGATGGGCGCAGGTGGCGACCTCGAGACCCGGGTCCTCCCGCAACCTGCGGATGAGCCCTCCCGCGGCGCCGGGATCCAGGAGCGGTTCGTCCCCCTGGAGGTTGACGACGATGCCGGCCTCGATGGAGCGGGCGACCTCGGCCACCCGCTCGGTCCCGGTGGCATGGGGGCCCGTCATGACCGCCCGGTATCCGGCCTCTGCGACGGCGGCGAAGATCCTCGCGTCGTCGGTGGCGACGACGATCTCGTCGGCTTCCGGGATCCTGGCCGCGTTCTCCACCACCCGGACGATCAAGGGCCTCCCGCCCAGGTCGGCCAGGGCCTTGCCGGGAAACCGGGTGGAACCGTACCGGGCGGGAATGACCACCAGGCTGCGGTCGGCGGCTGCGGCGGGAGGAATCATGGTTCGCTCACCTCATCATACCGGTCCAACGAGAGAAGCCCGCCCCTTGCGGAGCGGGCTCGCGACCAGGTTCTGCGTCCATCCCTAGAAGGGCTGGATGCGGACCCGCTTTTTCGTACCCCGGAAATCCTCGAAAACCACCGTCCCGTCGACCAGGGCGAACAGGGTGTCGTCCCCGCCCTTGCCGACGTTCACCCCGGGGTGGATGCGGGTGCCGCGCTGGCGGACGATGATGGTGCCCGCCTGGACGGCCTGGCCGCCGAAGCGCTTCACTCCCAGATTCTGGGGATTGGAATCGCGGCCGTTCCGCGTGCTTCCGCCTGCTTTTTTGTGAGCCATGGTTCGCTCCTTGTTCTTCTGCGCCGATCCTGGCCGACCCGGCCCCGGCGAAACCCTGACCAGACCGCCTAGACGGTGATTTCCGTGATCCTGATCGCAGTGAAGTGCTGCCGGTGACCGTTCTTGCGGCGGTAGTTCTTGCGGCGCTTCTTCTTGAACACGATGATCTTGCGGCTGCGACCGTGTTCCACGATCTCGGCGGCCACGCTGGCGCCGGGGACGTTGGGGGTGCCCACCTGGATCTTGTCACCATCGGCGACCAGCATCACGTCGGCGAACGTCACCGCGGCCCCGACTTCCTCGGCGAGCAGCGGGACCTGCAACTCGGCGCCGGGAGTGACCCGGAACTGCTGGTTCTTGATCTTAACGACCGCGTACATCGCGTTTCTCTCCGCAGGCTGAATCGAATGACCCGAACCGGTGGCCCGCCCCACCCCGGCGCACGCATGTGCCCCGGGAAGGCGCGGCCTTCCGGAACCACGTAAGGCGCACAATTATAAGCAATCCTGTCCCCGCGTCAAGAATTCCTGCATGAATTTCCGACAAGCCCCATTCAGGTTGACAACAGTTGCGAAATTCGTAAGGTATCTGGGCGTCATTGAACACGTAATCCCTACTTCCAGACCAGGAGTTTGAACGGACATGAGCGAAACCGCCGCCCCCAAGGTCATCATCATCGGATCCGGCCCTGCCGGATTCACCGCCGGCATCTACCTGGGCCGGGCCAACCTGCCCCACATGCTGTTCGAGGGCGACCAGCCCGGCGGCCAGTTGACCATCACCACCGACGTGGAGAACTACCCGGGTTTCCCCGACGGCATCGAGGGTCCCGAACTCATGATGAAGTTCAAGGCCCAGGCCCAGCGCTTCGGAACGGTCATCAAGAGCGAGACCGTCACCTCCGTGGACCTGAAGAGCCGCCCCTTCAAGGTGACCACAACCAAGGGCGAGTACACGGCGCCCGCAGTGATCATCTCCACCGGCAGCACCGCCCGCTGGCTCGGCCTGCCCGACGAGGAGAAGTTCCACGGCAAGGGGCTGAGCGCCTGCGCCACCTGCGACGGTTTCTTCTTCCGCGGGCAGAACGTCGCCGTCGTCGGCGGAGGCGACACCGCCCTGGAGGAAGCCACCTACCTGACGAACTTCGCCACCAAGGTGACGCTGATCCACCGGCGGGACGAGTTGCGGGGATCGAAGATCATGCAGGACCGCGCCCTGGCCCATCCCAAGATCGAGATGGCCTGGAACAGCGTCATCGATCGGTACCTGCCCGACGATCAGGGCAGCCTCAAGGGGCTGGTCCTGAAGGACACCCGGGACGGGACGACCCGGAATCTGGACGTGACCGGCTGTTTCATCGCCATCGGGCACACTCCCAACACCGCGTTCCTCGACGGGCAACTCGAGACCGACGAAAACGGTTACCTGATCACCCGCTACAACAGCACAGCCACCGCCATTGCGGGCGTCTTCGCGGCGGGGGACGTCCAGGACCACGTCTATCGCCAGGCCGTCACCTCGGCGGGAACCGGTTGCATGGCCGCCATCGAGGCCGAGCGCTGGCTGGGCGGACAGGATTCGTAGAGGGGGCGATCCCCTGGACCATGGACCCGGATCCGGCTCATGGCCGCCGGGCGTCCGGCAGGAGGTAACGACGGTGGTTTCTAGCATGCAACGGAGGCTGGGCATCGGGATCCTGCTCGGATTCCTGGTCGTCCTCGCACTGGTCTTCATGATCGTGCGCGGCAAGATGCAGCACGACCTGTGGGAGATCTCCAGCCTGGCGAACCGGGCCTACCAGGAATCGGACGAACCGATCGAGGCCCTGCTGGTCTGGATCCAGTCCCCCCATCACACCCTCGAGGACCGCAACCGCGGCGTGTGGGCCCTCGGGCAGATCGGGGATCCCCGCGCCCTGCCGGTTCTCGAACAGTACTACCACGGCGGGGAATGCGACCACGAGCGGGAGCTCTGCCAGCGGGAACTCAAGAAGGCCATCAGCAGGATCAAGGGAGAGGGCATCGACCTCGTCCACCTGACGCCACCTTGATCAGGACGGGGGCGCGGCAGGACGGCCGGCGACGGAGGCCCGTGGAGGAATGCGAAGCTCCGACTCCACGGACCCCCGTCGTCGTCCGTCCTTTCAGTTCCAGGGCTTCTCGCGGATCAGGGTGAGGAACTCGCCGCGGGTCTTGGGATCGTTCTTGAAGCAACCCAGCATCTCGCTGGTCACCGCATAGGAATTCTGCTTCTGGATCCCCCGCATCATCATGCACAGGTGCTGGGCGTGCAGGACGACCGCCACCCCCAGGGGCTCGAGGTTCTCCATGAGGCAGGAGGCGATCTGGGCCGTCATCCGTTCCTGGACCTGCAGTCTCCGCGCATAGGTTTCGACCACGCGGGCGATCTTGCTGAGGCCGACGATCTTGCCGTCGGGGATGTAGGCCACGTGGGCCTTGCCGAAGAACGGCAGCATGTGGTGCTCGCAGACCGAGTAGAAATCGATGTCGTTGACCACGACCATCTCCTTGCCCTCGGCTGTGAACAGGGCCTTGCGCACCATGGCGCCGGGATCCATGGCGTAGCCCCCGGTGATCTCCTCCCAGGCTCGCGCGACCCTCTCGGGGGTCTTGACGAGACCTTCCCGGTCAGGGTCCTCGCCGATGTGCTCCAGCATGCTCCTGATCAGGTGTTCCATGGACCGCTCCGGGGCCGGATGGCCGGCCATGCAGTTTGCACCCAGTGTTCGAAGGGGCCCCCGCGGGACCCACAGGACAGGCCACCCAAAATAGTCCCGATCAGCCCGGAACACCAAACCCGACCCGGGATCTTCCCGCTATCCACGGTGCGGGACCGGGCACGCAAGCTGCTACCTTCCTGCCAGGGCGACATCATCCGGGCGGATTGCAACACAAGGGCTGGCCCGCTTTCCCGGAATCGGCGCACGCGCTCCCCCCGCTGCGCCGGTAGTGGAGGCCAGCCCTTGATCCCTCCGTTTCACCTATCCGTAAACTATGAAATTACAAATCATTATCACAGACATCCCTCCTTGCTTTACCCCTCCTGAAACATAAATTTTCCCGGTAGGCCGGGTTCCCCTGGACCCGCCCGGCTTCGTATTCCGCCTGCAGTTATGTTCATGACAAGGAGCCTGCCGTGGGGAACAAGATCGTCTACTCCAAGGAGCTCGCGCCCCAGACGAAGCTCATCGAGGTCGAGGCCGACCACATCGCCCGCAGGGGCAAGGCCGGCCAGTTCATCATCCTGCGCGTCAACGACGAGGGTGAGCGCATCCCGCTGACCATCGCGAACCGCAATCCCGACCAGGGAACGATCACGCTGGTCTACCAGGTGGTCGGCAAGACGACCGAGATGCTGGCGGCGCTCGACGTCGGAGATGAGATCCACGACCTGGCCGGCCCCCTGGGCAAGGCCACCGAGATCCCCACGGGAAAGACCGTCGTGTGCGTCGGCGGCGGCATCGGCAACGCCGTGGTGTGGCCCCAGGTCCAGGCCCTGAAGGCCGCCGGCAACCGGACCATCGCCATCCTCGGCGCCCGCAACAAGAGCCTGCTGATCCTCGAGGAGGAGATCAGGGCCCTCGCCGACGAGACCATCATCACCACCGACGACGGCAGCTACGGCAAGAAGGGCATGGTCACCCACGCGCTGGACGAGCTGATCGAGCGCGGCGAGAAGATCGACGAGGTCATCACCATCGGCCCCGTGGTCATGATGAAGTTCGTCTGCAAGACCACCCAGCCCCATGGCATCCCCACCCAGGCTTCCCTGAATCCCATCATGGTGGACGGCACCGGGATGTGCGGCGCCTGCCGGGTGACCGTCGGCGGCGAGACCCGGTTCGCCTGCGTGGAGGGACCCGAGTTCGACGGCCACCAGGTGGACTTCGACGAGCTGATCACCCGCCTGAACTACTACAAGCCCGAGGAGCAGGTCTCCCTCAACGAATATCACCGGTGCAGGCTGGAAACGGCCGCCGACAACTTCACGCGCGGCGAGTAAGGGAGGACCGTCATGGCCGACACCAGCAGTCCCAAGCGGGAGATCAACAAGAGCAAGACGAAGATCCCCATGCGGGAGCAGGCTCCCGGGGACCGTATCTTCAACTTCGAGGAAGTGCCCCTGGGCTACAACGAGATCGAGGCGACCCAGGAAGCCCTGCGCTGCATCCAGTGCAAGGACAAGCCGTGCGTGGCCGGCTGCCCCGTGGGCATCGACATCCCGGCCTTCCTGAAGCTTGTCGGAGAAAAGGACTACGAGGGAGCCCTGCGCAAGATCAAGGAGAAGAACTTCCTGCCCGCCATCTGCGGCCGCGTCTGCCCGCAGGAGGACCAGTGCGAGATGGTCTGCACCCTGAACAAGCCGGCCAAGGGCCGCGAACCCGGCGGCGTGGGCAGGGTCGAGCGTTTCCTGGGCGACTACGCCATGGAGCACGACCTGACCATCACCCCCGAGGTGGCCCCTCCGACCGGCAAGAAGGTCGCCATCATCGGCTCGGGCCCCGCCGGGCTGACCGCCGCCAGCGACCTGGCCCAGAAGGGTCACGACGTGACGGTGTTCGAGGCCCTGCACAAGCCCGGCGGCGTGCTCTTCTACGGCATCCCCCAGTTCCGGCTGCCCAAGGAGATCCTGGTCCGCGAGATCGATGGATTGAAGGACATGGGCGTGAAGTTCGTGATGAACTATCCGGTTGGGAAGGCCGAGAGCCTCAACAGCATCCGCGACCGGTTCGACGCGGTCATGATCGGCACCGGCGCAGGCCTGCCCTGGTTCCTGGGGATTCCCGGCGAGAACCTCAACGGCGTGTACAGCGCCAACGAGTTCCTCACCCGGGTGAATCTCATGGGCGGGTACAAGTTCCCCGGCGGGGCGGACACTCCCGTCAAGAAGATCAAGCGCATCGCCGTGATCGGAGCCGGCAACACGGCCATGGACTCGGCCCGCACCGCCAAGCGCCTGCAGCCCGAGGTCGTCTACCTGGTCTACCGGCGCAGCCGCCTGGAGATGCCCGCCCGCATCGAGGAGATCCACCATGCCGAGCAGGAGGGCGTGGACTTCAACCTGCTGCACTCCCCCATCGAGATCGTCGACGACGGCAAGGGCGCGGTCGGGGCCATCCTCTGCCAGGAGATGGAACTGGGCGAACCCGACGCCAGCGGACGCCGCCGCCCCGTCCCCATCGAGGGGAAGGTCAAGGAGTTCGCCGTGGACACGGTGGTCATCGCCATCGGCCAGGGTCCGAACCCCCTGCTGACGGCCGACGTGCCCGAACTGGAAAGGGATCCCCGCAAGGGCATCATCAAGACCAACGAGTGGATGCAGTCCAGCCTGCCCGACTGCTTCGCGGCGGGGGACATCGTCACCGGCGGCGCCACCGTGATCCTGGCCATGGGCCAGGGACGCAAGGCGGCCGACGCCATGCACCGCTACCTGATGACCGGGGACCCGGCCCGCAAGGACGGGGAGGCCGGCGACGTCTGCGGGAACTTCCCGGGCTGATCCGCAATCTAGACGGAAGAAACCCCCGGTCCGCCAGGGCCGGGGGTTTTTGCGAGCCGGGCCCGCCGCACCGCGCTCAGAGCAGGGTCCGGGCGAGATCGGCGAGGACGCGGGGATAGAGCTCGCATTCCGCCGCGAACACCCGGTCGGCCAGGGAATGGACGTCGTCGCCGGGCAGGACCGGTACCTCCTGCCGGCCGAGGATGCGGCCGTGGTCGTACTGGTCGTCCACCAGGTGGACCGTGCAGCCGGTGACCTTCTCACCCGCCTCGAGCACCGCCTGGTGCACCCGGTCCCCGTAATACCCCTGTCCCCCGAACTTCGGCAGCAGGGCCGGATGGATGTTGACCACCGGTCCGGTGAACCAGTCGGGATGGACGTAGAAACACAGGTATCCGGCCAGGACGATCAGGCGGGGGGCCAGCGGTTCCAGCCAGGCGTTGACGGCGCCGTTGTGCTCCCGGACCCCCGGATAGTCCTTGCGCCGGAAGACGGCCGAGGGGATGCCCGCTTCCGCCGCGACGTCCAGACCGCGCACGCCGGGCCGGCTGGACACGACGCCGACGATGTCCAGGGGCAGGCCGTCGGATCCGATCCGCGCCAGCAGGTTCGCGAGCGTCCGGCCGCTCCCCGACAGCAGGACGGCGGTCCTGACCGCCGCCCGGTCCCGATCACGCGTCATGGTTCGTCTCCTTCGCATCGCGGTCGGAGTCCGGCAGGATCTCCTGGGCCAGCCTGGACAGGACCCGCCGGTGCGCGGCGAAGGCGATCGGCCCCGGCAGGTCGTCCAGGGGGAAGAAGCCGGCCTCGGCGGCGTCGTCCCCGGCGCAGAGTTCGCCGCCGGCCTCTTCGGCCCGGTAGAACACCACCAGCACGGGCTGGTCGGGAGGCAGCAACCCCGTTTCCACGGCGTAGAGGCCGGTCAGCCGCACCTCGAGTCCGGTCTCCTCCAGCGTCTCCCGGACCGCCGTCTCCTCCACGGTTTCGTCCCACTCCATGAATCCCGTGGGCAAAGACCACAGTCCCTGCCTGGGCGGAAACTTGCGCCGGACGAGACAGACCGCGCCACCCCGCACCAGGATCACCCCGGCCCCGGGCGCGGGGTTGAGGTACTGGACGAAGCCGCATTCGGAGCACCGGGGCCGCTCCCGGCCCCCTTCGGAGCGGGAGCCGAGTTCACACCCGCAACGGGGACAGAAGATGAAGCGGTGAAGGTCCCCGTTGGTCACGAGCGGCCCCCTCCTGCGCGTTCCCGGCTCACGCCCAGGAGAAGCCACGCCGCCAGGAAGCCCAGCAGGGGCCAGGCCCCGAGCATCACGTAGAGCGTCCCGCCGTCGCCAGGGATGATCCTGGCGGCGACCATCCCCCGGCGCCCCAGCTCGAGCCAGTCCAGGATGCGTCCCTCGGCGTCGGCGATGAAGCTGATCCCGTTGTTGGCGCACCGGATCACGGGGACCCCGCACTCGACCGCCCGCAGGCGAGCCAGCCAGGCGTGCTGCCGCGGTCCGGACGTCCTGCCGAACCAGCCGTCGTTGGTGATGACCACCAGGCATGCGCTGCCGTCCCGCACCGGTCCCCGGGCGAGGTCGGAGAAGATCGATTCGAAGCAGATCATGGCGGAGAAGCGGAATCCTTCCAGCGGCGGGCCGGCGGCCAGGGGCCGCGGGTACGGGCCCGGGGTCCACTCGGCCTGGCCCACGTCGACCTTCGCCAGGAACGGCAGGAGCGAAGTGAAGGGCATCGCCTCGCCGATGGGCAGCAGGTGGTGCTTGGCGTACTGGTCGATCAGGGCCCCGTCCGGCGAGAAGAGCCCCGAGGAGTTGGTCGTCGTGATGCCCCCGTCGGGCCTGCGCTCCGCATCGGGGAACCCCGTGAAGACGTGGGCACCCGACCTGCGGACCACCTCCCGGGTCCAGACCAGCAGGGGATTGTCATGGCGCACGTAGGCGGGCACCGCAGTCTCGGGCCAGACGATGAAGCGCGCACCCTGGTCCGCCGCCCGCGTGGTCCATTCGGCCAGCGGCACCCGCGTCGAATCGAGCTTGTCCTTCGCCCACTTGTCCACGAGGGCCACGTCGGGCTGGATGGCCGCGACCTGGAGCTCGGCCGGCCCGTCCCCGCCGACGTCGGCCGGACCGGGCCTGACGATCAGCGCCCCGGCTGCGAGCCAGACCCACCACAGGAGGGCCATGGCGGCCATGGGAACGACGCGCCGCCGGTCGCCGCGGGGATCCCCCTCCCCCGAGCCGGGCAGCACCACGGCCAGCAGAGCGGCCAGGAAGGCGATCCCGGCACCGACCCCGATCTCGCCCGAGGTCCGGGCGAGCCCCAGCAGGGGCGTACCGATCAGCGCCGAGCCGCTCAGGCACCAGGAGAAGCCCAGTTCGCCACGGGAGCGCAGGGCCTCCATCCCGATCCACAGCACGGGCAGCAGCCAGGGCCCGACCCGCCCGAGGGGTCCGGACCGCAGCTTGCCGAAGACCCAGCCCATGACCAGGGAGAAGCAGGAGACGTAGAGGATGGCGGCGAGGGCCTGGATGGGCACCAGGGCCCGCGTGGGGATGGACTTCGCCGGATCGAGGAAGAAGAGCCAATGCAGCAGGGTTGCCTGGTGGACGAGGCCGAACACCAGGGCGGTGCGTCCCGGCCGGGGAGCGGACCTCAGCGCCCGGAACAGCAGGGCCACAGGCACGGGGGCCAGCAGCCCCGTCCAGGCGAACGGGGGCAGGACCAGGGTCAGACCCAGGCCCGCGAGTCCCGCCTGCAGATAGGGCCGCCGGACTCCGCCGGGCATTCGCAGGGGCGCGTCGTCATCCTGCCGGAATTCCATGTCGGGCAAGTTAGCCTGCCCCCCGGCTCCTGTCTAGATCCGGTTCCCCGGCGGACCCCGGACCACGATCCGTGGCCGGAGCCGGAATGACCCTGGCCGCCGGGTCGGCGGACGGCGCGCCGTCAAGTGGATGCGATCAGGTCGGTCATCCCGTACCTCTGGATCTTCTTGTAGAGGCCCTGCCGGGACAACCCCAGCCGTCGGGCGGCGGCGGCCTTCCTGCCGCCGGCCGCGGCGATGGCCACCAGTGCCGGCGGTCCCCCATGGCCCAGGCCAGACGCTCCTCGAGGCCCAAATCACAACCAATGTGTGTCAGACCTGAAATCACCCCGGATATCCCAGGGCTTGAGGATTGAGGCCACCTGATCGTCTTATATGGCAAGACCATTTTTTAGGGGGGGCTTTAAAGAAGACTAATCTGAGGCGTTACACCCGGAACTTGAAATAAACTGGTGAAGTTCCGCCGCCAAAACATTCTCGTCAGAAAGTTGGCATTCCCAGATCACTAACACTCGCCAACCACATTGAGCGAGGACTTTAGCGGCTTCATTATCTCTTCGGCGGTTGCGCTCAATTTTCGCTCTCCAGTAGTCAGTATTGGTCGCTGGCAAGCGATCACCTCGCGGACAGTTATGTCCATGCCAGAAACAACCATGGACGAAAACGGCCCTTTTACGTCCAATGTAGGCAATGTCCGGCCTTCCGGGCAAATCTGTGCGGTGTAGGCGGTAGCCAGAATAGCCTATGGCTCGCAGCAACTTGCGCACAATTAACTCTGGGCCAGTGTCGCGAGAGCGCACGGCCCGCATAATTCGACTACGTTGCTCAGGTGTCTCGGTCATCCTCTTCCGGAATCCCTGCGAGTTCCTCTAACCTACGCTCTGCGAGCCAGGCAAGTCTCCTGGCCTGGGTCAAAAGGGTGCGTCGCAATCCGACTTGGACTTGGCGTTCGCTGATCACTTTTGCGAGCAAAGACAGGGTTTCAGCCCGTCGAGCAATTCGAGTGTCCGGGTGACCCCGCAAGTCTACCACTGTCTCGCTCACGACCCGCCCGCGCAGGCTGGGGGGCCGCATGTATCCGATGTCTGGCACTGAGAGCGGGTCTTTTTCGTTGAGGATCGCGTTAAATTTTGACCGGGTGATCAGGAAGCGGAATACCTCAAATTCAAGCCAATTGAGGTGCCCCTTTGCCTCTGGGTCGGCAGTTGTTCGCCCCTCATATTGAGGCAGCGGCCACACTTCAATCTCGAAAACTTCAAACGGGTCAAGCACTTTCATGGCAACCGCGTCTGTGCGCTGATTCGTAAGGTGCCGCCGGATCCTGGTGCGGAGTTTCTCGTTGGTTTGCCCGACATATATGGGCTCACCGTCGTAGTCAAAAAACGCATAGACCCCAAACTTAAAATTTCCAACTGGAACCTCGGAACCTGAGGTCGGGTCGGGCATACATTGGTTGAGAAAGCCAGTAAGCAGCCGCCGCAACTCGGCAGTCTCAAATGGCGGTGATATTGGATCGGTTGGCTGAAACGACATTGGTCCAATCCGGGGTTATGCTGCGCTGATCTGTTGCGTGACGGTTTGGGCAATGGGCGTAAGGACTGAATCAGCTAGGTGTGCTACCACAGGGACCACGAGACCGTCACCAGCCAAATGGTAAGCCTCATTGTAGCTTGAAGGCAGCACATATTCCTCGGGCAATCCCATCAGGCGTGCAGCCTCGCGTGGCGAGAGCAGGCGCGTTCGGACAGATCGACCCTTGACAACGATAATCGTCTGGCGACTAGAACCGCCGCTAGGCGTCCGCAGGCACCCGGCAACGTCATCAAAACGTACCTCCGCACGGCAGAGCCCTTTGCGGGTGCGTTTATAAAGTGTGCCGACACGCAGCACGCCTTCCCGCTGGGCAGCTCGTACTTTGGCCCGGTTGACGGGCGACATCATTGAAATTAGTGCAAGCGTATCCTTGTGGCTATTCCACTGGACCCCTGTCGGTATGTCTTCAATTAAGTCAGCAAAAACGGTCTCTCGCCCCGCCGGGACTGGGACATTCCACCAAACCCAAGCGTCCTGGGCTTCTGCAGACATACGGAACTTAGCCTCCACAAGGCTTCGCGGATGCCATAGTCCCGTAGGATCCGACCGGGTTACAACTTCGGGCAGCCGAATTTCGGATCTAACCGCGACAATGAACAACCGTGGGCGGGACTGTGGAACAAAGTGAACTGCGTCCATAACCAGCGCACCGAATCGGTACCCCAAGGAGGTGATGGCATTACCAATCTCGTTAAAGTCACGCCCACAGTTTGAGGAAATTGCTCCATAAACGTTCTCAAGAACAATGGTGTGAGGTGCTCGGCCCTCAGAATTAAGCGCCCCCATCAAGGCCCAGAAAGGCCAGAACGTTCCGCTGCGATGCCCGGTCAGGCCAATGCCGCGTCCTGCGAGGGATAAATCCTGGCAAGGAAACGACGCCCATGCAAGGGAGGCACGGCCAGGCAGTTCGCGGGTGGCAACTAGCCCGACGTCTTTGATAGCAAGGTGCTCCGCGCCGAAGTGGCGGCTATACGATGCCGCCTTCTTCCGGTCTATGTCGTTGGCATACGTGCAGGACCACTGCTCACCAAGGCCGAGGCGAGCCATTCCACCGCCAGCAAAAAATTCATAGAACTCTGCCATCCTGGCCCCCCGAATCAAAAAATGGATCACTCCGAGCGGGATGAGGTACCCTATGGCCTCCACAACAAATTAATCCAAAAGGACCAGAATCGGTAGAGATAATTGGTCAAGCAGAAACGGCAATTCAGGGCTGTCGGTCATTCTTCCCACCACTTCTGCGTTGCAGCTCATACTGAGCCTTCCCGAGCTTCTCTGCCCGCTGGGATTCGAGGTACATACTGCTGCGCTTGAGTTTTTTGAAACCACAACACACGCACCGCCACCGCCAGAATGCCCCCCAAAGATCTGACTGCTCAAGCTCAACACCGCATTTGGGGCATGTGGGCGGAACTTCCGCTTCGACAAAGTCGCCCAATGTGGGTTCGCCAAAAATGGAATCGGTGCAATACGAAACCAAAATCCGCCATTTGACACCGGAATAGGTGACTTGAAAAATGGGGGTCATCGGCACCGATACAGCGCCCCCAAAGCTTAAGTCTGCCCTAGGGCGGGTACGTCGCAATACAGCCAGGAGCACCCAGCCCGCCAGTAAAAACCCTGAAACCCACATTGCCCAGGATGGTAAAGATCGGGCTGCGAAACTCCAGCCACCGGCGGCAAGCCAAGCACCGAAGAAGACTGCCGTGGGCAACAACAAAGCACGGAGTAGTTTCAACATCAGTTCACGCACGGCGGCCCCCGTGCTGCTCCCTTGCCCGGAACTCAAGTCCCGGGTCGGCCCGGAGTTCGTGGCGCAGCATTCGAAGGAACTGTTCGGAGTACTTGTGGACTTTGGCCGTTTTGCCAGTGCGGATTTCTGCGTGGTATCGGGGATTACCCTTGGCGTCAAAATAGCTGATTAGAGCATCAGTGGAGTAGCGGTTAAGGACACCTAGCTCCTGCATGACCATGTCTCGGGTGTAGGGGTAGGCCATTTCGGTGTAGACTGCATGATCATGGTCGAGCAGTCCCGAGATCGAACCAGCCAGCGTTAGGGTGGGTGCTCCGCCCCTTTCGACAAACTGGCCTTCACGAACGAATTGAATTTGGTCGAGCAGTGCGCGGTCGATAATCACCTTAGTACCTTGGATGTCTGCTTCTCCGCGCACCGTATCGATGATTTGCGCTGCCTGTGGGCCCACCGTTGCAATAGTCTGGATGTGGTTCATCCAGAGCTGTTTTTCCTTATCTCGCTCTGCCTGGAGAATCGCGTTCAATTCCGCGTAGCGCACATCTCTTGTCTCCGCCCGGTAACGGTAGTATATCCCGCCTTCTCGAAGCTTCGCCTGATCATGATGTCGGGTGCAAACGACGGGTTTAGTCGGTGCCGACCAGACTGTGATGAAACCCAGGGTTACCCCGAACAGTTCTACTGTGTCGTGTTCCCAGTGGAAATCAGGGGCAAAATAGTCGAGCAGAACCCTGTTCATGTTCCGTCGGTCAAAAGTCATCATGCGGTCATCGCGTAAACCCATCGGCTGGTGGGGCCTGTCCTTTATGCCGAAGACGATTTCGCCTCCCTGGTTGTTGGCCATCCCTGCCATGGTCTTGGCGTACCTGAGTAGATCCGTGTCACCGACTCGGAATGTCTGCTTGAATTCCAGTGTCTGTGACTCGCGCTGGCGAACATAACCGCGAGAATCCAGTAGCAGGTCCAACAAAAACTTCCTCCAATGGAAATGGTTAGATTTCATCAAGTTGCAAACGGACGAATACACCAACCTACTGGCTGACTTGACCGCACAATTTCCGCACATTGCCATCTAATGAATTGAGCTTACCACTGTTTCGCCGAGAATTCAATCGGCCCCGCGAAGGAGAAATCTGTGAAATCAACCAAGCACTCCATTTTTGTCAGATGGAGAGGAATAGGTGGGAATCGGAGGGGGTCACTGCTGTCCAAGATAAATCGGTTTTCCCTTTGTCCCGCCCCTGAACCCGCCCCGATCCCCTGTTTGGGACGGGTTTTTCTTCCTGCCCGGGATCAGGCCCCCTTTCTGCTGTCCAAAACCAAAACCCCAAAGACATCTACCGGTCGAACCACTCTAACTGGGGGGCCCGTGAAGGGAAGACCGATTGTCGGCGTACTGTACAGCCGGTACTCAAGGGACGCAGCCTGACGGAGAACCCCCGGCTGCCGGCGCCCGAGA
>JAHJTW010000300.1 GCA_018829565.1 bacterium | reverse complement strand
CCGCCTCGGCCGGCACGGGACCCAGCCGGCCGTCCCCGTCGCAGGCCGGATCAGCCGAAAAATCCCCGCCGGCGATGACCGGGGCGATCGTGCCGGGCAGCCAGCAGTGGCCGCCGCCGAATTCCTCGCCGCGGCCCTCCAGATCGAAGTGGAACTCCACCACCTCCGTGCCCCAGCGGTCGATTGCCCGCCGCACCACTCCGGGGTCCACCGAGTGGTCGGACCAGCCCAGCTTCGCCCGGGGCGCGAAGGGACGCACCAGGTCCCGCAAGGCGCCCAGGGCCGCGAGGTTGCACTCGGCCGCGGCTGCGGGATAGGAACTGACGCAGTGGAACACGGTCGGATCGGCGCAGCCGGCCTCGACCGCTGCGGCCACGGCGGCGCGGATCTCGCCGGCGTCGGCCATCCCCGTCGAGATCATCAGGGGCAGTCCGGTCGCCGCGCAGCGGCGGGTCAATTCCAGCCAAGGCAGCTCGTACGAGGCCACCTTCAGGAAGTCCACGTGGGGGGCCAGCAGGTCGACGGCCTCGAGGTCGAAGGGCGTGCAGCCGAACGCCACGCCGTGGTCCCGGCAGCAGGCCGCCAGGTCGGGCAGGAACCAGGGCGGCAGCTCCCAGCGTCGCCGCCGCCGATGTTCGGGGCTGACCTGCAGGATCTCCCGCGCGAACAGCCGGTCGATGGCGAAGAGCTGGAACTTCACGCCCCGGCAGCCGGCCGCGGCGGCCGCGGCGATGAGGTCCCGGCAGCGCCCGAGGTCGCCGTTGTGGTTGCTGCTGATCTCGGCGATGAAGTCGGTCATGGCGCGCGGGGCCCGGTCCGGAAGAAGTCCGCGACCGCCTCGATCACCCGGTCGCAGTCCCCATCGGTCATGGCCGGGAACAGGGGCAGGCTCAGGGCCTGCGCGTAGTAGGCCTCGGCGCCGGGGAAGTCCCCGGCCGCGAATCCGAAGCGCTCCCGGTAATAGGGATGCAGGTGCAAGGGAAGGTAATGGACCTGGGCCCCGATTCCCTGGGCGTGCAGGTGGGCGAACAGCTCGTCCCGCCGCGGAGTCCGGATGATCATCAGGTGCCAGCAGGTCAGGTCCTCGCCCCGGGGACGCCGCTGCACCGCGACCTCGGGCACCGCGGCCAGGCCGCGGTCGTACCGCTGCACCAGTTCCAGGCGCCGCTTGCGCCAGGTTTCCAGGCGGCGCAGCTGGACGATCCCCACCGCGGCCTGGATGTCGGTCAGGCGGGCGTTGATCCCCAGGTCGTGCATCTCGTAGTACCAGGGCCCGTGGTTCTCGTGGAGCAGGCGCGGGTCGCGGGTGATGCCGTGGGTCCGCAGCATCCTCAGCTTCTCGTCCAGCTCCGGGTCGCAGGTGGTGATCGCCCCGCCCTCCCCGGTGGTGATGGTCTTGACCGGATGGAAGCTGAAGCAGGTCATCAGCGAGCGGGCGCAGGAGCCGACCGGATGGACCTTGCCGTCCCGGGCGGGCCAGGCTCCGCCCAGGGCGTGGCAGGCGTCCTCGATGACCACGGCCTCGTGCCGTCCCGCCAGCTCGTCCAGGGCCTCGAGGTCGCAGATCCGCCCCCCGAGGTGGACGGGGAGGATCGCCTTGATCCGGGGATGGGTCTCGAGAGCGGCGGCGACCGCGCCGATGTCCAGGTTGCCGGTCTCGGGATCGACGTCGGCGAACACGGGCCCCGCGCCGCACAGCAGGCCGGCGTTGGCGGTGGCGGCGAAGGTCACCGGCGAGGTCAGGAAGAGGTCGCCGGGTGCGAGGCCGGCGGCGCGGCAGGCCAGGTAGAGGGCCGAGGTCCCGTTGTTGACGGCGACGGCGCAGGGAGCGCCGCAGACCGCGGCCAGGTCGCGTTCGAATTCGGGGACGCGGGGTCCCTGGGTCAGCCAGTCCGAGCGGAGGACCTCGCGGACCAGGTCCTCCTCCTCCGGGCCCAGGGTCTGCCGCCCGTAGGGGAGGTCCCGGGTCATGCCTCGGCGCCCTCGGCCTGCCAGGGTCCCGCGCTCGCGATCAGCTCGTCGCGCGGGGGCAGGTCCTTCAGCAGCCTGGCGAGGTCGTCGCTGGTCAGCCACTCCTTGTTGCTGCTGGAGCTGTAGTCGAAGCCGTCGGGCACCCGGACGCCGCCCGGCCGGATCCCGGTGCGCGGCTCCTCGAGGTAGCGCAGGGGATAGACCACGTAGTGGTCGTCGTACTCGAAGGCGGCGCGGGCCTCGTCCTCGGTCAGCATCACCTCGTGCAGCTTCTCGCCGGGGCGGATGCCGGTCTCGGTGAGTTCGGCGGCGGGGTGGATGGCGCGTGCCAGGTCGGTGACCTTGCAGGACGGCACCTTGCCGATGAAAGATGGGCTTTCGCTAATG
>JAHJTW010000299.1 GCA_018829565.1 bacterium | reverse complement strand
GCCGGCGGTGCCCGTCAGCTCCTCCTTCATCTTGATCAGGGCCGCGCGGTCCTGCCCGAAGATCGCTCCGGTCAGCGCGTAGGCCGACGACTTGTCGCACAACCGCAGGGTCTTCAGCAGGTCCTTGTCCGCGTAGACGTGGATCGTCAGGACCGGGCCGAAGATCTCCTGCACCATGGTCTCGTACAGGGGATCGGTGGCCTGGATGACCGTGGGCTCGATGAAGTACCCGACCGAGTCGTCGCACTTGCCGCCGGCGATGATCCTGGCCTTGCCCTTGGCGTCCTTGCCCTTGGCCCGGTCGATGTAGCCCTTGATGTCCGCGTAGGCCCCGCGGTCGATGACCGCGCCCATGAAGGTGCGGAAGTCGGTCACGTCGCCCATGGTGATGGACTCGACGGCGGCCAGCAGCTTCTGGCGCACTTCCTTCCACAGGCTTTCCGGCACGTAGGCCCGGCTGGCGGCGCTGCACTTCTGGCCCTGGTACTCGAAGGCGCCCCGGACCAGGGCGGTGACCAGCGCGTCCACGTCGGCGCTGGGATGGGCGAACACGAAGTCCTTGCCGCCGGTCTCGCCCACGATGCGCGGGTAGCAGCCGTAGTTCTGGATGTTGTTGCCGATCTGCTTCCACATCGCCTGGAACACCGCGGTACTGCCGGTGAAGTGGATCCCGCCGAGGTCGGGGCTGGCCATGACCGGATTGCCGACCTGGCCGCCGCTGCCGGGCACGAAGTTGATCACGCCGTCGGGCATCCCGGCTTCCTGGAGGATCTGCATGATGTAGTAGCCGGAGAACACCGAGCTCGAGGCGGGCTTCCACACGCAGGTGTTGCCCATGAGCGCCGGGGCGGTCGGCAGGTTGCCGGCGATGCTCGTGAAGTTGAACGGCGTCACGGCGAACACGAAGCCGTCGAGGGGCCGCTGCTCCAGCATGTTCCACATGCCCGGGGAGCTCTCGGGCTGCTCGGACATGATCTGCTGCGCGAAGTGGGGATTGAAGCGCCAGAAGTCGATGAGCTCGCAGGCGCTGTCGATCTCGGCCTGGAACGGGTTCTTGCTCTGGCCCAGCATGGTCGCCGCGTTCAGGGTCATGCGCCGGCGGCCGGCCAGCAGCTCGGCGGCCTTCAGCAGGATCGCCGCGCGGTGCTGGAACGGCATGGCCGCCCAGTCCTTCTTGGCCTTCTGGGCCTCCTTGATGGCCAGCTTGACTTCCTTCTCGCCGCCCTGGTGGTAGCGGCCCAGCACGTGCTTGTGCTCGTGCGGCATCACGCAGTCGGCGGTCTTGCCGGTCCGGATCTCCTTGCCCCCGATGATCAGGGGGATCTCGACCTGACGCCCGGCCATCTCCTTCAGCGCGGCCTTGAGCTCCTTCTTCTCGGGCGAACCCTCCAGGTATCCCATCACCGGTTCGTTCTGGGGATAGGGAACTTCGAACATCGCGTCGGGCATGGCGTCTCCTTCCGGCTGCGTCGGACAACGGCAGGTCTCTTCATCGGCACGATGGCAAACCTGGACCCAAAAGGCAAGCCTTGTGCACCTGAAAATTGGGGTTAGAATGGTCCGGTCAGAGGGCTTCGCGCCCGGACCCGCCCCGGCGGGATCCGTTACGCACCAGACAGCGGGACAGGAGACGGCATGACCCAGTTGCCCGGCAACCTCCAGACCATCGAATCGCACTTCCTGGACCTCCAGAGCCTCCACCCCGGGGCCAGCGGCGACTTCACCGGCCTGCTCAACGACATCACGTTCGCGGCCAAGATCATCAGCCGCGAGGTCACCAAGGCCGGCCTGGTCGACATCCTCGGCGCCACCGAGGAGGAGAACATCCAGGGCGAGGTGGTCCAGAAGCTGGACGACTACGCCAACCGCATCTTCCTGAAGTGCCTCGGCAAGCGCGGCCAGGTCTGCATCATGGGCAGCGAGGAGATGGCCGATCCCATCTTCGTCCCCGCGAACCAGGGCTCCGGCAGCTACATCGTGGTCTTCGATCCCCTCGACGGCAGCTCCAACATCGACGCCAACGTCTCGGTCAGCACCATCTTCGGCATCTGGCGCCGCCATTCCCGGCGGCAGCACGTCTGCACCGAGGACCTCCTGCAGCCGGGCAGCGAACTGGTCGGCGCCGGCTACATCGTCTACGGTTCGAGCACCATGTTCGTCTACACCGCCGGCCACGGGGTGCACGGGTTCACCCTCGACCCGAGCATCGGCGAGTTCCTGCTCAGCCACGAGAACATCGCCACCCCCTTCCAGGGCGGACTCTACTCGTGCAACGAGGCCTACGAGCCCTTCTGGCCCGGCCCGGTGACCGAGATGGTGCATGAGCTCAAGCGGGGGCGCGGTCCCTACCGGGGCCGGATGACCTCCCGCTACATCGGCTCCCTGGTGGCCGACTTCCACCGCAACCTGCTGTACGGCGGCGTCTACCTCTATCCCCCCACCTCCGACAAGCCCGAGGGCAAGCTGCGCCTGATGTGCGAGGCCGCCCCCCTGGCCATGGTCGTCGAGAACGCCGGCGGCTACGCCAGCGACGGCCGCCGCAGCATCATGGACATCGCGCCCACGGACCTGCACCAGCGCGTCCCGCTGTACATCGGGAGCCGGGAGGACGTGCTCTGGATCGAGAAGAAGCTGTCCGAACCGGACGGTTCGCTGTAGGCGGCAGGGGCGGGCCGGGCCGCCCCTCCGGAATCAGACCTGGGGATCCATCTGGGTCTGGATGCCCTTGCGCTCGACCACCAGGCCGAGAGCCATGTTGGAACAGCGGGGGCGGTGCAGGGTCCCGGCGGGGATGAGGATGGATTCGCCCTGCCGGACCTCGGTCTCCTGGCCCCCCACCTCGAAGACGATGGAACCCTCGAGGATGGTCACGAACTCGTCCTTCTCGTGGGTGTGCTGGATGTAGTCCCCGCTGTAGCGGACGATGAACGCGTGGTAGTTCTCGTCGATGTCGGTGACCACCACCGGCCGGAAGACCTCTTTGAGCCCGCGGGCCATCCTCAACACCGGAAACTTGGGCATCGTCATCCTCTCCTTGGGACCGGCCGGCCGGATTGCCCGGTCACCGGCTCTCCGGGTCGGCCTGCAACATGGCGGCCTCGGTCGATCCCGGATGGTTCTCGATCAACAGGCGGGCCCTGGCGGCGGCCTCGTCCTCCCGGCCCAGGCCCAGCAGGCACTCGCGGGACTTGAACAGGGCGGCCGGGACCCATTCGCTGCCGGGGAACCGGGCCAGCAGGTCGTCAAACCGCTCCAGCGCGGCGGCGTGCTCCCCGTCGGCCAGATCCATGTCGCCGAGCCGGTACAGGGCGTCGTCGGCCGCCTCGGTCCGTCCGTACTTCTCCAGGAACTCCTCGTAGCCCAGGCGCGCCAGCCCGGTGTTCCCGCTGCTGCGGTCCAGATCGGCGGCCTCCAGGATGGTGCGGCCCTCCTCGGGCAGTTCCACGGCGCCGTCCCCCCCCCGGGCCGGCGGACGGTACTCGCCCAGGGTGGGGATGCCGGACCGCGTCACCAGCAGGTCGACGCGGGCGGACAGGTTCCGCATGTACTCGGCGTTGTCGTCCAGCTTCTGCATGAGCTGGTCCAGCCGGCCCGACACCTGGGTCAGCTTGGCGACCTTCAGGGCGGCCGACTGGTCGCCCGTCTCCCTTTCCAGGCGCAGCAGGGAGGCCAGGGCCTGGACCTCCTGAAGGAGCAGCTTGTTCTCGGCCTGGAGCCGGGCGATCTCGTCCCGGTTGGCCTGGACGGACGTCTCGATGCGGTCGAGCTGGGGAGCGCATCCGCTCCCCAGCAGGACGACCGCCACAACGGTCAGCGACAGGAACTGCAGCTTGCAGGTCATCAGAATCCTTTACGGGCGTTCGAAGTGCGCGCGCCGGTTCTGGGCCCAGGCCGACTCGCTGTGACCCTGGACGAAGGGCTTGTTCTCGCCGTAGGAGGTCACCAGCAGCTTGCCCGAGGGCACCCCCAGGTTCACCAGGTGATCCCGCACGGCCTTGGCGCGCTTCTCGCCGAGGGCGAGGTTGTACTCCACCGTCCCCCGCTCGTCGCAGTGGCCGGAGATCAGCACCAGGACGTTGGCTTCCTTCAGGACGCGGGCGTTCTCGCTCAGGACGGCCAGGGCCTTGTCGTCCAGGTCGTACTCGTCGAAGGCGAAGAACACGTCCCTCACTCCGTACTCCGAGGGATCCAGGCCGGGGTAGTCGATGGCGTTGGCGTTCGGATCGACCGGTTCGGGTTCGACGGGCCTCGGGATGGTTTCGGACGGCTGCGTCACCTCGGGCATCACGGGCTCGGTCTCGGCCGCGGGCTTCTTGCTGCAACCGGTGAACGCGATCAGCACGATCCCGAGAACCAGGGCGAGGGTGAGGAACATCGATTTCTTCTTGGCGCCTGCAAACATTGCTGCACTCTCCTTGACCGTTGCGGTTTCAGCCTGTCAATGGGACCAGGCCGGGGTGATGTCGGGGTCGTCCCCGAAGGTCAACTGGCGAAAGCTCTCATCGACGACATCGTACACGTACAGCTTGAAGACACCTGTCCGGTCGGATGCGAACACGAGGTGCCGGCCGTCGGGCGCCCAGCTCGGATCCTCGCAGTTCCTCCAGTGGTCCCCGGTGATCACCCGCCGGTCCTCTCCGGTCGGCTTGACCAGGACGATCCCGGTCACGTCATGCTCCCGGGTGGCGTAGGCGATACGATCCCCATTCGGGGACCAGACCGCGGAATCGTTGTACTGGCCCTCGAAGGTCAACCTCCGGCCGCCCACTCCTGAATCATCAACAATATATAACTGTGGGGTGCCCGTCCTGTCACTAGTAAATACCAGTTCACGGCCTCCTGGCGCCCAGTTCGGGCTGATTTCGATGGCGCTGGAAACCGTCAGGCGCTTGATGATGTTCCCGACCGGATCGATCCGGTATATCTCCGGGTTGCCGCTGCGCGACAGGGAGATCAGCAGCTCCTTGCCGTCCGGCCGCCAGTCCGCCCCCAGGTTCAGGCCCTCCTGGGCGATGATCTGCCGGACCTGCCCCGAGGCGGTGTCCAGGCTGAACAGCCCCTGCTGCCCCCCCCGGTAGCTGGTGAAGGCGATCTGCGTGTTGTCGGGCGACCAGTCGGGACAGAGGTTGAGGGTCCGGTTGGCCGTGACCCGCAGCAACCCCTCGCCGTCGTAGTCCACCACGTACAGGTCCCGCCGGTCTCCCGTTCCCCGGGAGAAGACGATCCGGGTCAGGCAGATGCCCGGCTCGCCGGTGATCATCGCCAGGACCTCGTTGGCGAAATGGTGGGCCGTGGTCCGGTACTGGTCGGCGTGGGGACGGTACCGCTTGTTCATCACCAGCTGCCGGCCTGGATAGGTCAGCAGGTTGAAGTCCACCGTCAGCGGCACCTCCTCGCCCGTCTGGGCGGCGTCGCGCAGGGGCCCCTCCACGGTCCCCTCGATGGTCCAGTCGAACCGGAAGCTGTCCTGGCCGGCGGGCGCGGGCATGATCCCGTCGCCGACCCGGCACAGGCCGCTGAAGACCAGGTCGTTCGCGAGCACCCGGTCGATCACGTCGGCCGCGCCGGCGGCGGTCTGCCCCCCGGACAGCACGTCGCTCGGCCGCACCAGCACGTCGGTCTTGAGGTAGGCGGTGCTGGTGATCCCGGCGGTGATCTCCGTCTGGGCCCTCTGGGCCGGCGAGGAGACCGGAACGGCCAGGACCAGGAGGACCAGGGCTGCCGGCAGGAGGAGGCGCATCAGTGTTTCGGCTCCAGGTTGAAGTGGAAGGTCACGCCCAGCCCGTTCTCGGCGAACTGGGGCGGCAAGGGCGGCAGCCGGGTGGTCTGCACCGTCCGCATCGCCTCGCGATCGAACACCCCGACGCCGCTGGACGAGGCCAGGGTCACGCCGGAGATCATCCCGTTCCTGGCGATGATGAAGTGGACCTGGCAGGTGTACCGGGGCCGCCTCCCGAAGTTCAGCTGGGGCGGATTCCAGTTCGCGGCCATCAGGCTCTCCATCCTCTGGATGTACCAGGCGTACGGGAAGTCCGAATCCACCGACCCCACCGCAGGACCGGTCACACCGGCGACGGCGGCGGGTTCGTCGCTCGCCTCCGCGGGATCCTCCGCCGGACGATCGGCCGCATCCTCGACCACCGGCTCGGGGTCCTTCCTCTCCCGGGGTTCGGTCACCTCGGGTTCGGGTTCCTTCTCGACGACCGGCTTCTCCTCGGGCACTTCCTTCGGCGGCAGATCGGGGATCACCTCGGGCTGCCGGATCTCGTCCGGCTGTTCCTGCTCCACCGTCTCGGGCGGGGTCTCCTCCGGGGCCTTGGTCGCTTCCCGGGCCGGCTGCTGCGGGGCCTCGTACACCATCCGGAAAGGGATCGACCGCGGCGGCTGGACGGGATTGCGGGCCACGAAGTTGCCGTAGAGGATCACCAGGACCAGGCCGAGGACGTGCAGCAGGATGGAATACGGCAGCCCCCGGACCATGCCTACTCCCTGGCCCCCGGCTGGTCGGCCACCAGGCTCAGGTTCACGAACCCCGCCCGCTCCAGCTGCGCCATGAGCTTCAGGATGATGCCGTAGGGGACCTCCTCGTCGCAGCGCAGGTAGACGGGAATGGAGTCCTTCTGTTCAAGGTAGGGCGCCATGTGCGTCAGGATGTCGTCCACCTCGATGGGCTGTTCCATGAAGAAGAACTGCCGGTTGCCCGTGATGGAGATGACCGGCCCCTCCTTCACCACCACGTTGCGCGTCTCGGCCTCGGGCAGGTTGACTTCCACCCCGCCCTGGATGTACGGCGCGGTCAGCATGAAGATGATCAGCAGGGTCAGGGTCACGTCCACCAGGGACGTGATGTTGATGTCCGCCATGGTGCGGAAGTTGCCCCGCCGGCGCGCCATCAGATCCGCTCCCCGTCATGCTGATCGGGGCGACGCGCGAAGTCCCGGTCGATGGGATCGGCCACGCCGCGCCCTCCGCCGGCCTCCTCCTCCAGGATCGTCCGCAGGCGATCCATCTCGTTGCCCACCAGGTCGATCTTGCGCACCAGCATGTTGTAGAAGATGACCGCAGGGATGGCCGTGGCCAGGCCGGCGATGGTCGTCACCAGGGCCTCGGCGATGCCGGGGGCGACCACCGTCAGGTTGGCGCTGTGCATGGTGGACATGTCCCAGAAGCTGGTCATGATCCCCCATACCGTCCCCAGCAGCCCCAGGAACGGCGAGATCGTCACGGCGGTCGAGAGCAGGATGAGGTACCGCTCCAGGTTCTCGGTCTCCAGGAACGCCACGCGCTCGGCGGCGCGCCGGATCGCCGGCACCTCCTGCAGCTGGGACGTCTCGAGCACCACGCTGGACAGGGGCAGGTCGGCGTGCTCCCGGGTCCAGATCACCAGCTCGGGCGCGGTGATCCGCCGGTCCAGCCACTGGTCGCACTGGCGCCAGAATTCCAGGTGACCGGCGCGGATGCGGCCGAGGGTGCGGGCCTTGTCGATGAAGACGGCCCACGACAGGACGGACATGAACAGCAGGACCAGGAGGATAGTCTTGCCGAAGAACGTGCTGCCGGAGACCAGCCCCATCAGGTCTCCCGGCCCCATGGTGGCGGTCAGGGGCAGGGTCAGCGATTCCGGGGGGAACAAGACGGACATGGAGACTCCTCGGCGGAAGCGGGGTCCGGCCCTGGAATTACCGGTTCAAGGTGGGATGCGGCCGGATTCCTTTTTGGCCGGATCCGCCGGCCTTCCTTGGCCGGTGCCCGGGCGGTCAGGCCCGGGGCTGCGATGTCGGGGCAGGTCGGTCGGGCAGGGAACGGTCCCGGCCCGGAAAAAGTTCCATCCCCGGGCGATCCCGGACGGGCGGCAGGTCAGCCGCGGCCGCGGAAGGCCTGCAGGGTGAAGGCGTCCTGGAAGTCGAACCTGTCCAGGAAGTCGATCAGGGAATCCTCGTCACGCTTCTTGAGCAGACCTTCCTCCACCAGGTGGAAGACGATCCGGCCGAAGTCCAGCGTGCCCTGGACGCCCCAGCAGTTGAACACGTCCCCGGCCATGACGCCGTAACGTTCCTGGCCCAGCCGCCGGATCCAGTCCAGCAGGTCGGTCCCCGAAACGTGACCTCGCACCTCGATGTTCTCCATGGCCATTTCCAGGGATTCGAGGACGAAGAGATAGGCCTCGGGCCGGAAGACGCCGCGCTTGCCGGCAATGGCATGGATGGTCTGGGCGAGATCAATGGTCTTCGGCATCACCGCCTCCTTCCCGATTGCCGCATGAGTTCCCTGTATCATTCTATCGCCTGGCCGGCGGCTGTCAACCGTCCAGACCCGGTTATCCCCCGGAAAGCAGCGATTCGTAGAGTTCCAGGTAGGTCTTGACCACGCACCCCACCCCGAATTCGCCCGCGGCGTCCCGGCGGGCGTCCTCGGCGATCTGCTGGGTCAGGTCCGGATCGCGGGCCAGTTCCAGGATCACCGCCGCCATCCCCTGGATGTCGTCGGGAGAACGCAGGAAGCCGTTGATGCCGTCCTGGATGAACTCCCCGGCGCCGCCGCGGTCGGTGGCCACCGGGACCACTCCGCAGGCCATGGCTTCCAGGGCCACCAGCCCGAAGGATTCGTGCAGGGAAGGCAGCAGCAGCACGTGGGCGACGGGCAGGATCTCCTCCAGGCGGTCGAATTGCCCCATGAACCGGACCCGGTCGGTCAGGCCCAGGCTCGCCACCAGATCGCGGACGGTCACCAGTTCCGGGCCGTCCCCCACCAGGAGCAGCCGGGCCGGATGCTCCCGGACCACCCGGGCGAACACCTCCACCACCGCGGTCACGTTCTTGACCTTCCGGAAGTTCGAGGCGTGCATGACCACCAGTTCGTCCTCTCCTGCGAACCTTTCCCGCCGCCCGAGATCCGTCAGGGGCTTGAACACCCTGGCGTCCACGAAGTTGGGAATGACCTGGATGGATTCCCCGATGCCGAAGACCCGGATGGTCTCCTCCTTCAGGAATCCCGACACGGCGGTCACCGCGTCGCTCTGCTCGATCAGGAACCGCGTGATGGGGAAGAACGACGGCTCCTGTCCCACCAGGGTGATGTCCGTGCCGTGGAGCGTGGTCACCACGGGCAGCCGCCGGGGCTTGACCATCTCCCGGGCCAGGTAGGCGCTGGCCGTGTGGGGAATGGCGTAGTGCACGTGGAGCAGATCCAGGTCGTAGCGCGTCGCCACCTCGCTCATGACGGTGGCCAGGCTCAGGGTGTAGGGGGAATGCTGGAAGACGGGATAGAGCGGCATCTCCACCTTGTGGTAGAAGATGTTCTGGTCGTAGTGCTTCAGGCGGAAGGGCAGTTCGCTGGAGATGAAGTGGACCTCGCAGCCCCGCCGGGCGAGGTTCAGGCCCAGCTCGGTGGCGACCACCCCGCTCCCCCCCTGGCTGGCGTAGCAGGTCACTCCCACCCTGGGCATCCTCATCAGGGCCACCTCTGTGCCGGCAGGTCGTCCAGGACCGGAACCGCGGTCCCGCAGAGGGCCTCGCCCCGGGCCACCCCGCCGCGCCGGCCCCAGGCCTGGGCGCGACGCTCGATCTTCTCCAGGAAGCCCTCGTCGTTGATCATGGTGGGCCGCCGGCCTTCTCCCCGCTGGAACTGGCTGCGGTAGCAGGCGAGGGAGCGCACCTTCGCCTCCCAGACGGCGCCGACGTCGAAGATGAGCCCGGGTTCCTCCCCGTCCCGGCACACGCCGAACTGGGCCTCGCACGTCCAGGTCTCGGCGGGCGGACCGATCCGGGCCCCCTGCTCCCAGAACCGCAGGGCGGGCGGCGCGGGCTGGTAGGCGGCCAGGCGCGCCATGAACAGGGCGCGGCGCACCAGGTGGGGGGTCTCCAGGTGGTCCGGATGGCGGTGAGCATCCGGCGCCGTGGCCACCCAGCGGGGCCTCAGACTGCGGACCACCCACGCCACCGCCGCCGTCTGTTCAGGGGAGCGGGAATCGATGAACCCGTCCGGCAAGGCCAGCTGGATCCGCCCGGCCAGCCCCAGGACGGCGGAAGCCTCGGCAGCCTCGGCCCAGCGCTCGTCGCAGGTGGCGTTGGATCCCAGCTCGCCCCGGGTCAGGTCCAGGCCCCAGACCGTGCGGCCGCGGCCGGACAGCAGGGCGGCGGTCCCGCCCAGACCGATCTCCAGGTCATCGGTGTGCGGGGAAACGATCAGCAGGTCGCAGCCCCCGTCGGGTCGTCCGTTCATGTCATCCGTCCTTTGCGGGCTCGGGAACCCCGAAGTGGAACTCCCGCCATTCTCCGGCCAGGCCGCGGTCGAGATGCTGCTCGGCGGCGTTCCTGACGGCCTCCAGCAGCGGCGATCCGAACAGGCCCACCGCGGCGATGCTCGCGAGCTTCCGTTCCTGCCGCAGGCCATGGGGCAGCACCCAGGGGGGCGCGCCTGCGTGATCGTCCCGGATCCGGCGTCGATCCTCGGCCGCCAGCATCGCAGCCAGTCCCCGCCGCCACCGTCTGGTCCGGCCTTCGGCCAGCGACTTCGCCCTCGGCGCATCGACCCCGAGGGTTCCGGTCAGGAATCCTGCCAGTTCGGAGGCGTTCCTCCGGACCCAGGCGTCGGTCCACTCGGCGCAGGCCGCCTCCCGGCCTGCAGCCGCGGCCAGCCAGCGTTCCAGTTGCCCGTATGCGGCCTGCTCCGGCAGGAGCCATCCGCCCAGGCGCGGCACCAGGGGCGCGCGGGGCACCCCCAGACGGCGATAGAGAGGTTCCAGCTGACGCAGGTAGGCGTGCTCGCCCGGACCCACGACCACGGCCGCCGGCTCGAGCAGCAGGTCCTGGAGGGGACTGCGGAAGAGGACCCCCGGCCGCACCCGCCCCTCGACCGGACCGGTCGCCCCGGGATCGAGGATCCGCCTGCGTCCGTTCTCGACCACGTACCAGGGATGCCTCAGGCTCCGCTCGTCCAGCTGGGCATGGTAACCCTCTGCGGTGAGCTCCTGCCCCCGGGCCCTGACCGGCTCGCCGGCATCGTCCAGGGTCCGCCACCGCGCGACCACGTCCTGCCCCGCGGCGTGCAGGGCGGGATCGTCACCCGAGACGACCAGGAGGTCCGTCCCGGCGAAGCAGGCGGACCAGGCCGCGGCCGCGAGCCGGCTCCAGGGCCAGTCCTCGGCGACCGCGCGTGCCCACAGGGCGGCGAGATCCGCCACCAGGGGATCCCCGCCCGCCCCGGCACGCTGGTGCAGCCAGCGGGCCGCCCCGGCGCTGAAGGAGCGGGATTCGAGGCTGCCCACGGTGCGGTTCCGGAAGCGGGGGCTCCGGGCCAGGGCCACGCCCTCGCTGGCGAAGAGCCGGCGTTCGGCGGGGTCCCACCCCAGGCTGGAGAGGGCCTCGTTCAGGTCGCTGTCGTCGTCCCCCGACCAGAAGACCGGGACGGCGCGGACCCCGCCCCGCGACAGGCGCGCGGCCAGGGCGACGGCGGTCGCGATCTTGAACAGGGTGTAGAGCGGCCCGCCGAGGAATCCGGGCTGCTGCCCGGTGACCACGGTGCGGGGCGCGGGTGCGCCCTGGCCGGACGGAATCACCCCGGCCCGGAACAGGGGACAGGTCGACCCGGATGGCGCCTCGAGGGCTCGCCGGATCTCCGCGGCAGCGGAGGGCGACACGCCGCCCTTGCCGGACAGCCAGTCGGCCTGCAGCCGGGTCGTTCCCGGCCCATCCGCCAGGAGGGAGCCTGCCCTGACCTCGATGGTCACGCGTCCTCCCCCCTTGTCCCGGAATCCCGGCGCCGGTAGACCAGCAGCCAGCGGCTGCCGCCGCCGAGGGGCTCGCCCTCGTAGCCGCCTGCGCCGGCGATCCGCTCCAGGTGGTGAAGGGCCGCCAGGGAGTCCAGGTCATCCAGGCCGAAAAGGGCCACCTGTTCCCGGTAGCTCAGGCCCGCGGGGCCGACACCCAGGGCGTCCGCCTCGTCTTCCCGGCCGGGCAAGGGCGTCAGGACCACGTCCTTGATCACCGTCTCCGCGGCGGGGCCGAGGCGCCGGGTCTCGGTGACGGCGCATGGTCCCACCACCCGGGCGCGCGTGACGGGGGCCCCCTCGGTCCCCAGCTCCCGCCTGACCTGCCCGGCGTCGAAGTAGTCCAGGAACCAGTGTCCGCCGGCGGCCAGCACCCTGCCGACCTCGGCCACGACCCCGCCGTTGGCCGCAAGCGGGCCGAAGTAGCCGAAGGCGGTGAACAGGGACAGCACCCCGGCCAGGGAATCGTCGCCGAAGGGGAGGCGCCGCATGTCGCCCCGGACCAGGGCGGCGGAGGATGCGCTCCCCTCGCTGCCCAGGCGCCTGCGGGCGCCGGCCAGGAGCGGGGGCGAGAGATCCAGCCCGACGACCGGGACGGACAGGGAGGCCAGATGGACGAGATGCCGGCCGTCGCCGCAGCCCAGATCGAGCAGGGGCAGGCCGGCGGCCGGGCCCGATCCCTCCAGGGGAGCGAGCCGGGGCAGGAGGTCCAGGCAGCGGCTGGCCTCGGCCTCGTCCCGGTGCGCGTACAGGGCGGGATAGTGGGCGCCGAAGGCGGTGACGAACCAGGGGTCAGGCATGGTGGTCCGGTCCGGGCTCGAAGCTGGACTCGCCGTCCAGGGCGGCGCCGCGGCACAGCACGGTGTCGACGGCTTCGGGCAAGCGGTCGGGATAGTCCAGGGTGAAGTTCAGGCCCCGGCTCTCGTGCCGGGCGCGGGCGCACAGCACGATCAGTTCGCCGAGCAGGGCGATGTTCCGCAGCTCGACCACCTCGGCCACCAGCGGGGAGTCGGCGAAGATGGTCTCCACCGTGGCCCGGATGGTCCGCAGCCTCATGAGGGCGATGTCCAGGCGCTCGCGGTCCCTGACGATGCCGACGTAGTCCCACATCACCCGGCGCACCAGATCCCAGTCGTGCTCCAGGATCATGGCCTCCACCTGCGGCGCCGGCTCCTCCTGTCCGAACCAGGTGTCGGGCAAAGAGGCCGGCCGGCGGGCGACCACGGCCGGCTCGTCGGCCACCGAGCCCGCGGCCGCGGCCGCGAAGTAGACGGCCTCGAGCAGGGAGTTGCTGGCCAGCCGGTTGGCCCCGTGGACCCCGGTGCAGGCGACCTCCCCCACGGCGTACAGCCCCGGCAGGGTGGTCCGGCCCAGGCCGTCCACCGCCACGCCCCCGCACATGTAGTGGGCCGCCGGGACGACCGGCACGAGCTCGCCGGCCATGTCGATGCCGAAGCGCCGGCAGATGGCCACCAGGTTGGGGAACCTCTCCTCCACGTGCTTGCGGTCGAGATGGCGCAGATCGAGATAGGCGCAGTGTTCGCCGCTGGTCTTCATCTCGCGGTCGATGCTGCGGGCGACCACGTCCCGGGGAGCCAGATCGGCCAGGGGATGGTACCGGGGCATGAATTGCTCGCCCCTCTGGTTGACCAGGACGGCGCCCTCCCCCCGGACGGCTTCGCTGATGAGGAAGCTCTTGGCGTCGGGATGGTACAGACAGGTGGGGTGGAACTGCACGAACTCGAGGTTGCGCACCTCGGCTCCCGCCCGGTAGGCCATGACCAGGCCGTCCCCGGTCGCGATGTCGGGGTTGCTGGTGTAGCTGTAGACCTTGCCGCAGCCTCCGGTGGCCAGGATGACCGCATCGGCGAGGTAGATCTCCTGGGCGACCTTCCGGCGGTCGAGGACCCGGGCGCCCACGATGCGGTCGGCCGCCTCGTCCTGCCAGCCCAGGTCCGCTCCCCGGATCAGTTCCAGACCCATGTGGTCCTCGGCCAGCGTGATCGCGGAATGGCTCTGGCACGCCGCCAGCAGCCGGGCCTCGATCTCCCGGCCGGTCAGATCCCGGCAGTGCAGCACCCGGCGCCGGGAATGGCCCCCTTCGCGCCCGAGGGAATAGGTCTCGCCTTCGCCGGCCCCTTCCCGGGAGAACTGGATCCCGTACCCCAGCAGCCGCTGGATGAGCTCGGGGCCGGCCTCCACCATCCGCCGGACCACGTCTTCCCGGCACAGCCCGTCCCCGGCGGTGAGGGTGTCCTGAACGTGGAGTTCGAAGTCGTCCAGGGGAGAGACCACGGCGGCGATCCCGCCCTGGGCGTAGTTCGTGTTGCTCTCCCGGCTTTCCTTCTTGGTGACGACCCGCACGGACCCGGACGCGGCCGCCAGCAGGGCGAACTGCAGGCCGGCGATTCCGGAACCGATCACCAGATAGCGGCTGCGGTGGATGGAAGGGCCCGGTCTGGTCCTCATGGTGCTCCTCGGGGCATGCCCCCAGAATAATGCCGCTAAAGCCCGGACGCCATCTGCCGAAAACATATCCAGGAACCGAACATATACTTCCCGGGCGGGGTGTGTCCACTGAAGGAGCGCCGCCGGAAGTCCATCCACCTGGAGGATGAAACCGTGAAATCCCGTCTTCTGATCACGATGCTCGCCCTGACGGTGGGTCTGACAGTCCTGGCCGGATGCGACACCAGCAATAACGAACTTCAGAGGCTGGTCTGCGAGGTCCAATCCGTCAACGCGGGCGCCCCCCTGGTCTCCGCCTACCTGAACTCCGGCAACGACAAGATCCTGGGGACCGACGACGACTTCGCCCCCATCGACTGGATACCCGTCGTCTTCCAGGCGCGGGCGATGAACAACAACATGGTCATCCCCGAGAACGGGACCTACAGCTGGTTCCACATCACGAGCTACGACCTGACCTGGCACCCCGGCCCCAGCGCCCCCGAAGGCTTGACGGATTACAACGTCACCGGCGGCCTGGCCGACGCCATCGTGCCGATCGACGACCAGGCGGTCGTCCAGATCCTGGTCGCCGATCGCCTCATGAAGGAAGAGCCCTGGTTCCGTCAGCTGTACCTGGACTTCATCGACCCCGAGGGGGTCCCGTCCAGCTTCACCGCGGCCCTGGAGATCACCTTCCACGGGCACGAGTCGGGCAGCGAATACGAGGTCTCGATCCCCGCCGGCCTGATGGTCACCTTCTTCGGGGTCGTCTCCTCCGAGTGACCGGGAGGTCACCTGCGAGACAATGACCGGCGCTTCCGGATCAGTTCCGGGAGCGCCGGTTCGCTCGTCCACTCCAGCCGCTGGTCCAGGACCACCCCGTTGAGGTCGCCGGGCCAGCCCCCCTCCAGCTTGATCCAGTCCTTGGCCGTACAGACCACGCTCGCGGCGCCGCACCGCCGCACGGCGGCCAGGATCCTGCCCCGGACGCCCGGCCCGAAGGGTTCGTGATCCCGGCACCGGATCACGAGGGCGGGCTCGGAGCCCACGGCGGCCGCGGCGGCGGTCTCGAACGGTTCGGGCCTGGCGATGCCCGAAAGCGCCGCCCAGGGGCCGTCCTGGACGGCCAGACCCGGGATGGTGCCCCCGCCCAGGACCGGTCGCCGCGCGAAGGCGGCCACCGGCTGGCCCCACAGCCCCACCCCGGCCGCAGCAGGTTCAGCCTCGACCAGCCAGATCCCCGCCCGCCGGGCGCCGTCCGCCGGCTCACGCCAGGGGCCGAAGGGCAGGACGGGACCGCACAGGGGAATCAGGTGACCGGTTCGGTCCGGGGAATCCCCGACCCGCCAGCGGTCCAGGAGGAGAACGTCGAGGTCACGCCCGATTCCCGCCGTCTGGTGGGCATCCTCGAGGAGGACCAGGTCCAGATCCGGGGCCTGCCGCCGCAGGAAGTCCAGACCCGTCGACCGGCGCCGCGACTGGACCACCACGGTCCCGGTTCCGGCCAGCCGGGACGCCATCAGGCGAGCCTCGTCCCCGCAGCCCTCGTTCCCGGGGGAAACGACGAGAGGCCCGGGCAGGGCCGAACCGTAGCCGCGGGTGAGGATGCCGACGGCCAGGCCTGCGCCGGCGAGGTCGGCCGCCAGCCGCTGAAGGACCGGAGTCTTGCCCGTCCCCCCCAGGGCGAGGTTCCCGATGGAAACCAGGAAGGGCCCGCCCTCGGGAAGGCGGCGTCGCCTCACGCGCCTGAGGGTCCAATCCGTCACCGCCCGGTCCCACCAGCCGGCCTCCCCGGGGCCCCGCTGGCCGGTGGCGGACCTGGCCCAGATCCGATCCGTCAGGATCTGTGACCGCGGACGCAAATCCAATATTTCAAAGGACATGTTCGTCATCCCCGAGAAACTGCTCCAGCTCGCGGCGGACCTTCTCGACCTCGGGTCCTGACGCCTCCGGTCCCACCCGGAAAAGGCTCCCCTGGACCACCGTCACCCGGCCCCGGGGCAGGGGGATCAGGGTCCGGTCCCAGGTTCCCAGGTGGCAGGCCCCGGTGGCCCGGATCCGCAGGGGCTGGATCTGCCGCCCCGTCAGCCGCGCCAGATGCAGCACCCCCTCCTGGACCTTGCCGAAGGGTCCCTTGGGCCCGTCCACGGCCAGGCCGACCGACCGGCCGTCCTCGAGGCACCGTCTCAGTCCGGCCAGGGCCCTCCCGCCTCCGCTTCCGGTGGACCCGCGCACGAAACCATAGGCATCCTCGCCGAGGGTCCGGACCAGGATGTCCCCGTCCGGGCTGAGGCTCACCAGCAGGACCGGCTGGACCGGCCGCAGGTGACGGATGGCCGGCAGGATGTCCCGGTGCAGGCAGGCGTAGATGAGGGGGGGATCGTCGGGGCGGCGAGGGGCGGCCTCGGGCACGTCGGTGAGGGCGCAGTAGGCGGACCAGACCAGAGGGGCGAGGGTCATTTTCAACCCCTGCAGACCCATGTCAACCACCGGCCCCGTTCCGGCCGGTTCCTGCGAAACGGAGGATCTCGGCGGCCGTCCTCCGCCAGACGCCCGGGGCCCCGCACTTCCCCCGCAGTTCCCGGCAATCCCCGTAGAAGACCTCGCGCTCGGCGGGGCGGGCGATCCAGCGCAACAGGCTGCGGGCCAGGGGCAGCGGGGAGGCGCCTTCCTGGACGTGCTCCCGCACCACCGGCCGGTCGAGCAGCAGGTTGCTCAGGCCGATGTAGGGCACGCGGACCAGCTTGCGGGCGATGAAGTAGTTGAAGGCCCCGGTATGGTAGACCAGCTCGTGAGGCACGCCGGCCAGGGCGGCCTCCAGGCTGACCGTGCCGCTGCAGACCAGAGCCAGATCGCAGCCGGGCAGGATCTTCGCCACCGGCTCCCGGGTGGTCTCCACCTGGCCTTCGAAGGCGTCCCGGACCAAACGCGGATCGATGCCTGGAGCCACGCTGGCAAGGAACTTCAGGGGCCGGTTGCCGAGGTGCCCGACGACGGCCTGGGCGGTGACCTTGAGGGTCGGCAACAGATGATCGAGTTCCTGCCGCCGGCTGCCGGGAAAGAGGCCGATGGTCAGCAGCTTGTCCCGGTCGTGCAGGTTCCGCTCCCGCAGGGTCAGGCTCTCCTGGAAGGGGAAATCCCCCCCGTAGTCGTCCATCAGCGGGTGCCCCATGGGAAAGACGTCGAATCCCCGCTGGCGGAAGAAATCCGCCTCGAAAGGGAGGATGGTGCCCAGCCGGTCGATCTTCCCGCGGAACCCGCGCGTGCGCCAGCCCCCCCACGCCCACAGTTGCGGCGCGATGAGCCAGAACACGGGAATGCCCAGGGAACGGGCGCGTCCGGCGAGCCAGCCGTTGAAGCCGGGGAAATCCAGGGGGATGACCAGGTCGACCTTTTCGGCCTTCAGGAAGCGGTCGATGGACCGCCGGGCCCTGTGGATCTCGGGCCAGGCCTGCACCACCTCGGTGAAGCCCATGACCGCCAGGGGCTCGCTGGATGCCACGATCTCCGCTCCGGCGGCGGCGACCAGTTCGCCGCCCATGGCCGAGATCCGCAGGTCCGGGTCCAAAGAGCGCAGGGCGGATATGAGATCCGCCCCGTACCGGTCCCCGCTGGCCTCGCCGCAGGAAAGGAAGATATGCCTGACGTCATTGCCCTTCACGACGCGTGAGCCTTTCCGGTGATCGCACCGATCAGCGGACGATCCCCCGCTCCGAACGCCGGATGAACGCCATGAGCTCCTCGATCCGGCGATCGAGCCTGCAATCGGCGGCGATGCGCTCGAGGGCCTGGGTCACGTTCAGCCCGGAACGGTACAGGAGCCGGTAGGCCTTCTTCAGGTTCAACAGTTCCTCGTCCGTGAACCCGTTGCGCTTCAGGCCGATGCTGTTGATGCCGGCGACCTCGACCGGATTGCCCGCCACCTTGATGAAGGGCGGGACGTCCTGGGGCAGACGGCTGCCGCCGCCCACGAAGCTGTAGGCGCCGATCCGCACGAACTGGTGCACCGGAGTGAGTCCGCCGATGGTGGCGCAGCTCTCGACCTCGACGTGTCCGGCGAGGTTCACCGCGTTGGCGAGGATCGTGTTGTCGTGGATGTGGCAGTTGTGCGCGATGTGCACGTAGGCCATCAGCAGGTTGTTGCTGCCGATGCGGGTGGCGTCGCCCTCGCCCGTGGCCAGGTGCACGGTGCAGAACTCGCGGAAATCGTTGTTGTCGCCGATCTCCACGTAGGATTTCTCCCCGTGGTATTTCTTGTCCTGGGGTTCGCTGCCGATGGCGGCGCCGTGGAAGAAGCGGTTGTTGGATCCGATGATGGTGCTGCCGTCGATGAGGACCGAACTGCCGATCATGCAATCCGGACCGATGGTGACGTCCGCACCGATCACCGAATGAGGTCCGACCTTCACGTTGTGGCCCAGGCGGGCGGACGGATGAACCACCGCGGTGGGGTGGATCTCCGCTTCCCGCAGGGGACGCGGGCCGATGACCTTCTTGATCTTCAATGGATCCAAGTCAATCCTCCTTTTGGCGGCGGATCAGCTGTCCACGACGGTGGACATCAGAACCGCCTCGGCAACCTTGGCGTCGCCGACCCAGGCGATCCCGCGCATCTTGCACATGGATCCCCGCAGCTTGATCATTTCCAGTTCGAAACGGATCTGGTCACCCGGGGTGACCGGTTGACGGAAGCGGGCGCTGTCGATCCCGCTGAAGTAGACCAGCTTGCCCCGGGGGTCGTCGAAGGCGCTCAGCAGCAGCACTCCCCCGGTCTGGGCCATGGCCTCGATGATCAGGACCGCCGGCATGATGGGGTGTCCGGGGAAGTGGCCCTGGAAAAACGGTTCGTTGATGGTCACGTTCTTCAGCCCCACCACGCGCCTGCCCGGCTCGAGCTCGGTGATCCGATCCACGAGCAGGAAGGGGTACCGGTGGGGCATGATGTCCATGATGGAGACGATGTCCCACTGGACCGGATTCCGCGGCGGGTAGATCCGGGGCTGCTTGCGTTCGGTCTCGGCCAGGATCCGCGTGAAGGCCACGTTGCCTTGGTGGCCCGATCGCCGGGCGTGCACGTGCCCCCGGATGGGCATCCCCAGCAAGGCCAGATCCCCCAGCAGGTCGAGGATCTTGTGCCGGACGCACTCGTCGGCGAAGCGCAGCTCCTGTCCCCCCTCCAGGCCGTCATCACCGAAAACCAGGGCGTTGTCCAGGGATCCCCCCTTGACCAGGCCCATGTCCTGGAGCATGGCCACGTCCTTCAGGAGGGCGAAGGTGCGGGCGGGGGCGATCTCCGTCCGGAAAACATCCGGACCGATCTCGAAGGTGGCCGCCTGGATGCCGATGGCCGGGTTGTCGTAGTCGATGTGGAACGAGAGGAGGAACTGGTCGGCCGGCTCCACGCTGATCTCCACGTCGCCGTTGCGCCAGGTGACCGGCCGGGTGACCCGGTAGGTCAGGGCGGGCAGGCCCTGGTCCTGCACTCCGGCCCGGTCGATCATCTCGACGTAGGGCCGGGCGCTGGCGCAGCCCACGACCGGCGGTTCCCCGCCTTCCAGGACGATCTCGCAGTTGGTGATCCCCATGCCCATCAGGGCGGCCAGGACGTGTTCCACGGTGGTGATCTGGACCCCGTCCCCGGCCAGGGTGGTCGCCCGCGTCAGGTCCTGGTCCCGGGAGATGTTCTCCACCAGGGCGGGGATCCTGACCTCGCGCCCGCCGTCCAGGGCGACGAAGACCAGGCCGGTGTTGGGCGCAGCGGGCCGGAACGTCATGCGGCTGGAGGCGCCCGTGTGGAGGCCCACCCCTTCCATGGACGCGGTATCCTTGAGGGTTCGCTGCAACCAGAGCACGGGCTCCTACTCCTCCTCGGACGAGGCCTGGACTCGTTTTTCCAGGCGCCTGAATCGCTTGATCAGGTCCGGCAACTGACGCATCGCGCCGGTGATCCTGAAGGTTTCCTTGATGTCGAGAGCCGGGTAGCCGAACAGGGTCGCACCCGGGGGCACGTCCCGCCAGACGCCTGATTTCCCGCCGATCCTGGCGCCGGCCCCGATCCTCAGGTGATCGCCGATGCCGGCCTGGCCGCCGACGACGATTCCGTCCTCCAGGGTCGTGCTGCCCGCGATGCCGGTCAGGGCGCTGAGGGCGCAGTGCCGCCCGATGGTGACATTGTGACCGATTTGAACCTGATTGTCGATCTTCGATCCGGCTCCGATCCGGGTCCTCCCGACGGTCGCCCGGTCGATGGTCACGCCCGCGCCGATCTCCACGTCGTCCTCGATCTGGACGATCCCCACCTGGGGGATCTTGACCATGCCCGTCGGACCTGGCCTGTAGCCGAACCCGTCGCTGCCGATGACGCAGCCGGGGTGGATCACCACCCTGTCCCCCAGGATGCAGCCTTCCCTCAGGGTGGTCTGCCCGTGAAGGACGCACCCGTCGCCCAGGCGCACGTCTGCGCCCAGGATCACGTGGGGCCCCAGGCGGCAATCCCGGCCGAGCGCCACCCCCGGTCCGATGACGCAGTAGGGACCGATGGACCGGGCCCCGCCCACATCCGCATCCTTGTCGATCACCGCGGTCGGGTGGACCCCCGGTGGAAAGGATCGGTCCGGGTCGGGCAATCGTTCGGCCAGCAGGCGGGCGAAGGCGGCGTACGCGTCGGCCACGAAGATGGCGGGACGATCCGCAGGCATACCCTCGCAGAGAACCACCGCGCCGGCGCAGCTCCCGGCCAGGCGGCCGAGAAAGGACCCCTCGGCGACGAAGGTCAGGTCTCCGGGACCGGCCTCCTCCAGGTCGGCCAGGCCGGTGATCACAAGATCCCCGTCCCCGCTGACCGTCCCACCCAGGAGCCGGGCGATCTGGCTGAGGGTCCGTCCTTGCATGCCGACCTACCTGCACCCCAACGGCGGATGGAGCCGAAAACGGCTCATCCCCCCGGTAAGCAACCGCCCCCCACCGTCTGATGGGGGGCTAAGCGTTGCTGGAACAATTGCTTGCTAAATTTCATGGTCGATCCGCCCCCTGTCAACAAAAAACAGGGGCTCAATCGTCCCCTCTGGCCAGGGCGGCGAGCACCTCGTTGGTCAGGTCGAAGTCCGGATCGACGTAGAGAACGGACAGGGCGGCCGAATCCACGATCAGGCCGTAACCCTTTTCCTTGCCGATCCTTTCGACGATCGTCTTGATCTGGTCCAGGATCGGTCCGATCTTGGCGGTGTACTCCTGCTCGGCCCGCTGGTCGGCGCCCTCGCGGAAGGTGAAGTACTCGGCCTGCTTCTTCTGGAACTGCTGCTCCTTGGTGGCGAGGGCGTCCGGGCCCAGGAGCATCTTCTGGCTCTCGATCTCCTCGAACAGGCCGGAGAGTTCCTTTTCCCGCTCATCGACCTCGCGCTGAAGGTCCTGCAGGAACTTCTGGTACTGTTCCTGGGCGTCCCGCGCCGCGTCGTATTCCTCGGCGATCCGCTGGGAATCGATGACGGCCAGGGGCCGGTCGGCAGCCAGGGCGGGGACGGCCAGCAGGGCCAGCAGGACCAGGAAGAGAGCCGGCTTGACCGGGCCGGTCGACCGGTTGAAGCGATTTCGCATTTCTTGACGCCTCCGCTTTCGCAATCCGGGGCTCGGGGCCCCGGGTGTTCCATGCCGGGTCTAGAAGAAGTTGCCGACGGTGAAGTGGGGCTCCCAGCGGGCCCCGCCCTCCCGATCGAATCCGTAACCGTAATCGAAGCCGATGGTTCCCATCATGGGGACCTCGACCCGCAGCCCGAAGCCCGCCCCCTTGCGGAGATGGGCGAGATCCGCCTCCGAGAAGCTGTTCCAGACGTCGCCCATGTCCAGGAAGGTGAGCAGCTGGACCGCGTTGGTCAAGGGATACAGGATCTCGGTGTTGAAGATCGTGAAGTAGCGCCCGCCGACGAAGCTGGGGTTGCCCCGGGGAACGACCTCCAGATCCTTGTAACCCCGCAGGGGGTAGCGCCGGTTCCCGCCCAGGCGGTACCGCTCCCAGTCCGGGATGTCGTCCGGGGAGCTCAGGCCGTGGATCAGCCCGAAGAATCCCCGCAGATGCAGGGCGAAGCTGCCGGGCAGCTTCTGGTAGTAGGAATGCGACAGCATGTGTTCCTGGAACTCGACCTCGCCCCCGAAAGGTCCCCCGGCGACCTCGAAGCTGTAGCTCGTCTTGGAGCCCCGGGTGGGGAAGAACGGGCTGTCCGTCGAGTTGCGGTTCAGGCTCAACCGGACGCTGCTCTTGGTCTGGGGCCATTCGACCTTGTCCAGGCGCTGCCAGGGAACGTCGCTGACCCCGACGAACTGCTCGAGGTCGTCCAGGTACTTGACGTAGCCGGCGCTGAAGTTCGAGAGGCGGGTCTCCGACAGCTCGTAGCGCAGACCGGCGGTGCTGAACCGGGTGCCGGGGATGCGCCGCCCCAGCCGCAGGCTGAATCCCCGGATGCGGCTCTCGTAGAAGTCCTCGTAGTTGTACTGGTAGCGGTCGAACAGATCCGCCCCGACGAGGGTCGGCGTGCCCCGGAACCAGGGTTCGGTGAAGCTCAGGTCGACGTAGCGCTGCCGGCTGCCGAACTGCCAGGTCACCCCGATGTTCTGGCCCTTGCCCCGGAAGTTGGTCTCGGCCACCTGGATGAACCCGCTGGCGCTGGTCTGGGCGCTGTAGGCCATGCCGAACATGAACTGGCCGGTCTGTTTCTCCTTCACCCGCAGGATCATGTCCACGTCGCCGTTTTCGACCGATTTGATGTCCGGCTGGATGTCCTCGAAGAACCCCGTCTGGAAGATGTCCCGCATGGTCGACTGGATGCGCGTGTTGCTGAACGTGTCGCCGGGGAAGATGCGCATCTCCCGCAGGATCACGTTGTCGTAGGTCTTGGTGTTCCCGCTGATCCGGATGTCGTTGATCTTGGCGGGCTGGCCTTCGCTGAACCGGAAGTCGATGTTCACGACCTGGTCCACGATGTCCCGCTTGGGTTCCACCGTGATGTAGATGTAGCCCCGGTCGGCGTAGATCTGCTGGAGGTTCTCGAGAGTGCCGAGATACTCGTCCTCCTTGAAGACCTTGCCTTTCTCCAGCCAGATCTGGTCGGCGATGGCCAGGTCGTCGAAGACGGTGTTCCCCTCCCAGCGGATGTCTCCGATGGTGTACCGGGGGCCCTCATCGATGGTGATCACCAGGTCGAGCTCCTCGCGGTTCTCGACCAGGACGGTCACCTCGTCCCCTTCCCCGTCGGTCCGGCTCACCTCCTTTTCCCGGAAATCGAGATCGACGTCCGTGATCTCTGCGTCGAGGAAACCCTGGTTCCGGCAGTAGGTGACGATGCGCTCCCGGTCCTCCTCGAACTGCTGCCGCTTGAAGGTCCCGCTCTTGAGGAAGCCGGTGGTTCCCTGCTTCATGGCGCCCCGCAGACCGCCTTCGTCCAGTTGCTCGACGCCCACGAACCGGATGCTCTTGACCTTGACCTTCTTGCCCTCGGTGATCCGGATGACGAGATCCTGGAGGTTGTTGCTGTCGACCACCACCGAATCGGCGTCGATCGCCACGTTGAAGTAGCCCTTCTCGTAGTAGAGGTCGCGCAGGGGCTGCAGGTCGCGGCGGATCACGGCGGGATTGGCGAACTGGCCGACCTGGACCGGATAGGCCTCCCGCAGGTCCTTCTCCTTGACCTTGTCGTTCCCCGTGAATCCGATGGTCCGCAGGCGCGGGAACTCCTCGAGATTGATGATGAGCTTGACACCATCCTCGCCCTGTTCCGCGTAGACGAAGGCGTTGCTGAACTTTCCGGTCTGGAAGAGGTTGCGGATGCCGACGGCCACCAGATCCGCGGTCAGTTCCTTGCCGGTCTCGAGACCGGACCAGGCAATGACCTGGCGGGGCCCGACGGTACGAGCGCCCACGACCTCGATCTCCCCGATGGTCCCGGTGACGGTATCCTGCCCCGTTGCGGGGCAGGCCGCGAGCAGCAGCATGCCGATCAGGAAGGCGCGGGTTTCGCGAATCATACCGGGACGTGGCCCCCTGCTGGAGATCGTGGGGTGTAAAACCGCCCCAGGTTATCATCGCCCGCAACCGGCGACAACGGGATATCCGGGCGGAAAAAGAAGGCCGGGCCGATGCCCGGTCACAACGACGAGATCCTGAACCCGGGCGGTCGGGTGAAGTTCCCGATCCGGGCGGTCTCGGTGGAAAAATAGCCAAAACACGGGGATTTGGGAAGCGCTAATAGCGGGGGACCCGGAGCGGCAGGCCGGAACCGGGAACCGGTTCCGGCCCGATGCTCCGGCCCGGGTCAGGTGCGGCTGTCCACCTTCTCCTTCGGTTCGCTGGCGAAGGTCAGCTTGCCTCCATCCAGCCCGATGGTCAGGCGGCTGTTGCTGCTGATCTGCCCCCGCAGCAGCTTCTCGCTCAGCGGATCCTCCACGTGCTTCTGGATGGCGCGCCGCAGGGGGCGGGCGCCCAGCTGGGGATCGTAGCCCACGTCGCAGAGGAAATCCTTGCAGGGGGTGGTGAAGTCGAACTCGATCCCCAGGTTGCGCAGCCGGTGGCTGACGTCCGCCAGCAGGATGTCGACGATCCTGGTGATGTCGGCCTTGTCCAGGGCGTTGAAGGTGATGATCTCGTCGATCCGGTTGAGGAACTCGGGACTGAAGGTCTTGCGCAGGTCCATGTCGATGTTGCCCTGGACCCGCTGCTTGTTCTGATCGGCCTCGTCGGAGCCGAAACCGACGCCCCGGATGGAGTGGGTCTTGCGGCTGCCCACGTTGCTGGTCATGATCAGCACCGCGTTGCGGAAGTCCACCGTGCGGCCGAAGCTGTCGGTGAGCTGCCCGTCGTCGAGCACCTGCAGCAGGATGTTGTACACGTCGGGATGCGCCTTCTCGATCTCGTCCAGCAGGATCACCGAGTAGGGCTTGCGGCGGACCTTCTCGGTCAGCATGCCGCCCTCGTCGTAGCCGACGTAGCCCGGGGGCGCACCGACCAGCCGGCTGACCGAATGCTTCTCCATGTACTCGGACATGTCGACCCTCACGAGGGCGGACTGGTCCCCGAACAGGAACTCGGTGAGGCGGCGGGCGACCTCGGTCTTGCCCACGCCGCTGGGGCCCAGGAAGATGAACGAGCCGATGGGCCGCCGGGGGTCCCGCAGACCCGCCCGGTTCCGCCGGATGCACTTGGAAACCGCGGTCAGGGCCTGGTCCTGACCGATGACCCACTTGCCCAGCTCCTCCTCCATGCGGAGCAGCTTGTCCGTCTCCTCCTCCTCCACCTCGGTCACCGGGATGCCGGTGATGTCGGCGATGACGGTGCAGATGAGCTTGGGGGTCACCAGGGCCTGAGGCTCCTCGGCGTCGGTGCTCCAGTTCCGCTTGAGGTCCACGAGCTTCTTCTTCAGCTCCTTCTCCTCGTCGCGGAACGCGGCGGCCTTCTCGAATTCCTGGGCCTGGATGGCCGATTCCTTCTCGGTGATGACGTCCTCGATGCGCTTCTCGATGTCGTGCAGGTCGGGCGGGACCACGGCCATGCTCAGGCGGGCCCGGCTGCCGGCCTCGTCGATGATGTCGATGGCCTTGTCCGGCAGCGAACGGCCCGAGATGTAGCGGTTCGAGAGGTAGACCGCGGCCTTGATGGCCTCCTCGTCGTACTTGACCTTGTGATGGGATTCGTACTTGTCCTTGAGGCCGAAGAGGATCTCGACGGTCTCCTCCTCGGAGGGCGGATTGACGGTGACCGGCTGGAAGCGGCGCTCCAGGGCGCCGTCCTTCTCGATGAACTTGCGGTACTCGTCCATGGTGGTGGCGCCCACGCACTGGATCTCGCCGCGGCTCAGAGCCGGCTTGAGCATGTTGCTGGCGTCGATGGCGCCCTCGGCGCCCCCTGCCCCCACGATGGTGTGGAGCTCGTCGATGAACAGGATGACGTCGGGATTCTCCCGGATCTCCGCCATGATCTGCTTGAGACGTTCCTCGAACTGGCCGCGGTACTTGGTGCCCGCCACCACGCTGGCCAGATCGAGGGTGAAGATCTCCTTATCGCGCAGCAGGGCAGGCACGTTGCCCTCGACGATCCTGGTGGCGAACCCCTCGACGATGGCGGTCTTGCCCACGCCGGGTTCGCCGATCAGCACCGGATTGTTCTTCTTGCGTCGGCTGAGGATCTGGATGCACCGGTCGATCTCGCGGCTGCGGCCGATGGTCGGATCGAGCTTCCCCTCCTTGGCCATGTCCGTCATGTTGCGGCCGAACTGGTCCAGGATGGAATTTTCCTTCTTCTTGGGAGGCTTCTTGCCGGTCCGGCCGCGGGCCAGGAGCTTGCCCTCGCTCTCGGAGCCACCCAGGGCCTTCATGACCTCGCGCTTGACGCTCTCGTGGTCGGCGCCCAGCTCGGCCAGAACCCTGGCGGCCACGCCCTCGCCCTCGCGGATCAGGGCCAGCAGCAGGTGTTCGGTGCCCACGTAGTTGTGGTTGTGCAGGCGGGCCTCGTCGATGGACAGCTCCAGGACCTTCTTGGCCCGCGGGGTGAACGGGATCTCGCCGATGCTGACCGGTCCCATGGGAGCCGTCACGGAGTCCTCGACCGCCTTCTGGATCCGCTCGAAATCCAGGTTCATCCGGCGCAGGACGTTGGCGGCCACGCCCTCGCCCTCCCGGATGATCCCCAGCAGGAGGTGTTCGGTGCCGATGTAGTCGTGCTGCAACCGGCCGGCTTCGTCACGGGCCAGGAACAGGACCTTGCGAACTTGCTGCGTGAAACGGTCATTCATACCCAAGAGCCTCCGATGGCAAGTCCGGGTCGGGGTTCCTCCCCGACGCAGCCGGGCAGGATCAGTTGGCGATCCTACCGGTTAGCAAGAAATATACTGGAGCGGGACGGCAGGCGCTACCATTCGTCAGGCCGGTCGCCCGTGACATGTAAGCCTTTCCTGTATTTCGCATGGGAACCCGTTGACTTTACCCGAAATATGGGAATTTGCCGGAAAATCAGGCCGTCCCCAGCCATTCGCGGAGATGGCGGGCCCGGGCGGCCAGCCGGTCCTTGCCCTGCAGCCCCTTTCCCGCCAGGCGGTCCAGGTGGGCGGATTGCTGGCGTATGAGGGCGAGATTCAGGGTTTCGGGGGAAATCCCCTCGAGGATCCCCAGGCTCAGCCCCAGCCGGACGTCGGACAGCCGGTCGAACGCCTCCTGGCTGCTCATCAACCGGGCCTCCTGCAGGATGGCGAGGCTGCGCCGGACCACGTCCTCCAGCCCCAGGGAATCCCGACCGAACAGCTGGCGGCGGGCCGACCGTTCATAGGCGATGATTTTTCCCACGTGGGTGGCAAAATCCTCCTGCACCTCGGCCTCGCTCCGCCCGAGGGTGATCAGGTTCTCCACCCGGAAGAGGGCGCCCCGGATGGGAGCGCCCGGGCCGTGGAAGCCGTGGATGGTGAACTGGAGCTGGCGCAGGGCGTTGATCAGCTTCTGGATCTCGTCGGCCATGACCAGACCGGGCAGGTGAACGGCCGCGCTCAACCGCAATCCCGTACCCACGCGGGTGGGATAGGCCGTCAGGTAACCCAGGTCGGCGTCGAAGGCGAAATCCACCTGTTGCTCGAACCGGGCGTCGAGGTCCAGGACGTCGTCCAGGGCGGCGCGGGGATCCCAGCCGGCGCGGGTGGCCACCGCCTCGAGATGATCGTCCCCGTTGAGGGCCAGACAGAGGCCGAGTTCCCCATCCAGCACCAGCCCCTTCCCGACGGGATCGGCCGCGGATCGGGAGCTGAGCTGGGTCATCTCCTGCAGGCAGCGCCGTTCGCTGGAGGTCAACCCCTCGAGGTCGAGATGCCAGCCCTCGGCGAAGGGCTCCAGCGAGCCCAGGCGCCGGATCAGGTCGCCCCGGATGGTGCGCAGCTCGACCTCCGAGGCCTTGCCCGGAAAGGGGAAGGCCCTCAGGTTCCTGGCCAGGGCTGCGGAGGTCGCCAGCACGACGTCGGCCTCGGGCCCCGCGGAGACCTGCCAGGGCAGCCTGCGCTCGGGGAAATCCTTGAAAAAGGTCCTCATTCGGCCTCCTCCCGGGGGGGGGCGCCGCTTTCCAGCTGCCGCATCCGGTCCCGCAGGGCTGCGGCCTTCTCGAAATCCTCGGCGGCGATGGCCTTCTCCAGCGCGACCCGCAGCTTGGTCAGTTCCACCAGGACGCTGCCCCGGCCGTCGCGGGAGGGCGGCACCTTGCCGAGGTGCGAGGCGTGGCGATGGAATCCCGCGAGCATGGGCAGCAGGCGCGGCCGAAAAGCCACATAGCAGGCCGCACAACCCAGCCGGTGCGTGTTCTGGAAATCCGCCCACACGTACCCGCACTGGGGACAGGCGGGCTCCGCGACCTCTCCCGAGGCCCCGACGAAGGCGTCCTGGCCGAGGAAGCCCGTCAGGGAATCGGACTCGTGGCCCAGATCCTCGGGACCACGGAACAGCCCGCGTTCCCCCGGATCGTCATCGTCCCCGCCCGGGCCCTTCCGGCCGACGTTCCCGATCCGCCGCCACTGTTCGACCTCGGCGCAGTCCGCGCAGAGCCACAGGGCCCGGCGCCGTCCCTCGATCATCTCCAGGAGGTGGACGGTCGCCTCCTTCTTTCCGCAATGCTGGCACTTCACCGCAGGCCCTCCTCTCCGCCCCCGGCGACCGCCAGGCGTCCCCCGTGCAGGTGCAGGCGGCGATCCGCCCGCCCCGCCAGCGCGGAATCATGGGTCACGATCACCAGGGCCGTGCCGTGGTCCCGGCGCATCTCGAACAGGAGATCCCCCAGCCGCGCGCCGATTTCCTTGTCCAGGTTCCCGAAGGGTTCGTCCGCCAGCACGACCCGGGGCCGGTTCATGAAGGCCCGGGCCACGGCGACCCGCTGCTGCTCGCCGCCCGACATCTCCCCCGGCAGGTGATCCGCGCGGTCGGCGAGGCCCATGCGTTCGAGGAACTCCATCGCCAGCGTCCGGTCCGCGGCCGTGATGCGCCGGCGCCCCCGCAGGGGAATGAGCAGGTTCTCGAAGGCGGTGAAGTCGGGCAACAGGAAATGGAACTGGAAGACGAAGCCGACCACCTCGGACCGCCAGCGGGTCAGGGCGGCATGGTCGGCGAAGTCCAGGGGCCACCCCTCGTGGGTCACCGAGCCGGAAGTCGGCGCATCGAGACCCCCGAGGATGTTGAGCAGGGTGCTCTTTCCCGACCCGCTGGCGCCGGTGATCGCCACCGCTTCCTGCGGCCCCACCAGCAGGTCGCAAGCGGCCAGGACGGTCAGGTCGCCGTCGCTGCGCGGGAAGATCTTGGCCACCCCCTGGGCGCCGAGTACCGGTTTCATCGAGCTCCCCCGTCAGGGCGAAAACCGCTCACGTGTAGCGGATGATCTCCATGGGTTTCAGGTTGGAGGCCTCCCAGCTGGGCCAGAGGCCGGCCAGCACGGCCATGACCAGGCTCACGCCGGCCACCAGCAGGAAATCCAGCCATTGCAGCAGCACCGGCACGGTCTCCACGAAGTAGACGTCCCCGGGCAGGGATATGCCGTGGGCGTCCAGATACCAGATCCCGGCCAGCCCCAGGCCGCAGCCGATCCCCACGCCGATCGCTCCGAGCCACAGGGCGTTCAGCAGGAAGATCCCCATGACGTGCCGCCGCTGCACCCCCATGGCCAGCAGGATGCCGATCTCCCGCCGGCGCTCCCCGACCATCATGGTGAGGATGCCGATGATGTTGAAGCCCGCGATCAGGATGATCATTCCCAGCAGCAGCGCCATGATGATCTTCTCCAGCTTGATCCACTGGAAGAGGTTCTGGTTGAGGGCCATCCAGTCGGTCGCGTGGAACCGGGGACCGAGGGCGTCGACGATGGCGTCGGCCACGCGGTCGGCCCGCATGACGTCCGCGACCTTGACCCCGATCATGGACGCCCCTCCCGGCGCGTAGCCGAAGAAGGCGCGTCCCGCATCGAGGCCCGTGTACACGAAACGGCTGTCGAACTCGTACATGCCGGTGTCGAAGTAGCCGCTGACGACGAACTTCCCGCTGACCGCCTGGATGTCGGCCAGGTCGATCTCCCCGTTGACCGAGGTCAGGATGACGGTGTCGCCGATGGCGGTGTAGAGGTTGTTGGCCAGATCCACCCCGAGGATCGCGCGCGGCGTCTCCCCCCCGGCGAGGGAGGCGAGGATGGCGGGTTCGGGAACCAGGTACCGGCTCAGGGGCTGGACCTCGTCCACCAGGTCGGGGTCCACTCCCCAGGTGACGCCGGCCTGCGGTCGCGGGGGTCCGAGATTGCGGGCGGCGCTGACCAGGACCTCCTGCCGGATGAAGGGGGCCACGCCGGTGACCTCGGGGACGGCGCCGATCAGGTCCATGGTCCGGCCCAGTTCCAGGAACCCCTCGGGCTCGCTGGTGATCACCGAGATCATGGGCATGTTCTCGACGAAGGTCCGCCGCATCTCGGCGTGGAAGCCGTTCATGACGGCCAGGGTGATGTTCAGGACCATCACCCCGATGGCGATGCCGGTCACCGCGGTGAAGCTTCCCCGGCTGAGGAACCGGCTGTGGCGCCGGCTGCGCAGGTACCGCCTGGCGATGTAGCCGGAGAAGTCCATCTCACCCGGCGTCCGTCGAGACCTCGGGCCTCATGTGCGGGAAGAGGAGCACGTCCCGGATGTTGTTGGTGTCCACCAGCAGCATGATCAGCCGGTCCACGCCCAGGCCCATGCCCCCGGTCGGGGGCATGCCGTGCTCCATGGCCTGCAGGAAGTCCTCGTCCAGCTGCTGGGCCTCCTCGTCCCCGGCTTCCAGAAGGGCCTTCTGGTCGAGGAAGCGCCGGCGCTGCTCGCGGGGGTCGTTGAGCTCGCTGAAGCTGTTGGCCAGCTCGAAGCCCGCCACGAAGAGCTCGAACCTCTCCACCAGGCCCTCGTGGTCGCGGTGGGCCTTGGCCAGGGGCGACAGTTCCTGCGGGTGATCCATGACGAAGGTCGGCTGGATCAGGCCGGGCTCCACCAGGAGGCTGAACAGCTCGTCCAGGATCTTGTCCCGGCCCATGCCCTTCTTCAGCTCGACGCCCTTCTCCCGGGCGAGAACGGCCAGATCGTCGGTCGGGACGACCATGAGGTCGCGGCCCACGGCTTCCGCCAGGGCCCCCATGAAGGTGACGCGCCGGAAAGGCTGCGAGAAGTCGAGCTGGTGTTCGCCGTACTGCAGGCGGCCGTCGGTCCCGAAGTTCCCGGCCAGCCGGCGGACCAGGCGTTCGGTCAGGTCCATCATGTCCCGGTAATCCCAGTAGGCCGCGTAGCACTCGAGCATGGTGAACTCGGGATTGTGCGTGCGGTCCATGCCCTCGTTGCGGAAGTCCTTGGCGATCTCGTAGACCTTCTCCAGCCCGCCGATGATCAGCCGCTTGAGGTAGAGCTCGTCGGCGATCCGCAGGTAGAGGGTCATGTCCAGGGCGTTGTGGTGCGTCGTGAACGGGCGGGCGGTGGCGCCCCCGTACAGCGGCTGCAGGACGGGCGTCTCGACCTCGAGGAATCCCTCGGCGTCGAAGAAGTTGCGGACGTCGCGGAGGATGGAGCTGCGCAGCTTGAAACGGTCGCGGCTCTCCTGGTTCATGGCCAGGTCGAGGTACCGCCTGCGGCTCTTGTTCTCGAGGCTCAGGTCGTGGTACTTCTCGGGCAGGGGCCGGATGGCCTTGGCCAGGAACGTGAAGTCCGTGACGTGGATGCTCAGCTCGTCGGTCCTGGTCCGGAACAGGGTCCCCTCCACCCCGATCCAGTCGCCGATGTCGATCAGCTTCTGGATGCGGCGGAAGGCGTCCTCCCCCAGGTCGTCCTTCTTGAAGTAGGCCTGGATGCGGCCCCACTCGTCCTGCACGGGAACGAACAGGGTCTTGCCCGTACCCCGCTTGGCCATGATGCGGCCGGGGTAGCGGACCTTGACCCCTTCCGCCGTCAGGGGCCCTTCTCCCTCGCGGATCTCCAGGCTCGTATGGCTCCGGTCGAAGGAGTAGGGATAGAGCGGGACCTCGGCGCCGAGCTCGTCCATCTTCTCCAGACGTGCGGCGATCAGCGGGTGCAGGTCCTGCCCGCCCTCCCGGTCCGCCGTGTCCTCGTGCTGATTGCTGTCGTTGTGTTCCAATCTACAACTCCCGGATCCGGCGGTCGCGTCGGGTCAGGCGCCGCCCGTCTTCTGGTCCCGGCTCCGGGCGCCCAGCCAGCGCAGGTAGGCGTCGGTGAAGCCTTCGAGTTCGCCGTCGAGCACCGCCGTGGCGTTGCCCGTCTCGTGGTCGGTGCGGTGGTCCTTGACCTTGGTGTAGGGCTGCAGGACGTACGAGCGGATCTGGCTGCCCCAGGCGTTCTCCATCTTCTCGGCCTCGATGGCGTCCCGCTCCTTCTGCCGCGCGAGCAGGATCTGCTGGTAGAGCTTGGCCCGCAGCATGGTCATCGCGCTCTCCCGGTTGCGGTGCTGGCTCCGCTCGCTCTGGCAGGCCACGACCGTGTTGGTGGGGAGGTGCGTGATCCGCACGGCGCTGTCCGTCTTGTTCACGTGCTGGCCGCCCGCGCCCTGGGCGCGGAAGGTGTCCACCCGCAGGTCGGCCGTATTGATCTCGACCTCGACGTCGTCCTCCACCAGGGGATAGACGAAGACCGAGGCGAAGCTGGTGTGGCGCCGGTTCTGGGCGTCGAAGGGGCTGATCCGCACCAGCCGGTGAACCCCCGATTCGCTCTTGAGGTAGCCGTAGGCGAAGGGGCTGTCGATCTCCAGGACGGCGGTCTTGATGCCGGCCTCCTCACCCGCCTGCAGGTCGAGAGTCTGGAACTTCATGCCCTCGCGCTCGAAGTACCGGGTGTACATCCGCAGGAGCATCTGGGCCCAGTCCGCGCTCTCGGTGCCGCCCGCCCCGGGGTGGATCTCCATGACCGCCCCGCGCTCGTCGTCGGGGTCGCTGAGCAGGAACCGCGTGTCCAGCTGCTCGACGAGCTTCTCCAGCTTGGCGACCTGGACGAGGGCCTCGGCCGCGGAGTCCTCGTCCTCCTCCTCCATGGCCAGCTCCAGCAGGACGTTCAGGTCCTCCGCCAGCCGGCTCGCCTCTTCCAGGGGTTCGATCCACTGCTTCAGCGACCGCACCTGCTTGACGACCCTGCCCGCCTCCTCCTGGTTGCTCCAGAACTCGGGAGCGGACTGCCTGGCCTCGCAGGCCTTCAGCTTGACACACAGGCCCGGGTAGTCAAAGACCCTCCTTGAGGGAGGCCAGGGTCTCTTCCGCTTCCTTGATCCTGTCCAGCGTCTCTCTCACGTCGTCATCCTACTTCCGGGTTGTCCGATCAGGGGTCCAGGCCCAGCAGGCTGCGGACCCGCCGAGCCGCCTCCTCCAGCTTCGCGGGCTCGCCGTCGTTGACCACGACGAGGTCGGCGGATGCCCAGCCCCGCTCCATGTCCGCCTGGGCGTCGATCCTCGCCGCCGCGGCGACGGGGTCGCTCCCGTTCCGGGCAAGCAGCCGCTGCAGGCGGATGTCCGCCGGCGCGGTCACGGTGACCACCATATCCACAGGGACCGGGGAAGGCAAAAGATAATAAACGGCCGCCTCCAGGACGGCAAGGTCATGGGCTCCCGCGCGGGCATGGAGATCCAGCCGTCGCCGGAACAGGTCCGCGAGCGCCTCGTGGGTGATGGCGTTCAGCTCCCGGAGCTTGTCCGGACCGGAGAAAACGATGTCGCCCAGGATCTTGCGGTCGACCTGACCGTTCCTGACCACTTCCGGCCCGAAGGCCCCGATCAGTGCGTCCTTGACCTCGGGAATCTCGAGCACCTCGTGTCCGAGGGCGTCCCCGTCGAGGACCGCCGCTCCCCCGGCCGCGAGCAGCCGGGTGAAGGTGGACTTGCCGCCCGCGATGGGTCCGGTCACGGCCACGGTCTTCATCCGTGGGCCTCCGCCCAGTTGCGCCCGGTGTGGATGTCGACCACCAGGGGGACCTTGAGGTCGAGAGCCCCCTCCATGCCCGTCCGCACGAGGTCCTCCACGAACGCCAGATCCCCGCGGTGCACCTCCAGGACGAGCTCGTCGTGCACCTGCATCAACAGCATGGCGCGCAGATCCGAGGCGTCCAGGCCGTCCTGGATCCGCACCATGGCCAGCTTGATCAGGTCGGCCGCGGTCCCCTGGATCGGGGTGTTCACCGCGACCCGTTCCTGGAAGCTGCGGATGCGGTTGTTCGCCGACTGGATGTCCGGCAGCAGCCGCCGCCTGCCGAGCAGGGTGGCCACCGAGCCCTCGCGCCGCGCGGCTTCCTTGGTGGCCTCGATGAAGGCCCGCACCCCGGGGTAGGTCCGGAAGTAGGTGTCGATGAACTCCGCCGCCTCGGCGACCTTGACGCCGATCTGACGGGCCAGGGCGCGGGCGCCCATCCCGTAGATGACGCCGAAGTTGATGGCCTTGGCTCGGCTGCGCATCCCGGCGGTGACCTCGTCCTCGCCGACCCCGGCGATGAGAGCGGCGGTCCGCCGGTGGACGTCGGCCCCGTCGCGGAAGGCCTGCTGCAGACCCGGGTCGTCGGCGAGGTGGGCCAGCAGGCGCAGTTCGACCTGGGAGTAGTCCGCGGACAGGAACAGGTGGTCCTCGGCCCGGGGCACGAAGGCCCGCCTGATCTGCCGGCCCAGTTCGGTCCGCACCGGGATGTTCTGCAGGTTGGGATCGGAACTGGACAACCGGCCGGTGGCGGCGACGGCCTGGTTGTACGACGTGTGGATCAGGCCGGTGTCGGGATTGGCCAGGTCGGGCAGGGTTTCCACGTAGGTGTTCTGGAGCTTGGCGATCTGGCGGTACTCGAGGATGAGCGCGGGCAGCTCGTGCTCCTCGGCGAGTGCGGTCAGGACGTCCACGTCGGTGCTCCAGCCCGTGGCGGTCTTCTTGAGGGGCTTGAGGCCCAGCTTCTCGAAGAGGACCACGCCCAGCTGCTTCGGACTCTGGATGTTGAAGGCCTCGCCGGCCAGTTCGTGGATGCGGCGGGTGTACTCCGCGAGTTCGGCCTCGAAGCGTTCCCGCAGTTCCGCCAGGAAGGGGCGGTCGATCATGATCCCGTTGCGTTCCATGACGAGCAGAACCCGGGCCACCGGCATCTCCAGTTCCCGGAACAGTCCCTCCATCCCCTCGGTCCGGAGTTCTTCCTGGAGCCTGACGAACAGCTGCAGGGTGTAATCGGCGTCCTCGGCGGCGTAGAGGGCCAGCCGGTCCGGGTCGACCGCGAGGATGTCCCGGGACTTGTCGCCGGGAGCGAACAGTTCGGCGTAAGGCATCATGCGGTGGCCCAGCAGATCGAGGACCAGGTCGTCCAGCCCGTGGCTGCGCCGGCCGGGATCGAGGATGTAGGAGGCCAGCATGGTGTCGAACCGGGGTCCCGAGAGCCGGAAACCGTGGCGCTCCAGGATCCACTCGTCGAACTTCAGGTTCTGCCCGACCTTCAGGTTCGACCCGGCCAGGAAGGGCTGCAGGACGGACCTGACCTCCTCGAGACGGGAACGGACCGAAGTTTCCGGGAAGAGGGTGCCTGCACCCCCGTGGTCGTCCTCCTCCCTCCAGAGGACGGGCACGTAGGCCGGCGGCAGCGTCCGGCCCTCGCGCGCGCTGCCGGCCAGGCTGATCCCGACGAGCCGGCACGTGTCCTTCCGCAACGCATCGGTCTCGGTGTCGATCGCCAGGGGCGCCTCCGGATCCATGTCACCGAGCCAGGTCTCCAGCGAGGCGAGGTCCGCCAGGCGTTCGTAACCGCGGGCGCGCCGCCTCCCCGCCCAGGAGTCGGCCGCCGCAGGGGCAGGTTCCGTTGGCGGAGCAGGGTCCGGACCGGGGGACGCTACTCCGGCCTCGCCGCCCGTCCCCGGGTCCGGGGAGGCGACGGCCAGGCGGTCGACGAGCTGCCGCACCCGGCGCAATCCCAGCTCCTGGAGCAGGGCGGACACCTCGTCCCCCGTGGGCAGCACCGTGCGCAGATCGCGCCACGAGCCGGGAAGGTCCACATCCGTGCGGATGGTGAAAAGTTCACGCGAGAGATACACCTGATCCCGGTTCTCCCCGATGACCCGCTTGAGCCGGGGAGTCAGCTTGCTCGCCTCGAGGGCGTCGAAAAGCCCGTCCAGCGAACCGAAGTCCTGGATGAGCTTGAGGGCCGTCTTGTCCCCGATCCCGGGGGCGCCCGGGATGTTGTCGGCCTTGTCACCCGAGAGCGCGAACACCTCGATGAGTTCGGCCGGCTCCAGGCCGTACTCCCGGCGGACGTCGTCCGCCTCCAGCACGGTGATCTCGTCCCCCCTCCGGCCCGGCTTCAGCATGCCGATGTTCCCGTCGAGGAGCTGCATGAAGTCCTTGTCGCCCGTGTACAGCCAGACCTGCTGCCCGGCTGCGGACGCCTGCCGGGCCAGGGTGCCCATGACGTCGTCCGCCTCGACTCCCTCCTTCTCCAGGACGGGGACTCCCCACGCATCCAGGAGTTCCCGCAGGCGGGGCAGCTGCTCGACGATCTCCTCGGGCATGGGCTTGCGATGGGCCTTGTACTCGGGGAAGATCGCGTGCCGGAAGTTCTTGCCGGGCAGGTCGAAAACCACCGCCAGGTGGGTCGGGGCGCGGTCCTCGATCAACCGCAGGACGGAGCTGAAGAAGCCGAAGGCCACCGAGGTCAGTTCGCCCGAAGGAGAGGTCAGGGGACGGTTGGCGAAGGCGTAATGGGACCGGTAGACAAGGGCGGAGCCGTCGACCAGGATGAGGGACACGGGTTCAACCTTTCGCGAACGGATCAGGGACCGGCCGGGAATCTTCAGGCGCGGTAAAGACCGTGGGCGTCGATGTAGGCGCGGACGTCCGGATGCAGAATTCCGGCCGTGTCCCCACCTGCCGCCAGCATAGCACGAACCCCCGTGGATGACACGGACTCCCGGAAATCCCCGACCCAGATCAGCCGTTCTCCCGCAAGGCGGGCCTCTTGCAGCATCCTCCTGGCCTCGGCCGGAGTGCGGGGGACGCCTGGCCCGGGAACCTCCCGGCTGACGACCAGAAGAGAGGCGAGTTCGAGGATCCTCTCCGGTGAGCGCCAGGTCGGGAAACCGGCCAGGTTGTCCTGGCCGATGGCCAGGCGGAGTTCGCAACCGGGATGTGCGGCGGCGAGTTCGGCAAGGGTATCTGCGGTGTAGGACACCCCGCCTCGGCGCAGTTCCCTGTCGTCGATGGCGCTGCCGGGGACCCCGGCGAAGGCCAGCCGGAGCATGGCGAGACGGTGGCTCCCGGATTCACGGGGGCCGTCCTTGTGGGGAGAGCGGGCGGTGGGAATCACCAGCAGGCGCTCGCCGTACCCCCCCGCCAGCAGGTGGCGCCCCAGGGCCACGTGGCCTGAATGGACCGGGTCGAAAGAGCCGCCGAGGACGGCGAGGATCATGGCTCCTCGGTTTCCACCCCGCCGGCCCCGGAATCGCCGTCGCGCTTGAGGGCGGACCGGGCCCGCTCGGCGTAGGGGCTCTCGGGGAATTCGTTCACCAGCCTCCGGAGAAACTCCCGCCGTTCCTCGGGCTTTTCCAGCTTGCCGGCGGTCTGCGCCCTCACCCAGAGGACCTCGTCGAGGCGGGAACTGCCGGCCTCATCGGCCAGGACCCCGTCCAGGGTCGCGGCCACCGCCTGGTGCCGGTTCAGCTGCTGGAAGACCCGCACCTGTTGGAGGCGCTTTTCCACCATCAGGTCCGAGATGTCCTGCATGACCTTCCGGGCTTCGGGAATGCGCGGCGACTGGGGATAGGTCTGCATGAACTTCAGGAAGTGCAGCCTGGCCTCGTAGGCCCCGGTGATGTCCCGCTGGATCTTTCCCACCTGGCCCAGGTAGGCCAGCCCCTCCTGGAAGAAAGCCTCCTCCACCCGGTCGCTGGTGGGGTAGTCCTTGCGCAGGATCTGGAACTCGACCGCCGCGAGGGGGAATTCCTTCATCTCCATGTAGGTCATGGCCTTGAGGAACTGGGCTTCGGAGGCAAGGCTGTCGGTGGGATTGCGGCGCACGAAGGACTCGAACGCCGTGACCGCCTCGATTCCCTTCCCCTTCTCGGCGTAGAATACGCCGCGGTCGAAGCTGCCCGGAGGATGGGGATTGCTGGTGCCGCAACCGGCCCCGACGATCGCCAGGAGCAGGAGAACCGCCGCCAGCGCCAGGCCGGCCACAGGTACGGGATGTCTGCGTTTCAACGAGGCCAATGAATCCTCCGGGCCGGTCGCCAGACGGCGACGGCCTCAATCGCTGGTGTTGGCGAAATAGACGGCGACCAGACCGGCCAGGGTGCCGAGGACCACGACTTCCTCCATCCGGTCCTGCCAGCCGCTGCCCTTGATCTCCGCGGTCGTGAAGTCGTACAGGGGCGATTCGACCCGGCCGAGTTCGTGATCGTCGAAACGGTCGCGATAGCCGCGGTCGACCTTGCGGTTCAGCAGCACCCTGCCCGTGGCGGCCTCCGACAGTTCCAGCATGACCGAGACCTCGACCTCCCGGCCGACCCAGTTGCGCCAGATCCCCAGGGTCCGACCCACTTCGGGATAATCGAGCTGGACCCCGAGGACCCGGTAGCCGAAGACGTAATCCACCGGAGCGGGAACCCCCTCTTCACCCGTATCGAGGAAGACCTCGTATCCCCGGTCAGCCAGCAACCCCGTGGCCACCGTCTGGAAGAGATGGGCCGCGGGCGTATCGAGGGCGCTCTGCAGGCGGACCCGGCCGCCGTCCTGCGGCAGGGCGGCCACCCCCTCGGCCGCCACCTCGGCAAGCAGGGATTCGGCCAGCCACAGGTTGGTCCTCACGGTATCGGACCTCCCCGCCGCGAAGGGACCGGCCCCCTCCCCGGCCTGGGCGGCCACGCAGACGAACGACAGCGCGATCATGATCCCGGACATGGCGGCGATTCGAGCGGCGAGAGAGTTCATGCGTTCAACAGGCCTTTCCCTCATGGTTCACCCGCGGGCTCCTCGGCCCAGACATCGGTGGCGGTCGCCTTCCGGAACACGCCTCTAACATAACGGCCCGGCTCCAGGTTCCCGGCCGGCATGATGACGTTCCCGTCCACATCATACCCGAAATGAAAACTGCGTCCCACAGCCAAAGGTCCGGCCCCGTGGGTCGCCTGCCGCAGGGCCCCGTCGGCTTCTTCCCCGGCCTCGAAGCCGTCCAGGAGATCCAGCCAGCCCTCCTCGGCGAGGTCGTCAGGAGCCAGGATGCGGTCCACCAGGATCTCGTGGTCCTGCCCCAGGCGGCCTTCCATCCGCTCGAGGGCGATCTCCTCCTGGATGCCCTGGATGAGGGCTTCGCGGTCCAGGATCACTTCCTCGGGCACCCGGTCCGGAAGCTCGGCCGACGACGTTCCAGGCTCGGGAGAATAACGATAGGTTCCCAGGTGGTCAAACTCCACCTCGGCCAGGAAGTCGGCCAGCACGGCCACGTCCTCGTCCTCCTCCCCCGGGAAACCCAGCAACGCGGTGGACCGCAGGACGACTTCCGGGCGGGCTCGTCTGAGGGTCGCGAAGAAGTCGGGCGACGTGCGCGACAGGCCGGGACGGCGCATGGCCTTCAGCAGGCGCGGTGAGGCGTGCTGGACCGGAAGGTCCAGATACGGGACCACCTTCGGCAGATCGAGCAGCCGCAGAAGGTCGTCGGCCGTCACCACCCCGGAGTAGAGATAGAACAGGCGGATGCGCCGCAGCCCGTCGATTCCGTCCAGCGTCTTGACGAGGTCGTGCAGGTTCTCGCCCGAGTCCCGGCCGAAGTCGCTGGTGTTCTGGCTGACCAGCTGGATCTCGGTGACGCCTCGTCCGGCGAGCCGGCGGACCTCGCCGGCGATCTCGGCGATCGGGCGGCTACGCTGCTTGCCGCGGATCAGGGGGATCCGGCAGAAGGAACAGGAGAAGTTGCACCCCTCGCCGATCTTGACGAACGCGACGTGCCCCGGGGTCAGCAGGGGACGTTCGGCGATGCCCACGTAAGGGGCGGCCATGGGATCTCCCACGATGGGCTGCGGGGCGGGCCCCGCGAGGGGGAAGACCCCCGTCCCGGACGGTGCGGACGGCGCCGGGGATCCGGTCCCCGTGCAGGCGGCGACCACCTCGTCGAACTGCCCCACCCCGGCGACGACGTCCACCGCAGGGAAGCGCTCGCGGATCAGGTCGCCGTGTTCCTGGGACCAGCAGCCGCAGACGACCAGGGTGCGCTCTCCCTTGGCGTCGCACAGGGATCGCAGGGTCTCGGCGCTGTCGCTGCGGGCGGCCTCGATGAACCCGCAGGTGTTCAGGACCCAGATGTCGGCGGCCTCAGGGTCGTCCACCGCCTGGACGCCCTTGATGGCGAAACGCCCCAGGAGCGCCTCGGAGTCCACGAGGTTCTTGTCGCAGCCCAGGGTGGCGCAGAACACCTTCCGCATCAGGCCTGACCCTCGCCGGCCTGACCGAGGTCCTCGGCCTTGATGAGCACGTCCCGGGCCTTGCTCCCGGTGAAGGGGCCGACGACCCCCGCCTCCTCCAGCATGTCCATGAGCCGTCCGGCGCGGGTGTAGCCGATGCGCAGGCGGCGCTGCAGCAGGGAGGTGGAGCCGCTCTGGTGCAGGATCACGATGCGCTTGGCCTCCTCGAAAAGGTCGTCCTCGCCGGTGACCATGCCGCCCCCGGCGGGGTTCTCGTTCAGGCTGATCTCCTCGGTCATCCCGGTGAAGTCCTGCCAGTGGGCGGAGATCGCCTCGCACTCGTCGACGTCGATGAACGAACCGTGCACGCGCACGGGCAGGGCGCGGCCCGGCTGCAGGTAGAGCATGTCGCCGTGCCCCAGCAGCTGCTCGGCGCCGTTCATGTCCAGGATGGTCCTCGAGTCGTTCTTCTGGATCACCCGGAAGGCGATCCGGCAGGGGATGTTGGCCTTGATCACGCCGGTCAGCACGTCCACGCTGGGCCGCTGGGTCGCCAGGATCAGGTGGATGCCCACCGCCCGGGCCTTCTGGGCCAGACGCGTGATGGGGCCTTCCATGTCCGCCCCGAGCTGGATCATCAGGTCGGCAAGTTCGTCCACGATGGTCACGTAGTAAGGCATGATCTCGGTGACGGTCTCCCCGTCCTCGTCCTCGATCTCGCCCTTGGCCACCTTCTGGTTGTACTGCAGGATGTTCCGCACCGAATGCTTCGACAGCTGGCGGTACCTGTACTCCATCTGGGCCACCATCCACTGCAGCGCCTTCAGGGCCTCCCGGGGATCCGTGACCACCGGCAGCAGCAGGTGCGGGATGCCGTTGTAGACGCTCAGTTCGAGCATCTTCGGGTCGATGAGGACCAGCCGCAGGGTCTCCGGCGTGTTCCGCAGCAGCAGGTTGCAGATCATGGCATTCAGGCACACCGACTTGCCGCTGCCGGTGGACCCGGCCACGAGCAGGTGGGGCAAACCGGCGATGTCGATGTTGACGGGGCGGCCGACCACGTCCTTGCCCAGCACCACGGTCAGGGCCGCCGCCCCTTCCTGGTCGGTGTTCTCGAGGACCTCGCGCAGCCGCACCATCTTGGGCTTGGGATTGGGGATCTCGATGCCGACGGCGGCCTTGCCGGGAATCGGAGCCTCCATGCGGATCGACCGCGCCCTCATGGCCAGGGCCAGATCGTCGCTGCGCTGGACGATCTGGTTGACGCGGATGCCGGAACCCGGCTGGTACTCGAAGGTGGTCACGACGGGCCCGGGGCGCACGTCCTTTACCTCGCCCTCGACCCCGAACGAACGCAGGGTGGCCTCCAGCAGGTCCGCCGAGGAGTCCAGTTCCTGGCGGCTGAGTGGCTGGACGTCCGGGCCGGCAGGAGTCAGCAGTTCCAGATCAGGCAGGACGAACGTCCCCTTGGCCTTCTTGCGCTTCTTCGGCCGCGGCCGGGAAACATCCCCCTCGTCCTCGAAGTAGCCCTCGTCCTCGGCGGGTCCGGCAGCACCCTGGAGAGTCAGCGATTCTGTTACCGGCCGGACCTCCGCGTCCTGCGACCGTGCCTCCTCAACGTCTCCAGGATCGAATTCCGCGATGGATCCGGCGGGGCCCGTGGAATCGGGCACGTCGTGAAGGACCCTGGCCCGCCCGGACGGGGAGGCGACCGGAGCGGCGACCGCCGGGGAAGGACCGGTCGGACCGTCTGCCGCCTCCTCCTCCGCCCTGCGTTCCCTGGCCTGCCGCCTCCGCTCGGCCAGGGCGCCCGGCCAGCTTGCCGGCGCCCGCAAGGCCCGCCAGGCCAACTGGACGGGCCAGGCCAGGATCCGGCGCAGGACCGAACCCACGGCGGCAAGCCCCGTGCCGAGGCGTTCGAGCAGGCCGGGCAACCAGCCGAGCCAGGGGCGCAGGACCAGGATGACGGTGATCAGCAGGAGGAGAAAAATGAAGATGGGACCGCCCATGGGTCCGAACAGGGTCGTGAACCCCCGGGCGACGTAGAACCCGACGATGCCCCCGTAGCGGGCGCCGGTCCCGGGTTCGACCAGGGCATTCGGCTGCGCCACGAAGGCGCCGGTCGCGACCCAGAGCGGCAGGACCCGCAACAGCCAGAATCGCGGAGGAAACTGGCGTCCGGTGAACATCCCCACGCCGATCGACACCAGGATGAGGGGCACCGCCCAGACCCACAGGCGACCGAGCATGACTTCGAGGCCCAGGGCCAGATACCCGCCGACCGGGCCGCCGGGATTGTCCCCCGCCACCAGGGAATCCTGGGGATGCCCCGTCACCGCCAGCCACCACGGACCCGTCCCCCCGGTCAGGGACAGACCCAGATACGCCGCCAGGGCCAGCAGCAGCAGGCCGCTGAGCCAGGGGGCGTCCGCACCCGGTCCGGCGCCCTTCCGCCTAGCCTTCCTCGGATTTCGCCCGGACACGCAAACCCTCCTGCAGTTGGGTCAATTCCTCTTCCAGGAAGCGTGTCGTGGCCTTTCCCGCCAGGAAGACGGGATGCTGGAGCACTTCCTGGTGGAAGGGCGTGCTCGTGGGCAGACCTTCGAAGACGCACTCGGCCAGCGCCCGTCGCATCCTTGCGACAGCTTCCTCGCGATCCTCGCCGTAGGCAATGATCTTGGCCAGCAACGAATCGTAATGGGGTGGGACGGAGTAGTCGGAATAGACGTGGGTGTCGACGCGGATCCCCGGGCCCCCGGGAGCGTGATAGTAGAAGACGCGGCCCGGGCACGGCATGAAGTCCCGTTCGGGATTCTCGGCGTTGATCCGGCATTCGATGGCGTGCCCCGTGACCCGGATGTCCTTCTGGCCGAAGGTGAACTTCTCCCCCGCGGCGACCCGGATCATCCACTTCACCAGGTCGTAACCCGTGACCATCTCCGTCACCGGATGCTCCACCTGGATCCTCGTGTTCATCTCCATGAAGTAGAACGACCCGTCCTCGTCGAGCAGGAACTCGACGGTGCCCGCGCTGGTGTAACCCACCCGCTCGGCCAGGCGGACGGCGGCCGCGCCCATCGCCTCGCGGATCTCCGGAGTCACCGCGGGCGAGGGGGCCTCCTCGATGAGCTTCTGGTGGCGGCGCTGGATGGAACAATCCCGTTCGCCGAAATGCAGCACGGTCCCGTGGTGGTCCCCCATGAGCTGGATCTCCACGTGGCGGGGCTTCACCAGGTACTTTTCGATGTAGACGGCGTCGTTCCCGAAGGCCGCCCCCGCCTCGGTCCGGGCCGCGACGAAGTTCTTCCGCAGTTCCTCCTCGTTGCGCGCCACCCTCATGCCCTTGCCCCCACCCCCGGCGGTCGCCTTGATGATCACCGGATACCCGAACTGCTCGGCGGCCGTCACCGCATCCTCGACCCCGGGCACCAGGCCCGTCCCCGGAACGACCGGGACGCCGGCCTCGACGGCCATGGTCCGGGCGGTGGCCTTGTCCCCCATGCAGCGGATGACCTCGGCGTCGGGACCGATCCAGGTGAACCCGTTGTCGACGCAGATCTCCGCGAAGGCGGCATTCTCAGCCAGGAACCCGTATCCGGGGTGGATGGCGTCGGATCCGGTGATCTCGGCCGCCGCGATGATGTTGGGAACCTTCAGGTAGCTGTCGGCGCTCGAGGTCTTGCCGACGCAGACGGATTCGTCGGCATATTTCACATGGAGCGACTCCACGTCCGCGAAGGAATGGATGGCGACGCTCTGGATCCCCAGTTCACGGCATGCCCGCATGACGCGCAGGGCGATCTCGCCGCGATTGGCGATGAGGACTTTTTTGAACATTCGGAACTTCCTGGCCTGGGAATATGACACCAAGGGGGACACCCTGCCGCCTGGCGGCCGCCGGAACGCCCTCATCCCTCACCCTTTCGATTCTGCCGCCATATTGTGGGGCGGCTGCCGGGTGAAGGCAAGAGAAAACGGCCCTCCGTCAGGAGGGCCGTGGTGTTCGCCGGGTCGGCCGGGATCAGATCCTCGTGATCTCCGGACTCTCTTCCTCGGTTTCCTTTTCGAACCTGTCCCAGGTGGTGTCCGAACTCCCCTGGATGCCCTTGATGCGCAGGAGGAACTCGTGGGGATTGCTGCTGGCCCGGGTCGCGATGTCCAGGCTCACCAGGCCCTCCCGGTAGAGCTGCATCAGGGACTGGTCGAAGGTCTGCATCTGGTACTGGACGAAACCTTCCTGGATGGCCTGACGGATCAGCACCGTCTTCTCGGGATCCCGGATGTATTCCCGGATGGTGCTGGTGGTGATGAGGATCTCGCAGGCCGGATACCGCTGCAACCCGTCGACATCCGCCACCAGACGCTGGCTGATGACCGCCTGCAGGGTCGAGGCCAGCAGGTAGCGGATCTCCTGCTGCTGGTGCGGAGGGAAGAACGAGATGATGCGGCTGATGGTCTGGGTCGCGTCGGTGGTGTGCATGGTGCTCAGCACCAGATGCCCGGTGTCGGCCGCCGTCAGGGCGATCTTCATGGACTCCGCGTCCCGGATCTCCCCGATCAGGACGACGTCCGGATCCTGCCGCAACACGTACCTCAAGGCGTCGCTGTAGCTCTCGGTGTCGCAGCCGACTTCGCGCTGGCTGATGATGCTCCTGCGGTCCTTGTGCAGGAACTCGATGGGGTCCTCGATGGTGATCACGTGGCGGGCGCAATCCCGGTTGATGATGTCCACCATGGACGCCAGGGTCGTGCTCTTGCCGCTGCCCACGGTGCCGGTCACGAGGATCATGCCCCGGGGCCGGACCGCCAGGTCCTTGACCACCGTGGGCAGGCCGAGCTCCTCGGGACTGCGGATCTCCACGGGGACGTGGCGGAACACCATGGCCACGCTACCCCGCTGGACGTAGAAATTGGCCCGGAACCGGGCCACTCCGGGCACCCCGAACGCGAAATCGATCTCCCGGGTCCGTTCGAAGCTCTCGCGTTGCCCCGGGGTCAGGATCTGCTGGGTGACCGCCAGCATCTCCTGGATAGTAGGGGCGGGATAGTCGGCCTGGACCAGACTGCCGTTGATGCGCAGGACGGGCGGGGTCGCCACCTTCAGGTGGAGGTCGCTGGCCCCCCGCTCGATCATTTCGGTGAGGATGCGCTTGATATCCATCCGGGACGGGCTCCTCGGGCATACGGTTTTCAGGGGCCGGACGAGCCGGCGTTTCTCCCTGATACTATCGGCCGGAAACCCCGATCCTTGAGGTGATGGTTGTGCCGTCGAAATTGTGTCCGCTGTCATCCCTCTGCCGGTCTCACCCGGCAGAGGGGTCTTCCCTAGTACGCGT